>NZ_CP120678.1:1985168-2332085 GCF_030273445.1 Selenobaculum gibii
AAAATCGCCTTTTTATGCGCGAAAAGGAACTGCATTTCCCAATAATGTGCTAAGTGATGCTCTGACCCCGATGCCGGTCGCGATATGCCGACAAAGCTCATGGCAATTCCCGTTAATACCAGTCCCTCCATCAAGTTCTTAATCGCCACAGCATCCCGTTGTTTTATTTTTTCAATATTGTCCATACAAGTCTTTATTGATTTTTTTACCATCTTTACTGTGACATCGCAGTAAAATTCATTATTAATAATCTGGCTAATCTTCCAATCAGCCAACGCTGAATATTTGCCGATGATATCACTCCAGCCGGCGATAATCATTGGCATTGGTGCATTTCTCAAAATATCTACATCGCCAATAATGGCACGCGGGCAAACCGCCTGATACGAAGTTTTTAAATCTCCGACAATCAGCGCAGCTCCCGTTGAAGCAAATCCATCCATCGAAGGCGCAGTCGCTACGATTACCGTATCAATGTTCAACTTACAGCTGACAAACTTTCCTAAATCATTCAATACACCTGAACCTACCGTCAAAATAACATCTACATCTGCGTCTGCCTGAATAAATATTTTTCCGGTTGCCGCTTCATCTGGTACCAAATCATCCGAACTTTCAGCAAAAATGCAGGTTTTAAATGGAAAAGCTTCCTTTTCCAAAACCATGGCAACCAACTGCCCACAAGCCTTCCATGTGTTTGCATCGGCAACGAGCAGTGCTTTTTTATACCCGAGTTCTTTGAGTACCTGCGCCGTTTTATTCACTGCTCCTTCTTCAATGACAATCTTGTCCATCTGAATCGAATGAGGTTTGCCACAGGTGCAGGAAAGTTCCCCACCAATATAATCCGTAATCTTTAACGCATCTATATTATCCAAGGTCAATTGCATAATTCAATCACCTCTCCTTTATCTATTAGAAGATACCTAAAATACCGGTAATCGCACCAAAGGCAATCAATATCCCCATTAGTTTAATTGGTGACACCCCGGCTTTTACCATTTTGAGAACAGCTAAAGTCAATACCAGCGGAATCAAGCCCGGCATCAATTTATCCAGTAAATCCGCCTGCAAATTAAACTGCATACCGCCCAAATCCAAATTAGCGGCAAACTGTAGCGGGATAAACCGTCCTACTAATCCCCCCATAACAAGTGTACCTAAAATAGATGCGCCTTCGATAACGCGGTTGATTTTACCGCCTTCCATAATCTGTTCTACCGCTATGCGCCCATATTTATAGCCATTCATCCACAAACTGAAAGAAATCGTTGTCATAATGAAAAACTGTGCCAATACGAAGATAATTGGTCCGGCAATATTATTATTATTTGTAATCCCGATACAAATCGCCAGCATGATCGGAGTAATTACCCCCTGCGTAAGCGTATCGCCGATTCCGGCAACAGGTCCCATCAATCCTGTTTTAATCCCATTAAAAGCCTGATCACTAATCGGTTTGCCATTCGCTCGTTCTTCTTCCATCGCAACCGTAACCCCATGGATAACCGACCCGCAGATAGGTTCCGTATTAAAGAAAGACAAATGACGTTTAACACCTTCTTTTTGCTCCTCTGCTGTCTTATATAATTTCTTGATTACCGGCAGCATTGAATGGGCAAATGCGGTTGCCTGTAATCTTTCATAATTATAATTTGACTGAGCAAACATAAACCAATTAAACCAGGATTTTATTACATCACTTTTTGAAAGATTGTTCGTTCCCATGTTTCATCCTCCTCCACTTTCTATGCTTCACCGCTCGAATTATTTCGTAAAGAACTCACTGTTAATGCCAAAACAACCCCTATGATGGAAATGATAACGATATCCATTTGGAAATGAACCGAAAGGATAATCCCCAAAACGAAGAACGGCATCGTAAAAGAATTCCCGATTAGCTTTAAGTTCATTGCAATCCCAAGTGCCGGAAGCATGGCTCCGATTACGTTGAATACATGCAAAACATCATCCGTCAAAATACTGAGCATTCCGTTTACTGCATTTGGTCCATAGTATACAACCAAAGTTGCCGGAATGAAGCTAACTAAAAATAACAAAATCTGCGGTGGAACCACATTGATGAATGCGACCATATTGAGATTCCCTTTTTCAACTTCTTTATCCGCCCAATGCACGAAAAACGAATTTACTGTCATCTTTGCAATCCAAAGTACCGTCGCAATCGTTCCAAGCGGAACGGAGATTGCCATTGCTGTACTTACATCTAAGTTAGAAATGATAGCCAAAGCCGTACCAACATATCCGGCAAATGACGGATCTCCCATTTGCGCCCCGCCAGCTGAAATAAAGCCCAGATAAATCACATTTATACCAGCTCCAATTAATGCCCCTTCTAAAGGCTGACCTAATATAATCCCCGTAATAAAACCTGCCAATAAAGGTCTGTTCAACGTAAAGAATCCAACATACGTACACCAAGGACTCCATGAGAGATAGTAAAAGAAACCGATTAACGCCGCCTGAAAAATTGAAATTTCCACGTTATTTCCCCCTCAATATTTGATTTTACTTTCTCGTTTTTGTTAAAGCAGCTTACAGTAATTTTCCGATATCCATTGCCGAAGCATCAGGTACAATCTGTACATAAACATGTATACCCTGCCGCTCTAACAATTTAAAGGATTCCCTTTCATCATCCGATATCGAGATATTGCGATAAAATTGTTTTCTCCCCTGAATAGCTCCCATTCCGCCGAGATTCAACTCTTTTATTTCTACATTATTTTCGATCAACGCTTCAATCGTTTTTGGTGTTTTTACCAAGACAATAACCCGTTCACCGGTATCCTCACCCTTTAATATTTCACTTGCATCAGCGATAGTATGAATTCCTATTTTAAACGACCTCGGCGCCGCCATCTTTAAGATTTTGACCATAAACTCATCCATTGCCACTTCATCATCAACTACAATAATCCGATTTGCCTTCGTGATTTTAGCCCAAGCCGTAACCACCTGTCCGTGGATTAAGCGGTCATCAATTCTAGTCAATACAATATTCAGCATAATTTTCACCCTTCTTTACGTTTATTTTTTAATTTTTTCTTCTGATAAAGCATTCATTTCGCTAAATAATTCCTTGATTCCATCCTTGCCTGCATTCATACAATTATCCGTAAGCTCGTTAAGCGAACAAGATTCCCGCATTGTAAGTGCTTCTAAAACCATTGGAAAACTGATGCCCGCTACACAGCGAAATTTTTGCTCAATGCCGGTGCTTACTAATGCTGTAGCATTATATGGACTTGCACCAAACAAATCAACAAAAACCAATACGCCATCACCTGTATCCATGCCTTGAATTGCATCTCTCACCCGTTCGGAAAACACAGTAATATCATCGCCCCTATTCAACCCAATCGCCCTGACTTGCTCCAAACCTCCGACAATCAGTTCGGCGCTCTTTAACATCGCTGCTCCGAAATTTTCATGTGTTAATAACAATATCCCAATCATCTTATCACCTCACTTTTCTATCCTCTGTTTTATCAGTGCTTTCTCTTTACACCTATTAATTAATGCAAGTATCATGCCAATACACATCGAGAATGTGTATCAAAGTGTTTTGCTTCGCTTTCCATTCCTTGTATAACATGCTGTTTCGCTAAAAACAGTTAGGATTTTTTATTTTTATCCGCAGAATATTTTTTTCATCATCATGGATTTTTTTATGTGTATCAAGTAAACCTCCCCTTATCTGTATCAACATGTGTATCACTATCTATAGAAAAAAACGAGTTGAATCCGTGCGAATTCAACTCGTTTTTTCTATCCTTATCTATTTTTTCACCTTCAAAATACTGTCATCTACGCCAGTATGGTAGAAATGTGTATTGAGCATCTCTACAATATAGGCAATCTCTGTTTCCGGAATCGAAATTCCAAAAATCTCCTCTACAATTTCAAAGTTTTGTTCCACAAATTGAAAAACGCTTTGATGTTCTTGCTTAATTCGGGCAAACTTTTTATACGGCAAAGGTTCTTTTCGCACCAAACGTTCAATCATGCACGAGCAATGGAACAAAAATTTTAAATGAATCGTATCATCTACGATGAAGTTGCAGTCAGCGGCAATCTTGTCCAAGACTTCATCAAGCACCCGACAAGCCTTTTTTACATTAAGAAATGCCAATACATCTTCCAGCATCGTGATGATTCCATGCGAATAACTCATCGTTTGAGCCTTTAGCGGCTCAAACTGAATCTCCTCTTCCACGGCAACCTTTACGCGTCCACCGATAAAACCACTCATTGTAATTACACTTTCCTCGAGCTCCTCCAATGTCATATTCGTCATCATCGCTTTTCTCGCCGCTTCTATCACCATCGGTGTACTGACCATGCGGATAGTTCTCGTCGGTATCCCAGTCCGACTGGTGATAACTTCGGAAAAAGTCGTCAATGATCCCATATCGACCAGAAGCAAAACTCCGCCGCCCGTGTTAATTCGCTTGACAAGCTCCACCGCCTTATTCAAAGTAACCGTAACCTTTTCTTCCATCGGCATATCTAAGGCATGTAAACAATCGTATCCGAGCAGCATCTTGGCAACCTCAACCATATTGGTCGCCGTCGAAATTCCATGCGACAGGACTAATATCTGTATATTCCCTTCTTTTTTTATATTCATTGAATACAAAGCCATAGCAATAAATGCCGCTTCATCACTTGGAATAATCACATTCAATGCTTTTTCGACCCGAACTTTTATCTGCATCGCTACACGATATTCTTCCGGGTGATCGCTACTTACCTTGACACTGTTAGGATAAATTCTAACTTCCCCCTGGCGCAAACGTTCAATCAAAGTTTCCATATGAAGCGCCAAGCTGTAGACCATCTTAGCATCAATAATCCTGCCAAATACAGCATTGGCTTTTTCAAGCTCCTCTTCGATGATGCGAACGATTTCCGGCGTTGCAATCTTGGATAAGACCTCTTTATCTACGTGGAGATTGTTTGCACGGGCTTTCGGTACCGATTGATACATTCTCTTTTGGACCTGTCCTACTATATTATCCTTGATCTGATCTATTTCTAAGCCTTGATTATATAGTTTTTGCGCACTTTCTAAAATCAAATCGTAGAAATCTTCTCCCGTCTGATATTCATCATACAATAATACATTGTGTAGGTTTTCCGTCAATCCATCCTTCATTCCATCAAATATTATCGTTTCACAATCATTCAAATTGAAGTTTTGCATAAGCTCCTGCCTTTTTTCATCAATTGCAAAAAAGCCTTCTTTTAAGTTTTGCGACAATTGTGATAATTTTATCTGCACACCATTTTGCTGGTTCGTAATATATTCCACAAATGCATTCGCACAAATCAGCTGAATATCATTACGCAGTTGTCCAATATTTCCCGGACATTTGTATAGAAGCAATACTTTGAGCACCTCTTTTGCAACCATCAAAGGAACTTTTATTTTCACTGATTCTTCCCGAAAGAACTGACAAATCAGCTTCATCCGCACTTTGAGATTACGCTCATTCAGGCCCGGTAACGTAATGACCAAAGGAATTCTCCTCAAGAAAGTTCCTAAGATCGCAGACTGTGGATCCTCCGTCGTCGCTGCAATAATCAAAACATTAGCCGTTCGAACACCCTCAGCTTCCCCCAACCGCCGATACGTTCCGCGGTCAATCAAGGAAAACAGCATTTCCTGCCCTTCCGGCGGCAAACGGTGTATCTCATCTAAAAACAATATCCCACCGTCTGCCTGATCAATCAAGCCACGGCGCTCGCGTTCAGCTCCGGTATAAGCTCCCTTTACATGACCAAATAAATGTGAAATCAACAACTGTGAATTTTCGGCATAATCGGCACAATTGAAAATCACATAAGATGCTGTTGATGGCATTTTCCCAGTATCAATCGCATAGCGATACATAATCCCGGCAAATGTCGTCTTACCGCTCCCCGTCGGTCCGATAATCAGCGTATGTAATCCATTCGGCGGATATAAAATAGCAGCCTTAGCTTGCTTTACCTGTAACTGCAAATCATCTTCAGCCCCAGTGATATTTCCAAAAATCTGATCATGCTGTTTTATTTCTTTTTCTATTTTTTCTTGTTTTACCTGCTGTAAATCGGATTGTAAAAGATTTTGCGAAATCTCTTTTTCTGCTGGGGTGTCATCCTGATCTGGACACAAGCATTGCTGCAATTGAGAAATATTCTGAAAGACACTTTGGTTCAAAACATTGCCATAAGTTTTTTTCAAAACCTCTGTCGCTAAATACAGAACCGGTTTTCCAGAAATCTTAATTGCCTTATTTTCTCCCAATAGACAATTCAATTCTTTGCTGACATTGCTTCGAACAAGTTTCAATCGAATAGCAATCTCATTCGCAGAAAAACCTATTTTTTTATTCGTCTCAGCAAGTTCACAGACAATCGACTGTGTCATTATAGACAATTCATTCTCGACTCTGCTTTTGCGATTGAGATTAACTAAATCTTTATACATTTGCTCCCCCTTAAAAGTACTAATATACTAGATATTCATCATTAAAATACGGGCTATTCCATCAGCTATTGTTTTGATGAAGATTTCATTCAGATGATATTAGGATAACATTCATTTTACCCCATACATGATTAAACATACAATTCATTTAAAATCGGCAACCGTTTGCTGATTACATTCCATTGCAAAGTATAGACGCGCCCCTTTCAATGAAAACAACTATTATTTTAACATGTTTAAACATGCAAGTACAAATGCCTATACTTTAGGCAGTACTCTCTGGCTCTTTCTCTATTTGGGATATTCATCCTTTTCTAAATTTTACAATTGTTGTAACCGTTTTTATTGAGGTTGAAGAGCTTTCCTTTTTCTACTCATAGCTTTAATCTTTCCGAACTGCACGCTTAACGTAGGATTTTCTTTATACAAAAAAACTAGCAGCCATAGTAACTTGGCTGCTAGTAAAAATTTAAAATAGAAACAATTAACTCGAAAATCAATATCTCTTATATAATCAATTTAACGCCTCTTTTAAGACTTTAGTGTTTTTCTTCATTATATTAATATAATCATCTGCTGCATTACTATTTGCCTCTCCGCTTACCACAGGATCAAGCGTGTACACTTTTGCACCAGTTTCTTTTGCAATTGTATCAGCCGAACCCGCCGGATATTGTGGTTCCGCAAATAATGCTTTAATATGCAAATCTTTTATCTGCTCAATCGTTGCCTCTAATTCTTTAGGTGATGGTTCTGTTCCAGGTTCACGTTCAATGACTGAAACAATGTTGAGATTAAACTCTTTTGCAAAATAAGGGAAAGCCTCATGAAAAGTTACAATATTTTTATTCTCGGAAGAATCTATCTCGTCATGCATTTCATGTTTCAATTGCTCAAGTTTATCTATATATGCTTTTGCATTCTCCTTGTATTGCTCGGCATGCTTTCCATCTAATTGGGCTAACTGGCTAGCAATATTATTCACTTGCTCTATAGCATCGCTTACACTAACCCAAACATGAGGATTTTCCTCACCACTCGAGTCTTTTAGCAACTCAATTCCTCGGCTTGCATCAATAATATGTAAATTTTTACGGCCGTTGATTACCTTTTCCATAAAGGACTCCATCCCTGCTCCATTAATAATAAAAACATCGGCCTTATCTAATGTCTTTACATCTTCGGGCGTCAGTTGATAATCATGTAGACAACCTGTTTGTGGTTTTGTCATATTAATTACTTCCACGCCTTCAATGCCTTTAGTCACATTTAAAGCTGTAATATACATCGGATAAAATGAAGTCACAACACGATACTTTCCCTCTTTACTTTGCTCTACAGTTTTATTTCCTGCGCAGCCGATAAAAAATAATGACATAACCATTATGCCAATAAAAACACTTAAAAGTTTTCTCCCCATTATTTACCTCCATACTCGCTAAATAAGAATATTACTATTTAGTATAATATATTAATAAAATATTTTTTGCAAGCAAAAAGCAAGAGTTATTTTGAACTCTTGCTTTTTTATTTCTATTTAAAGTTAAGATTTGAGAGATTTAAAACTTCACCAGAATCAAATCTCACTTTATCATAATTGAATTTTTTGCGCTTTTGCCAACGTTTCTTTTGCTTCGGCAATAATTGTATCAATAATTACTTTAGCCGGTTCAACCTTTTTCAATGGTAATAAAGTTTGCCCTGCTTGAACCATACCATTTTCTACATCGCCATCTACAGCAGCAAGTCTATTTGTTCCAGTAGCTAGTTTAATTAATTCTTCTTCTGATGTTCCTTTTTTCTCTAAATCTACAAAATTTAAAGAAAACTTATTTTTTACTCCGCGAACAGCATGGCCAATCGTTTGTCCGGTTACAATACTATCTGTATCAGCTGCTTCAATTAATTTTGCTTTAACATTTGCATGTACTCCACATTCTTCAGCTAACAAGAATCTTGTTCCCATTTGTACACCAGCTGCTCCCATAGTAAGTGCTGCTGCTAGCCCCCGTCCATCACCAAAGCCTCCAGCTACAATTACGGGGATATTCACCTCTGGAATTACCTGTGTCATTAATGGCATTGTAGTAAGTACACCAATATGTCCACCCGCTTCCATACCTTCTACAACAATTGCATCTGCACCAGCTGCTTCAACACGTTTTGCTAATTTCACATTTGGTACAACAGGAATCGTTTTTACACCTGCTTCTTTAAACTTTGCTAAGAAAGGTACTGGATTGCCTGCACCTAATGTAACAAAAGCCGGTTTTTCTTCACAAACGACACTTACAATTTCATCTTTATTCGGTGCCATCAATTGTATATTTACACCAAAAGACTTATCTGTTAAAGTTTTTGCTAATTGAATTTGTTCACGAATATATTCAGCAGTTCTACCACCAGCAGCAATGATGCCAGCTCCTCCTGCGTTTGACACGGCCGCAGCTAATTTAGCTTCTGAAATCCAAGCCATACCACCTTGAATAATCGGATATTTAATATTTAAAACTTCCATTATATTTTTCATTAATAAAACTCCCTCCAATATATATTTCAAACTTATATTACTATTTTAACATATCTTAGCAAACTATATCCAAAATTCTTTTTTACAGTAAGTATCTTAGTACTTTGATAATATTCTTTACTTTTTTTTAAATACAATCTATAATATTAGATTGTATAATAGTATATTTTTATTAACTGGGCTAATTTGAGGAAATTTGCCTCAACAAGATTATTAAACAAACAAAAGGGGCGACATTTCATGAAATTAATCGCAAGGCATCTAACAGTTGATATGTATGGTTGCAAAGCAAAGAATCTAAGCGACTTAGATTTCATTAAAAAAATTATTGATATCACCGTTGCTGATGCAAACATGACACTAATTGACTCCTCTATTCATTTACTTGATGATAAAAATCTAAATGCAATTGCATTGGTAAAAGAAGGTCATATTAGTATTCATACGTATCCTGATTTAGGATATACTGCTGTAGATGTATTCAATTGCAGTGACAACAGCCGTCCAGAAAAAATAGTGGCAACAATTAAAAGCTTTTTAAAACCAGAAAAAACAAAAACAACTTTTTTAAAACGCGGTGATTTTGGTGCAATTAAAGATATGAAACCAAAAATCAAAGTAAGTGTAGCTCCCTTTAGACGTATTCGGAACACAGGTGCTCGCGTAATTAAATTACTTTCCCGTAAACAACGTTAATTGGCTTTATAAATAGCAGGAGAAAATTTCTCCTGCTATTTTTTTAAGACTCATATCCGCTTAATACCAAAATATCGCCTTCTTTAATGCGATTTTTCCCTTTAGGAATAATTGTCGCCCCATCTGCATGCTTAATAATCATCACTAAAGTCTCGTCAGGAAGTTCTAGTTCTCTTAGCGTTTTATTCAGCCAAGGATGTCCTTCCTCTATTTTTATTTCCGATAACATAACATTACCATCATCGTAATAAGTTTCCCCACTTAAAATTAGAAAATCACCAGCAAAAATTATAGTGTCACCTTTTGGAATAATCGTTTCATCGCCTCTTTTAATCATCACAACTAAGATATCAATCATCAATTTTATCTCACTAATTGACTTTCCGATCCACGGATGACTTTCCGGGATATATGTTTTAATTAATTGCATTTCTGTATCTTCTTGATAATCATTAAAGGTTTTAAGAACATTATCCTGATTATCCACCATATCTAATTTTTCTGACACCCACGGAAGTAAAGTCCCCTGGAAAGCCACTGAAAGTAAAGCAATACAAAATACAATATGAAAAACATCATTATTAGTATCAACACCACTACTCACAGCCATTATAGCAAAAACAATAGAAGCAGCACCACGCAATCCTGCCCACGATACTAAAAGACTCTGCCTAATATTGCATCCTGCTGGACCTAAAATCGCAAAAATTGCAATTGGTCTTGCAATAAAAGTTAAGAAAATAGCTATACAAAACGCTGATAAGAATATTGCTGGTATTTGCGAAGGAAACGCTAGTAATCCAAGCAAAAAGAAAATTGCAATCTGAGATAAACCCGTGATTCCATCAAAAAAATGAATCAGCACCGTTTTATTCTTTATTTTACTATTTCCCAGCAAAAGGCCTACGAGATATGCACTTAGATATCCATTCCCCCCAATTATTTGTGGAAAAGCATAAGCCGCCACAGCTATAGCAAAAACAAAGATTGCATCTAATCCATCTTTCATAAAAGAAGCTCTTTTTAGCATAAGTTTTGCAAATAAAAAAATTACAACTCCTGAAAAAATCCCCAATACGATTTGATTAAAGGCCATTATTCCTAATTTACCTAGGGACTCCCCGCCTATCATAATAATTGCCATCATAGTAAGCATATAAGAGGCAGGATCATTACTTCCGCTCTCCACTTCTAGAAGTGAAGCTGTGCCATATTTTAAATTCAATTTTTTTGAACGTAAAATTGAAAATACAGATGCAGCATCTGTCGAACTAATAACAGCTCCTAGCAGAAAACTTTCAAATAGATCAAACCCTAGAACGTAATAACAAAAAACTCCTGTTAAAGCTGCTGTCAAAATAACACCAAGAGTAGAAAGACACACGGCTTTTCCTATAATCGGCTTTGCAATTTTCCAATTGGTTACGAAGCCTCCATAAAACATAATAAAAATTAATGCAAAAGAGCAAATACGCTCTGCAAATACATAATTATCGAAATGAATTTTAAAAATACCATCTGAGCCAAATAGCATTCCGAGAAAAATAAAAATTAATAATGAAGGTACTCCATATTTGTTTGAAATTCCACTAGATGCAATACAAAGGATAATAACGATAGCTGAAACTAAAAATATAAATTCCATAAAAGCCCCCTTTTGATTTTTATATATAAACAGCTCTATACCTTCTATTTTATTTAGACATCTAGAGCTTAAAATCATCTGTAAATATAATTATACTATATTACTCTATCTTTTCACAAAAATACTTTTAAAATAGAATTTTTGAAATTATTTATCATTACTAAAAAATAAAAGTAAAGGTATAAATATCCTTTACTTTTATTTTATCGCCCTGCTTTATTTATCTATACTTTCATATCCATCAACAACAATATCAACTTTTCCTGTTTTAGGATCAAAAATTAAACCATGAATTGCAATATCCTTTGGTATTAAAGGATTGGTTTTTATTTTTGCTACAACGGTTTGTATATTTTGTAAAGGATCTTGAAAATCATCAATCCATCTTTCTAATTCACTTTGAATCATTTGAATTGCTTCTTTTGCAATACCGCGCTCAAGCATTTTCTGAATCAGCTCTTTTGAATTTGTATTCGCAACGCCACAGTCATGGTGACCAATAACAAATATCTCTTTAACTCCTAACTCAAATATACTTACAACTAAACTGCGTATTGTAGCTTCAAACGTTCCTGTTACTGTATTGCCTGCATTTTTAATAATTTTGGCCTCACCACGACTAACTCCAAGTGCAGGTTCCAAAAATTCTACTAAACGGGTATCCATACATGTAACAATAGCCATATGTCGTTTTGGTAATTTTTCATTATTCTCTTTTTTTTCAGAATAACTTTTAGGTAAATGAGTAGTAAAATACTCATTTGCTGTCATTATTTCACTTAAAATGGACATCTACATCAACTCCAAATAATAAATCAAAACTAAGAATTTATAAAACTTCGTCATTAAAAAGTTAACTTCCTGCTCTTTACTTTATTGTATTATGTATATTTTTATATCTAAAGAAATGAAAAAAAGCACTCACCAAAGTGAGTGCTAAACAAAACTGGCATCTACCTAACCTCCCAGGACGTTTCCATCCAAGTACTTTCGGCGTGTATAGGCTTAACTACTGTGTTCGGTATGGGAACAGGTGGTACCCTATAGCTATCGACACCAGATCCGTCTGTCTATAAACGCACATCTACTTCGTTACTGCTCAATCCGTTCAGTCAACGTAATTCTCATTACGCCTCCCTCTCTTCTTTCCGCTGCGCCTTGTATCTGCACATTTCTAGTCATCCGTGCTTTTTGAAGTGAACTTTCTTTTTAGATATGTTCCTTCAAAACTATACAGAAGAATCGAAATTAATCTTAACTACATTTTATTCTTGCTTTATTCCGCTTCGCTTAGATATGAAACTCACTCGCTCCATTTCTTTACGCTCGGAGTAAAGCGATTCGCTCAATCTACTTCATTCGCTTTCGCTCATGGTATATTGGCTCTCTGCTTTAAGTCAAGCCCTCGACCTATTAGTACCAGTCAGCTAAATACATTACTGTACTTACACATCTGGCCTATCTACCTTGTCTTCTTCAAGGGGTCTTACTAGATTACTCTATGAGAAACCTCATCTTAAGGCTGGTTTCACGCTTAGATGCTTTCAGCGTTTATCCTTTCCGAACGTAGCTACCCAACTGTACGCCTGGCGGCATAATTGGTACACCATTGGTTCGTCCACTCCGGTCCTCTCGTACTAGGAGCAGCTCCCTTCAAGTTTCTTACGCCCGCGATGGATAGGGACCGAACTGTCTCACGACGTTCTGAACCCAGCTCACGTACCACTTTAATGGGCGAACAGCCCAACCCTTGGGACCTACTTCAGCCCCAGGATGTGATGAGCCGACATCGAGGTGCCAAACCTCCCCGTCGATATGGACTCTTGGGAGAGATTAGCCTGTTATCCCCAGGGTAGCTTTTATCCGTTGAGCGATGGCCCTTCCACTCGGTACCACCGGATCACTAAGCCCTACTTTCGTACCTGCTCGACCTGTCCGTCTCGCAGTCAAGCTCCCTTCTGCCTTTACACTCTTCGCGCGATTTCTTGCCGCGCTGAGGGAACCTTTGGG
Source organism: Selenobaculum gibii (assembly GCF_030273445.1). Lineage (NCBI taxonomy): Bacteria > Bacillati > Bacillota > Negativicutes > Selenomonadales > Sporomusaceae > Anaerosinus > Anaerosinus gibii. Next base: position 1,998,549 of record NZ_CP120678.1, read on the forward strand.
CGCCTCCGTTACTCTTTCGGAGGCGACCGCCCCAGTCAAACTGCCCGCCTGACACTGTCTTGATGTTTGTTATTCATTCAGTTAGATTTTCAGTAAATAAAGGGTGGTATCCCAACATTGACTCCTATGATACTAGCGTACCATATTCTCAGTCTCCCACCTATCCTGTACATTATTTACCAAAAACCAATGTCAGGTTGCAGTAAAGCTCCATGGGGTCTTTCTGTCCAGTCGCGGGTAACCTGCATCTTCACAGGTATTTCAATTTCACCGGGTCCCTCGTTGAGACAGTGCCCAAGTCGTTACACCTTTCGTGCGGGTCGGAACTTACCCGACAAGGAATTTCGCTACCTTAGGACCGTTATAGTTACGGCCGCCGTTTACTGGGGCTTCAATTCAGATCTTCGAATTACTTCTAAACCCTCCTCTTAACCTTCCAGCACCGGGCAGGTGTCAGCACATATACTTCAGATTTCTCTTTCGCATGCACCTGTGTTTGTGGTAAACAGTCGCTTGGGCCTCTCTTCTGTCGCCTTCTTCAGCTCTGCTAGCTTGTAGCTTCACCAAAAATGGCTATCCTTTTCCCGAAGTTACGGATACATTTTGCCGAGTTCCTTAACGAGGGTTTTCCCGCGCACCTTAGGATTCTCTCCCCGCCTACCTGTGTCGGTTTGCGGTACGGGCACCTTTAATCTCACTAGAAGCTTTTCTTGGCAGCGTGGTCCAGTTAAATTCAATGTAATTGCTTACATCTTTCCGTCACTTCTCAGGTTTTTAAGATGCGGATTTGCCTACATCTCACCCTACCAGCTTAGACAGGCGTTTCCATCTGCCCGCTTAACCTTCCTTCTGCGTCACTCCATTGCTCAAACAATTATCGGTGGTACAGGAATCTTTACCTGTTGTCCATCGCCTACGCTCTTTGCCTCGGCTTAGGTCCCGACTTACCCTGAGTCGACGATCGTTGCTCAGGAAACCTTAGGCTTTCGGTGGGAAGGATTCTTACCTTCCTTTTCGCTACTCATACCGGCATTCTCACTTCTATACTCTCCAGCACTCCTTTCGGTATACCTTCGTCGTGTATAGAACGCTCCCCTACCCAACATACTTAGTATGCTGACGCGACTTCGGTTCTGTGCTTTAGCCCCGGACATTTTCGGCGCAAAGCCTCTCGACCAGTGAGCTATTACGCACTCTTTAAATGGTGGCTGCTTCTGAGCCAACATCCTGGTTGTTTGTGAAGCTTTACATCCTTTGCCACTTAGCACAGCATTGGGGACCTTAGTCGGCGTTCTGGGCTGTTTCCCTTTTGACTACGGGTCTTATCACTCGCAGTCTGACTCCCAAGTACAAGTATAGCCATTCGCAGTTTGACTGGGTTCGGTAAGCTTTACGCCCCCTAGCCCGATCAGAGCTCTACCGTCTATACTTTTTACCTTGAGGCTAGCCCTAAAGCTATTTCGGGGAGAACCAGCTATCTCCGCGTTCGATTGGCATTTCACCCCTATCCACAACTCATCCCAAAACTTTTCAACGTTCACGGGTTCGGTCCTCCACTCAATTTTACCTGAGCTTCAACCTGGTCATGGATAGATCACTGCGGTTTCGGGTCTACAATATCTAACTTTCGCCCTATTAAGACTCGCTTTCGCTTCGGCTCCGTGTTTTCCACTTAACCTCGCTAGATACTGTAACTCGCCGGTTCATTCTTCAATAGGCACGCTGTCGCACATTTATAGTGCTTCAACTGCTTGTAGACATACGGTTTCAGGTTCTTTTCACTCCCCTCCCGGGGTTCTTTTCACCTTTCCCTCACGGTACTATACGCTATCGGTCGCCAAGGAGTATTTTGCCTTGGAGGGTGGTCCCCCCTGCTTCCCACAAGGTTCCTCGTGTCTCGTGGTACTCTGGATTCTGACCATTAAATGCAGTCTTTCACTTACAGGAGTTTCACCTTCTACGCTTGACTTTCCCAAGTCATTCAGTTAGACCATTTTTAAATTATGTCAGTCCTCAACCCCAGTTGACCGAAGTCAGCTGGTTTGGGCTCTTCCCCGTTCGCTCGCCGCTACTTAGGGAATCTCATTTGATTACTTTTCCTCCGGGTACTTAGATGTTTCAGTTCCCCGGGTCTACCTTCTCATGCTCTTTGGCATGGATAACAGTACATTACTACTGCTGGGTTCCCCCATTCGGACATCCATGGATCAAGACTTACTTGCAGTTCCCCATGGCTTTTCGCAGCTTATCGCGTCCTTCTTCGGCTCTTGGCGCCTAGGCATCCGCCGTATGCCCTTAGTAGCTTGACTTACGTCATTTAAGCTCTAAGTTCATCGTTTTTGATGCTTAGTTTGTTTTTTTGAATCCTAAAATGTCGTTAATTTACTCTCTCTTTTGAGAGGTTGATTAATTTCATTTGTTTCTTCTGTGTAGTTTTCAAAGAACATTTTTGAGTCAATACATACTTGTATTCCCTCAAAACTAATCAATGTAGATGCCAAATGTGTCGACCTGGATGACAAGAATTCTATTTCAAATTCCCATGTCTCCTTAGAAAGGAGGTGATCCAGCCGCACCTTCCGATACGGCTACCTTGTTACGACTTCACCCCAATCATCGGCCCCACCTTAGACGGCTAGCTCTCGTTAGAGTTACCCCACCGGCTTTGGGTGTGACTGACTTTCGTGGTGTGACGGGCGGTGTGTACAAGGCCCGGGAACGTATTCACCGCAGTATGCTGACCTGCGATTACTAGCGATTCCGACTTCATGTAGGCGAGTTGCAGCCTACAATCCGAACTGAGAGATTGTTTCTGGGGTTTGCTCCATCTCGCGATTTCGCTTCCCTCTGTCAATCCCATTGTAGTACGTGTGTAGCCCAGGACATAAGGGGCATGATGACTTGACGTCATCCCCGCCTTCCTCCGCGTTATCCGCGGCAGTCTCATTTGAGTTCCCACCTTTACGTGCTGGCAACAAATGATAGGGGTTGCGCTCGTTGCGGGACTTAACCCAACATCTCACGACACGAGCTGACGACAGCCATGCACCACCTGTTTTCTTGTCTTCCGAAGAAGAGGTACGTATCTCTACGTCTTTCAATCAATGTCAAGCCCTGGTAAGGTTCTTCGCGTTGCGTCGAATTAAACCACATACTCCACCGCTTGTGCGGGCCCCCGTCAATTCCTTTGAGTTTCAACCTTGCGGCCGTACTCCCCAGGCGGGGTACTTATTGCGTTAACTCCGGCACAGAAGGGGTCGATACCTCCTACACCTAGTACCCATCGTTTACGGCCAGGACTACCGGGGTATCTAATCCCGTTCGCTACCCTGGCTTTCGAGCCTCAGTGTCAGTTACAGTCCAGAAAGTCGCCTTCGCCACTGGTGTTCCTCCTAATATCTACGCATTTCACCGCTACACTAGGAATTCCACTTTCCTCTCCTGCACTCAAGAAAAACAGTTTCCATTCCATCACGGGGTTGAGCCCCGCACTTTTAAAACAGACTTATTTTCCCACCTGCGCTCCCTTTACGCCCAATAATTCCGGACAACGCTTGCCACCTACGTATTACCGCGGCTGCTGGCACGTAGTTAGCCGTGGCTTTCTCGTTTAGTACCGTCATTACCTCATACTATTCGCATAAGGCACATTCGTCCTAAACAACAGAGCTTTACGATCCTAAAACCTTCTTCACTCACGCGGCGTTGCTCCGTCAGACTTTCGTCCATTGCGGAAGATTCCCCACTGCTGCCTCCCGTAGGAGTTTGGGCCGTGTCTCAGTCCCAATGTGGCCGTTCATCCTCTCAGACCGGCTACTGATCGTTGCCTTGGTGGGCTGTTATCTCACCAACTAGCTAATCAGACGCAGACCCATCTTTTAGCGATAGCTTATATATAGAGGCCATCTTTAAATAACGAAACATGCATTTCATTATCAACATTCGGTATTAGCACCGCTTTCGCGATGTTGTCCCCATCTAAAAGGTAGGTTGTCTACGCGTTACTCACCCGTTCGCCACTAAGAATTACCGAAATAATTCTCCGTTCGACTTGCATGTGTTAAGCACGCCGCCAGCGTTCGTCCTGAGCCAGGATCAAACTCTCCAATAAATTTATTATTAGAAAGCCTAAATGGCTCAATAATTATCTTTTCTTTAAAAGAAATTGTTGTTACTTTTTTGTAACATTTGTTTTGTGTTTCGTTTAAAACGAAACCCGCACATCTGGCATAATTGAATCAAGTAATACATTACTTAATATCTACATTGTTTAGTTTTCAAGGAACACTTGATTGCCGGCGTAACCAGCTCATTTATATTATCAGAAGCGATTTGTTTTGTCAACATCTTTTTTTAAGATGATTGATAAAGTTCACTTCCCGTGCCGCTCGTTAGCGACTTGTATTATATTACACGCTTCATTCTTTTTTGTCAATATCTTTTATGAAAAAAATACGAAAATTATTTTAAATGATAAATTATAGCAAAGTACTTAAAATATCCTTACTTTATTTTATTATTACGCCTAATACATTCTTCATTTCTGCCAATGCATTTTCATGCGCCTTTTTATCAAAGCTAGCAACAGCATCTTTATATATAATAACTCTTTTGTCACGATTACATAACTCTTCGGCAGTAAATAATACACAAATATTTGTACATACACCAACTAATACAACTTCATCTATACCAACTAATTTTTCTTCTAAATTAGTTTGATAAAAAGCACTGTAGCGTTGCTTTAAAATCATATGATCATCTTTACAGGCAAAATTAAGAGACGAAATTACCTCAGCACCAATTGTTCCTGTAACACAATGTTTGGGAAATCGTTTAAATTCTAGATCGTCTTCTCTATGTGAGTCACAAATATAAAAGATTTCTGCACCTTCGGATAAAAATTCTTCTATTATATTCTTTATAACGGGAACAATTTTTTCACCTTCGCTTCCACAGTAAAGTGCGCCAGCAGGGTCAATAAAATCATGTAACATATCAATTACCAAAAGTGCTTTTTTCATATCAAACTCTCCTAATATAATATACTTATATTTTTTTTCTTAAAACAGGAGCTACAACTACAGCAACAATAAATCCGGCAGTAGATGTCATAATGGAACTAGGAATATAACTTATTGCGATTGTTAAACTTCCCGTTACATACCACCACGCCAATATATATCCACCTAAAGTCCATATCGCTGCAATAACCATGCCAAGCAAAGCTTTTTTTAACCACCCATCAAAAGTTTTTTTTGGCCATAATCCGTGCGCAATTGTTCCAATTAAAAATCCAGCTATCCCTTTTATAAAAAATGACCATAAAGTATACGGTGAAAAACCCATTAGCAAATCAAAAAAGCCTGAACCAATCGCTGCAGCGAACCCAGCATAAATTCCGCCAAATAAAATACCAATTAAAAATACACAGGCAGTTCCTAAATGTACCATTGCATCGGCGCCAAAGGGAACTTTTATTGAAGTCATAATAGCACACATAGCAGCGAGCATTCCTATCTTTACAATATCATTTACCTTTAAAGCTCTATTTTTCTCAAATCCCATAGATAATATCCCCCTAAAAATCCATATACGACTTTATAAATTTCGTCACAAAATTATATTATCCTACTAAAAAAATTATTTTTCAAGCAAAAAAAAAGACTAAACAGTCCTAAAAGAGACTATTTAGTCTCCATTTACATTATTTTTTTTTATGATACAATAAAAAACATCATTTGATAAATGCTACTTTTTATTAAACAAAAAGCGAAATTTTACTCATTGATAGCTATATTTTTTATTTTTATTTTTAGGAGGAAACATGAAGAAATTACTAGTAGGATTTATTTGCACTTTATTTCTTACAATAAACTTAACAACAGGGGAAGCTGCAAAATTAGAACCAAATGAAACATTAGTTGAATTAGGAGGTTCATTTGATGCAAAAGCTTCAGCTAAAGGCGCTATTCCGGAAGAAGTAGATGGAAAGTCTGGATATAAGCTTTCAATCACGCATGCACTTAATAATAATTTATCTCTACAATATAAACGAAGTGATTTTAAGTCAGAAGAAAAAAATGTGATTGGTATAACTACACACGCTAAAGCAATCTTAAACGATATAAACTTAATTTATAAAGCAAATAATTATATTGATCTTGTATTTGGTTATGAGGATAATGAATTCAGTTATGGTAAAGCAGTATCACCTGCTACAAAATCTACTCTTCATTTTGGTTTAACTGCACATACAGATTTAAATGATAAAACTATGTTATTTGGCACTTACTTAAAAGGAAAAGATGTTTCCTTATCTGAAATAGGCATAAAGTATGATCTTACTAAGAATAGTGTTGTGACAGTGTCTTATATCGAGCGTCAAGTAAACGATATGGACGTTGATATTGATCTTTACAATCTGCATACAAAAGCAGATTATAAACTATCTGGTTTATCTCTAATGTATGGCCTTAAATTCTAAAAATATTTATTATAAGAATAACGTTTAATAGTACAGATGTATTATTAAACGTTATTTTTATCTCTATTTACATTTCTTTTCATTATGATACAATAAGACTGTTCATTTTATATACTACTTTTTCCAGAGTAAATTTATTAATAAACCTACTCATAAACTTTAACACTTTTTAAACTTTACTTTTAGGAGGAATCATGAAAAAATTTATAGCATTTGCTGCTTTAGGGTTATTTATTTTTTCAACCCCTGCGATAACAGAAGCAGTAGAATTACAAAGTAATGAAACACAGATTGAGGTTGGTGGAGCACTTATTTCCAAAGGAGAAGCAAAAAGTTTTTTATCTGCCGATGCCCATGCAAAATCTGGCTATGAATTAGCAATCACCCACGCTCTTACTGATAAATTATTAGTAAGATATAATTTAGGTAGCTTTCGTTCCGAAGATAAAGAAATGCTTGGTATGGTTTCTTATTCGAAAACTAAACTAAATGATTTTAATTTTATTTATAAAGCAAGCGATAACTTTGATATCATCGCAGGCTATGAAAATAATAAGTTTACTTTTGGACAAGCTGTAGAACCTGCAACAAAGGCATCTTTTCATTTTGGATTTGATATTCATAAAAATTTAAATGATAAAACTCTTTTATATGCGGCTTATATCAAAGGGAGGGATTCTTCCTTATCGAACATTGGAATAAAATACGATTTTACAAAAAATAATATGCTTAGCTTGTCTTATGCTAAACGCAAAATTAATGACGTAGATCTTAATATCAACAATTTTAATATACATACAAAAGCAGATTATACATTATCTGGGCTATTATTAATGTATGGTATGAAAATATAAGCGTGATATTTCTAAGCAACTCTTAGTTAATCATACCTGAAACAAGATACTAGCATAAAATAAAGGTGTTGGGAAAATTCCCAACACCTTTATTTTATGCTAGTATCTTAGCCAAACGCGCTAATTCTGGATCAAGCGTTTTCTTATTATTCACAGCGTTCGTTAAATCTATAGTCACAATCTTTCCCGCATCAAAACCAAAAAGAACATTTGAAATTCCTGCAATTAATGCTGATGCAGCTCTTTCCCCAAGCATGCTTGCTTTTATTCGATCTTCTACTGATGGAGAACCTCCACGTTGAATATGTCCTAGTACAGATACCCGAGTATCAATGCCTGTAACCTCGGCAACTTTCTTTCCAATTTCCACTGCACATCCATATCCCTCTGCTACAACGACAATGCTATAACGTTTTCCTTTATCATAGGATTCCTTTAACTCTTGACAAACTATGTCAAGATTATTTCTTACTTCTGGAACAAGAATTTGCTCTGCACCACCAGCAATTCCAGCAGTCATTGCCAACCAACCAGATTTTCTTCCCATAACTTCAATAATAATAATTCTCCGATGTGCAGATGCTGTATCACGTAATTTGTTAATTGCATCTACGATTGTATTTGCAGCCGTATCTGAACCAATTGTATAATCAGTTCCCCAAACATCATTATCAATCGTTCCCGGCAATCCAACTACAGGCATTCCTAAATCATTCAATAATTTTGCCCCAGTTAAGCTTCCGTCGCCACCAATGACAACTAAACCTTCAATCCCACGTTTTTTCAAAACCTCAAAAGCTTTTTGACGTCCTTCCGGCGTTGTAAACTCACTGCAACGTGCCGTACCAAGAAATGTACCACCACGTTGGATAATATCACCTACAGAACGTGATTCTAATTTTACGATATCGTCTTTGAGCAGCCCTTTATATCCGTTATTTATGCCCCAAACTTCAGCACCTTGGTGTAATGCCGTTCTAACAACAGCTCTAGCCGCTGCATTCATTCCTGGACTATCTCCACCACTTGTCATTACTGCAATACTTTTTAACATATCTATTCCACCTTCTCTAAATTGCTACTCTCCTCAAATATCTATTTATACTCACTCTTACATTCTAAATAAATATTTTCCAATTGTAAAGTAAACAAAATAGTAATCTATGTTTTGTTCTAGCAGATATAACTATATATTATGAGTGATTAAAAATTAAAGCTTCTCGTTCTTGTTTGACTTGCAAAGCGCCATTTAATATCGTTCCAAGTGGAGTTGAATCATTACTGCCTCGTGCCGAACTAAAGACAGCTTCCAATTGTTCCGTTTCTACATTATACAAAATATCTTCAACTGCGATATAAAAGTCATTATATCGCTTTTGCATTTGCTTGCTTTCTACATTCGTCAACACTAACCATTTACATCCAGCATTTTTTGCTTTTTTAATTTCCTCGTTTAATGTTCCCCTTTTTTCCGTATTTATGATAAATCCATGTTCGCTCCAACGATGCACATCTTCTAATATCTCTTTCACATATTTTTTATCTTCTATTGTAATATGATCTAAGTTAAGAGTTGGCGCAGAAATATATACCATTTCTTTTCCTTGCTTTTCATTAAGAAATTCAACATCACTTGCAAGCGAACTATTCTTCAATTTTTCTTTCTTGTCATAATAAATTCGCATTGCAGAATCCAAATAAACTGCAATTTCATGTTTAAAATTTTTCAAAGTATAATGACGTCTCCATACGACTTTATCACCAAACTGCGTATATCCACCAGAAATCCCTTGCAAAGCACCTTGTACAGGATCCCCACTTAAAACAATACGCCTTAAATTAATTCTACTTCCATAACTATCTGCAAAAACTTTATTTCCAACAGCCGGGGCTCCAAAAGAAACTACTTCTATTTGCTTAGGATTTACTCCCATACTAATTAATCTAGCTGCTTGCAAAGTTGCTGCTGCTCCACCCAAACTATGACCTGTCAAGTAGATCTTTCTATTACTATCCTCTTTTAAAATGCGCGCTAAATAAACTCCATAAGTTTCTCCAGTATCATCTTGACCATAAAAAGCTGCATTTGCATACTTATTAAAACCACTATGTACCATAGGGTCTTGACTAGTCAATTTGTCACGTTTTGCAAATTCAACAAATTCTTCCGGAGTCGTTCCCCCAAAAAATACTTTATGAAAGTTGAGGTCTAGCATAACATCCTTATGGCTTTCTGTCCCCGTAATTGCAACAATATATAAGTTACGTTCCGGCCTATTATCTTGACCTTTTACAGTAATAAATTTGACCTCTGTTCCATCAACATTATCCTTGAAGGGCGAAACATCCCAACCAAGCTCAGATAATTCATAACGCGCAAAACGTCCATTGTAATCACCGTACGTAGCCATGCAGACAACTGCATTAATATAATCGAGCTTTGCCTGCTCATATTCTTCAATAGCTTCAGCAGACACAGTTAAAGGTTTTAAAAAAATAAATATCCACAATATAAATCCTAGAATAAGCTTTGTCATTTTAAGCCCTCCTAAATTTAATATTATTATATATAAATTGTAAATATATTTCTATGGAAAGAATCACCTCATTATTAGTGGATTAATAGGGCTAGAATTTATCAATATCCCATTTATCAATCAGCTTCCCACTTTGCGATAATACTTTTACTGTAAACTTCTTTTCATTTACACTTATCATTGAGTATGTAGGTTCATCTAGTGGATTTAAAAACGTACTATTCCATTCTTTCTTTATTACTGTTTGGTATACCTTCGTTCCGCTTCTTCCCGTTGTTGCGTAAATAACTCCATCATCTGTTAAAAGCCCCGCCCTCATTGCTGGTGTTCTAGCACAAACATGATCATGCGCTGTAAAAACTACATCCACATTAAATTCTTCAAAAATAGGCACAAATTTTATCGTTTGATCAAAACCTTTATCCACACGATTATGATAAGGTGCCCGATGCATAAATACTACTCTCCATTTTTTATCGGTTTCTGCTAAGTCCTTTTTTAGCCATTCTATTTGTCTTTCTAATGAATCCGGAACAAAACTTCGTTCTTCACCAAACTGTGTATCTAATACAACAAAATGTACATTCGCATAATCAAAAGAATAAACCTGCTCTTTTAATTTTTCTGGCCCATTTTGCGGTAAAACAAACTGAGAAGTGAAATATTTGGGCATAGAAAAAATACCTTTTTGCGGTGTATACGTCTCATGATTTCCCACTACCGGTACAATTGGCAAATGCATCATGATATCCTTTCCATTCAAAAACCAATTCTCCCATTCACTTATACGCTGTCCATTGTCAACCAAATCTCCTACATTTACAAAAAATTCTGCATTAGGATTTTGCGCATAAGCAGCTTTCAAAGTCTCTCCCCATACTTTGTAATTATAACTTTGCGAATCACCAAAAACCAAAAAATCACAAGAATCTAAATTTTTTCCCATTTTAAAATTTGCTTCTTTTATTTTGGTATCGCCATCAACAATCCGATAAAAATACTCTTTATTCGATTTTAACCCCTGTAAGGTAACATGATATATATGCTTTACTCCTGTTTCATCGGAAAAAGGCTCAATATCAGCCATAACTTTTTTCGAGAAATCGGCAGGTAAACCTATTTCACCATATTCTACACGGATATTCGGGTTAAATTCATGCATTTGCCAAGTAATCGTCTGCGTCGATTTAGTATCTTCACTCCAGGTAAGGTGAAGTGCTCTGATATCTTCTTGGGCAAAAGCACTAGAATTGAGATTCACTAAAAGTAAAGTTAAAAAAATTAAAACTATTTTTTTCATAAAATCACCACACTTATTTATATTATACATGATTTTCATTGCGAAAAAATAGCAAAAAACTGTTATAGCGTAAAGTTGGGCTGAAAAATCCGATAACACCCAAATCTAAATCTATAACAGTTCCTATAGCTACTTCGCTAATTGCTTTCTTTGTACTTTCACTAATCGAATGATTAATGCAACCGCTCCAGCAACAATTCCCGCAATTAAACCAACCCAATATCCATACGGACCAACGCCAAAATAGTTAGCAAATGCATACCCAACTGGCAAACCAATAATCCAATAAGAAATGACAGCTAAAATCAGCGTTATTTTTACATCTTTATATCCACGTAAAGCACCTTGTAACGGTGCACTTATTGCATCCGAAAATTGCAAAACTATCACATAAAGTAAAAATATCTGTATCATTTGATATACAGCCTCATCCTTTGTATATAAGGCTGCAATTTCACCTTTAAAATTCGCTAAAATCAAGGTAAGCGAGCCAGAAAATAAAATGGATAAAGCAACGCCCAAATAACTATATTTCTTCGCATCTTCGTAGCGCTTCGCGCCTACTTCATAGCCAACCATAATCGTAAGTGCCATACTAATACTGAGTGGAATCATATATACCATCGTTGAAAAATTCATTGCAGCCTGATGCGCTGCAATTACCGTTGTTCCATAAGCTGCCATAAACAAGGCAACCGCTCCAAAGATACTTTGCTCACAAAACATAGCAAATCCAATGGGAAGACCAATAGATAATAACTGCCGCCAAGCGGCAAAGTCAGGTTTTCCAAAAACCCGAAAGATATCGTATTGCGAAAAAGGTTTGACATGTTTAATGACTAACAAGTTAATAAATAAAACAAACCAATACGTTATTGCAGTACCAACACCTGCACCAATTCCCCCCAAAGCAGGAAACCCCATTTTTCCAAAAATAAATAAATAATTCATACAAATATTGATAGGAACAGCACATACGGTAACAACCATCGTCACCCTTGTATACCCAAGCGCATCAACAAAGTTTCTAAAGACCGCAGCAATTAAGATCGGAGAAATCCCAAAAGCACAAGCAAGTAAAAAACCTTTTGCAACAATTTTAACTTTAGCTTCTAAATTCATAACATTAAGCAATGGATCAATAACTATAAATCCAAGAATAATCAAACAAATGGCTATGACAATCGCTAAGTAAATTCCCTGCACAATGATAAAAGGAAGCTCCTCTTTTTTATTTGCGCCATACAATTGCGAAATCGTTGGCGTTAATCCCGAAAGAACCCCTAATATACTACCAAATACAGGCATGAATATATTTACTGCAATCGCAACACCAGCTAAATCATATTCACTTACATTTCCCGCCATTACAGTGTCAAAAAAACCAGTTGACATTAAAGTAATTTGTGTAATAAAAATTGGAAGTAAAACAATCATAAATTGTTTTACTTTTTCTTGATAAGAATATGTTTGTCTCAACTACCCACCCCAAAATCGGTTCGGTTTATTTGCCTATTGCAAACAACATTTTTTATACTTTTTCCCACTGCCACATGGACATGGATCATTGCGTCCAACGGAAGCCTTTGCCGGGACAAATCTCATCCCATCAGCTTTCGTTTCCACAATACGATAATTTTCTACACAATCGAGCGGTACAGTGCCAAGTTCTTTTATACTATAACCTTTTAACCGCCACAGCCCAATTGTATTCTTCATCTCAACAAAAACTTTTAATAATTCTTCCGTGACTAATTTCGTCGGCACTTTTAATGCCACTTGAAAATAACTAAGCATTTCATTCATATCATCTCCATTTTGGAGCATAATACACAGTTCATCCGCAATATCATTTGCCTCTTTAAAATCCAGCTCAAAATTCACCTGCATAAGTGCAATTAATTGCTGATAGGCATTATTTTCTGAAACATAATCTACTGCACCAGCTTTAAAAGTTTCATCATAAGAAAACTCTTTGTAGGTTAAATTTGCATTTTTCTCACGCTCATATTCAAGTGCATCTTCATCAAGCACACCATAATGAATCATTCCAGCTTCAGAAATTAAAATATTTTCTTGCCAGCAACTTGCATTAATTAAGATACCCATAAACTTTTTAAAATCAAATTCAGCTATTTTTGCAATTTTTTGTACACGCTCAAATAAAATATCATATGTTAAAAATCCATATTGTGTTAACAATCCCGAGACCAAACGAACAACTTCTTCATTAGCTTTCACGCGACTTAAGAATTCAACATCTAGCTTGTTCCACACTTTTAATATTTCATCAGACATATACCAAACGTTTTCCCCTTTAATGCGTCCAGTATGTAAAATTCCCAAACTGCGAATATAATCTAATCTCGTATCTTCCATATCTACGTTGGCGCTAGCACCACCATTTTTCGCAATATCCGATAAAATATCATATTGACTTGATATGATATTCTCAAACCAGCTAGTAGAAAAATCAAGAATTGGATTTACAAGAGCTTGTGCCATTTCTTGTTTCTTCAATTTACTAATTCCATGCACACATAAATTTACACGAATATCATCTAATTCATTTTTCATTAGTAAAGTTAAAGCATCTACCAGTTTTCTTTTTTCATCTACGTTATTTTTCCAAAAAGCCTTTTCGCGCTCTTTCATTTGTCTTGCTATCTCAGCATTCAATTCTTCAAGTGAATTTGCATTTTCCAGTTTTTCTTGATCTAACATCAACATACCTCACTTTATTTATCTTATGACTAACGTGGTCTAATCACCGCCTATTAGGGCGCAGAAAGACACCGTAAGTCCCTGGATTACTCATCTGCCTTCAGTAGAGTTAAAACTCCCTCCGAGACAGCCTCATTTATCATAAGAAAAATATTTATTTAAGCCGTCAAAAATTCCTTTTGCAGCCTTTCTAACACCATCAGATGATTTTAACAAACGTTCTTCATTTGGATTTGATATAAATGCCACCTCCGCTAAAGTCGCTGGCATCGTTGTATATTTAACTACATAGAAATTGCAATCACGAGTCTTACGATCTTGTGTATTCAGTTGATTAATTAGCCCTTCGCGAACAAATCTTCCCAAGCGCTCGTCACCATTGGTTTTTTGATAAATATAAGTTGATGTTCCTTGTGCCTCTTGATTCACAAAAGCATCCATATGTATGCTAACAAAAACAGTAGCATTTGCCTTATTCGCAATATCTACCCGCGCTTGTAACTCTTCTCTCGCCGAAGCATTTGGACGGGCAACATCCACATCTGTCGTACGCGTCATTACGACTTTTGCCCCTTCAGCTTCAAGCATTTTCTTCAACTCTAAACCGACAGCTAAAGTAACTTCTTTTTCAGTTATACCAGTAGGTCCAATTGCTCCGCCATCACTTCCGCCATGCCCCGGATCCACAGCAATAATCTTATCTTTTAATCCCGGTTTATCAAATAGTTGTATCGTACGCATTTTCACCTCTGGTAAAGGTGTACTAATCGTTTCCTCTTGCGGAGTTTTACCAACTTCCTCTTGTGCTAAATCACCAAAATCCATAACAATGCGAGGCATTTTATCATTTGCTGAATCCGCTTTTAAAGAAAACACTCTATAGCGGTCTTTGCTGACATTTGCCTCAACAACAATCCTTACTGTTGTCGGATCGAATTGACTAGCTCTTACCTTGCCCACTAACCCACTATTTACCGGAGTAGCTTTACTTACATTAGGACTTAGCCATGCCCCTTTAATATCAATTGCAATTCTCGTTGGATTTGATAAGACAAATGTGCGGTATTCTACTTCCTTTGTCGTATCCAACACTACCCTAACTTTACTGTCACCATTGGTATATACCCGCACTCCATCAACTTTAGCTAGCCCACTAACTCTATCTTTAAAATCAGCAGCATAAGATATTGTGGTAAAACTAAGTAACGAATATATCATCACCATACACATAATCATAAATCTACGCATTCTATTTTCCTCCCAAAAAGGTCTGTCCTTTATTATAGGATTTTTCGCTATAAAAATGCAATACCTTCTACTAATATTCCTAAATATTACACCATAAAATTACAAACATTTGTTAAATTTACGTTGACAAAATTGCTTTTATTCTTTAATTTCTGTATACTTAATGATGTATTTCACTGAAAATTTCAAATCAATTGGGGGGTTAGCATGATTAAACATATTTTGTTTGATTTAGATGGAACTTTAATTCATTTTGATCATCATTTATTCATGGAAAACTATTTAAATTTACTTGGACGTAAATTCGCTAATATTACAGATCCAAAAATCTTTGCCAATCATGTTTTAACAGCAACAGGACATATGTTAAAAAACGTTGAACATACAAAAACAAATGCCGATGTTTTCTGGCAATATATTGATCAAAACGTTGACATATCACGTACAACACTAAACCCATTAATCGATGACTTTTACCAAAACGATTTTAATGAACTAAAAAAAATAGTCACTGTGCCAAAAATCTTACCAATTTTGAATAACCTCATTGAAAAGGCTATCCCGGTTTCCCTTGCAACGAATCCTGTTTTCCCTTTAATTGCTGTAAAGTCGCGTTTGAAATGGGGAGGTCTGGATCATATTCCATTCCAACGTATTACACACTATGAAAATAGTCATTTCTGCAAGCCTCAGCTCGCTTACTATCAAGAAATTCTTGATGTAATTGACTTGAGCCCTGAAAATGTTCTAATGATTGGTAATGATGTTCATGAAGATTTAATTGCTGGAGAGCTCGGAATAAAAACCTATCTGTTAACTGATTTTATCATCAATAAAGATAATCGTCCAATCAAATCCAACTATATTGGAACAGTAGATCAACTGGCAAAAGATTTGCCAAAAATATTAGCATAAAAAAGACTGATTCCTATGTATTTTCACCCTCTATGAATCCCCGTCTCATAACCATCGGAAAAACCTCAAAAAAACCCTATCAAATTATCCACTTTATTCAGCATATATCTATGGATAAATTGATAGGGTTTCGTTATCTAAAAAATTCCTTCTATATATTCATAGAAGGAATTTTTTAGCTCTATTAAGGTTTTACACTTGCTTTAAATTCTTGTTTGCCATTTTTCATTTCAATTACAACCGCATTCTTCACTGCATCATGTGTTGCATTCAATGTTGTATCACCAGAAATTGCTGCAAAATCTTTTGTTTCAGTCAAAGCTGCTTGGATTTTTGCTGGTTCAGTACTGTTTGCACGAGTAATTGCATCAATTAATACTCTCGCCGCGTCATAACCAAGTACCGCAAGCGCATCTGGTTTTTGACCATATTCTTTTGTATAAGCTTCAACGAATGCTTTAGACTTTTCATCATCGGAATCAACAGAATAGTGATTTGTAAAGAATGTATTATTTAAAGCATCTGCACCTGCGATTTCTCCTAATTTAGGAGAATCCCAGCCATCTCCGCCCATGATTACGCATTTAAGGTCAATTTCACGCGCTTGTTTTACAATTTTACCTACTTCTTCATAATATCCAGGAACATAAATGATTTCAGGGTTTAACGCTTTGATTTTCGTTAAAATTGTTTTAAAATCCTGATCTTTTTGTAAATAAGCTTCTTCACCTAAAATTTGGCCATTTTTTGCTGTGAAAGCTTTCTTGAAGAAATCTGCTAAACCTTTACTATAATCACTGCTGTTATCTACAAGAATAACCGCTTTTGTTAATTTTAAATTATCAGTAGCAAAGTTTGCCGCTACAGTTCCTTGGAATGGATCGATGAAACACACACGGAAAACATAATCAAATACTTTACCACTTTTCTCATCTACCGTAACTTTCGGATTTGTCGCACCAGCTGCTAAATAAGGAACTTTTGCCGCTTCAGCAACACTTGCTGCTGCAATTGCATTAGAACTTGAAAAAGTACCTGTTACTGCAACTACTTTATCTTGATTGATTAATTTTGTAATCGCATTTGCAGCTTCTGCTGGTTCAGATTTATTATCTGCTACTACAGCCTCAATTTGTTTTCCAAGTACACCACCATTGGCATTGATTTCTTTAAATGCTAACTTTGCACCGTTTGCTGCCGATGTACCAAGCGTAGCATTACCACCTGTCATTTCATTTAATAAACCAATTTTTATTGTGTTGGAGTCACTTCCACCACAACCAGTTAACCCAACAGCCAACATACAGATCATCATCATAACCGCTAATAACTTTATCTTATTATTTTTCATAAAACCTCTCCCCTTCTTACTATCTTAAAACTTTTCTCCCACCTACATCGCGTCAAAAGAAGGGCATTGTCTAGCTAAAAAGAAAAGAGCCAAACCATTATGATTTGACTCTAAAAAGCATAAACAAATACTAGGCAAAACTATAACATAACCAACAATGATTTGTTATAGCCTGTCTCTGTCCTTTTGCCTGAGAGATTTGCAGACTTCTTACTCAACGTCTGTTTTCACCTTCGGCGTCCCACTTAAGGGCCCTCTCCAGAGTCACGTCCATCTACGGTTTATACGATAACTCGATGCCTGAGAGCGTTACTCCTTCGGCGGGCCTTATAGCCACTCTTCCGTAGACTTCATCCGAAATACATATGTAATTGTGTGGAATACTTCAATGAACACTATTATAATGCAAGTTTTCAATTATAGCAATAGGTATTAATAAAAAAATGAACTATTTTTACAAAATAGTTCATTTTTCGTTATTTTTTATTTCAAAATCCGAGAAATTTATCGTTTCTACAGCATACTCTTTAAAAAAGCTTGTGTGCGCACTTGACGTGGATTGGCAAAAAACTCTTCTGGACTGCCTTGCTCAACAATATCTCCATCTGCCATAAAAATCACATGGCTAGCCACTTCACGGGCAAACGCCATTTCATGCGTTACGATAATCATCGTCATCTTTTCTTCCGCAAGTTGTCGCATCGTTTTTAAAACTTCTCCAGTCAGTTCTGGATCAAGTGCAGAAGTCGGTTCATCAAACAGCATGATATCTGGACTCATCGCCAAAGCCCTAGCGATCGCAACCCGTTGCTTTTGTCCACCAGATAACCTGGATGGATAACTATCCTTTTTTTCACTTAGACCTACTTTTTCTAGTAAGTTTTCCGCAACAGGAATAATTTCTTGAAGTTTCATTCCTTTTACATGCACTGGTGCTTCAATCAAATTTTCCATTACCGTCATATGAGGAAACAAATTAAATTGTTGAAATACCATGCCCATTTTCGCACAAATCTGACGCGCTTTCTTTTCCTCTACATATTTTCCATCTTCAGCAAGTAAATCACCTTCTACTTCAATATACCCTTTATCAATTGTCTCCAAGCGATTAAGACATCTAAGCAAAGTACTTTTCCCCGAACCTGATGGTCCAATAATTGCAACAACTTGCCCGCGTTTTACTTCCAAATCAATGCCCTTTAGTACATTTAAGTTATGAAAACTTTTATGGATGTTTCTCATCCGAATCATACATTCACTCATGCTATTTCCTCTTTCTATTCATCATATTTGGCATATCGAGATTCTAACTTTTTAAATCCCCAAGTTAATACAAAAGTCATCGCCAAATAAAACGCTCCAGCAATTGCAAACGGCATCATATCAAATTCACGCTGTACAATTGTTCTCGCGGCTCTCAATAAATCATTCATTGCTAAAACATATACTAAAGAAGTATCCTTGACCAAAGTAATCGTTTCATTACTGATCGGCGGTAATACACGTTTAATCATCTGCGGGATAATAATACGACGCATCGTTTGTACATAAGTCATACCCAAAGTTTTTGCCGCTTCATACTGCCCACGTTCAATCGACTGAATTCCAGCCCGAAAGATTTCAGCAAAATAAGCACCATAATTTAACGTAAACGCCAAAAGTGCCGATCCAAAATCCGGTAATTTTATCCCAAAGGACGGCAATGCAAAATAGACAAATAACAATTGTAACATAAGCGGTGTACCACGCATTAACCAAATATAAACTTCCACGATAAAGCTAAGCGGGCGACAATTTGATATCCTTGCCAGCGCTAATAATAGCCCTAGCGGTAACGATAATGCCAAAGTAATGACAAAAATTTGTAGAGTAACTGTTAACCCATCTAGTAAAGGTGGTATCATTGTCAAGATTTTTTCCATTTATTTTCTCCTTATTCTTACTCAGTAAACGCACATAAGACCAATGGTATTTTCACCATCGGTCTTATGACAACCTTCAATTCTTCATCCGAAACTATTTTGTTATATCTTTGCCAAACCATTTCGTTGAAATTTTTGCAGTCGTACCATCTTTTTTCATTTCATCAAGAACTTTTTGAACTTCAGCTTGTAAATTTGTATCATCCTTACGGAAACCAATGCCAAAGTCTCCAACAGGACCTACCGGAGCTTCTAAAGCCACAAACTTATCTGGGCTTTTACCCATATAGTAACGACCAACAATTTCATCTGTAATAATCGCGTCTACACGTCCAGCTTCCATATCCATCATTGCAGCAATGCAATCAGGATATTTTTTTACTTCTTTGATCGAAGCTTGTAAATTTTTATCAGCTTCAAAATTTTCTTCAGCGGTGCTTGCACTTTGCATACCAATTACTTTGCCTTTTAAATCAGCTTCTCCTTGAATAGGAGAACCTTTTGGTACAAAAATTAATTGTTTACATTCCATATAAGGTTCACTAAAGAGCATATTTTCTTTACGTTTTTCAGTAATATTTAACCCATTCCAAAGTACGTCAATACGTCCACTGCTAAGTTCAGCCTCTTTACTGCTCCAATCGATTGGCTTGAACTCAACTTCACGACCAAGTCTTTTCGCAGCTTCATTTGCTAAATCAATATCAAAACCAACAATTTTATCATTTTCATCTTTAAATCCCATTGGTGGAAAGTTATCATCTAAACCAACCACGATTTTTTTCTTGCTAGCATCTTCTTTCTTCGCGTCATTTCCACCGCAACCAGCAACTAAAGCACCAACCATCATAACGAGCATGAATAAGGCAATTATCTTTTTCATCAAAAATCCTCCACCCAAAATCTTATAATTTAATTACAAATACGATTATACTTTAGTTCGTTAAAATATGAAACCTTTAAAACATTACACTTAATCATCAAAAAATAAAATTACATTCTCCATTCTCTCTCAATCTCAAAAATTCGTATTTTTTTATATTTCTTTGTTTCCTAGAAATCCTCCTTTGAATTTACTAAACCAGTAATAATCTTCCCGATAATTTCCACACCACGCCAAATCGCTTCAGGAGAAACTGTAGCAAAACTAATGCGAATATAACGATCAACCGCTTGACGTGGGAAAAATGGAGTACCTTCCGTCAACAATACTTCTTTCGTTCTAGCAGTTTCTACAACAGCTTTTGCAGAAATCCCCTCTGGCAAAGTAAGCCAAATGGATAATCCCCCTTGCGGTCTTTTGTATACAACATCACTCGGAATAAATCGCTCTATCGCATCCAAAGTCATCTTAAATCGATCTAAATAAAGTTTGCGAATCGTCTCAATATGCTCTAACCATATTCCTTTTCGTAAGTATAAATCAAACGCACGCTGTGTAAGCCCCGACGTTGATATATCCGAATTATGCTTGATTGCTAAGAGACGATTCACCAACTTTGCAGGTATCGTTAAAAATGCAAGCCGAAGTCCCGGCATAAAAATTTTCGAAAAGCTTTTTAAGTAAATCACCCGATCATCGCGATCAATGGCTTTTAATGGCGCCATAGACTTCTTGCTATAAGTAAGTTCACTGATATAATCATCCTCTAAAATAATCGTATTATAATACCGAGCGAGTCCCATCAATCGATTACGTTTCACCGTAGAATAAGAATACCCCGTTGGATTTTGAATATTCGGCATAACATAAATTAGCTTGGGACGAAAAGTTCTTAGCTTTTCTTCTAATTCTTCGATTTTTATTCCATCCTCTTGCATACTGATTTCGATAATCTTAGCACCGCGTGAACGAAATGCAGCAATCGCACCTGAATAGGTCGGATTTTCCACAAAAACATAGTCGCCATAATCAAGCAGTGCTTTTGCAACAATATCAATTCCTTGCTGCGCACCAGAAATGATCTGCACATTGCTAGGCCTAGCCTCAACGCCACGTTCTTTTAAGTAGACGGATATTGATTCGCGAAGCGGATAAAACCCTTGACTTTCCTGATAACTAAATGCATAGCCCCGATCGCGATCCAGCACTTCATTGATTACCCTTTTAAAAGATTCTACAGAAATTAACTCGGGGTTAAGCGCAATGCTTGCAAGGTTGATATAAGATTCGTCCATTGTAGGCGTGAGCATGGATATCGCATCAAACTCATCTTCCTTTTCACTCTTTTCATCTGCTTCTGCTGCTTTTAATTCGGCAACATAACTCCCACTTCCGCCCCGAGAAAATATATAGCCATTCTGTTCTAACAACTTATACGTATTCATCACCGTTCCCGCATTAATTGTCAAGAACGCAGCAAACTTACGTACAGGTGGTAACAAATATCCATGACTCAATTTTCCTTCAATAATAAGTTCACGAATCGCATCATATAGCTGTACATATAATGCGATTTTCTTCGTCTTATCTAATTGTATTGAGATAAAATTAACAAATTGTTCATCTTGCCCTGTCATCACAAACCCCTTCTACAAAAGTTAAAATATTTAATTGAAATCGTATCAGTACGCTTTTCATTGTAACATACTCCAGATGTAAACACGAGTTACTCCAAAATAAACCAGTCAAAACTAAAAAAAATCCTGTTAACCACCACTTGGGTTAGCAGGATTTTTTAATGCTCAACCATTTTTTTCATTTTTCAACTCTCGCCGTTTTACTTTAAGAACTTCCTCACTTAAACTATGCCAAATTTGCTGAAATAGCTCATTATATCGCAAAGAAGTTCGTATTTTCGAAATATCACGTGGCCGCTTTAAATCAATATCGACGATCTCTTTCACCGTTCCAGGATGGGCAGTCATAATCATAATACGGTCACTCACACATAACGCTTCATCAATACTATGGGTGATAAATATTGTTGTTTTCTTCATTCGGCACCAAATATCGAGTAATTCTTGCTGAAGAATAATACGGTTTTGCTCATCTAATGCACCAAAAGGTTCATCCATCAATAAGATTGCTGGATCATTTGCAAAAGCTCTCGCTACACTCACCCTTTGTTTCATTCCGCCCGATAATTGACAAGGATATGATTTTGCAAACTTCGTTAATCCAATCATATCAATGTAATAAGCGGCAACCGCTTCCCTTTCTTTCCTGGGCACATTACGCATTTTTAATCCATAAGCAACATTATCTAATACGGTGAGCCAAGGAAAAATAGATTGCTCCTGAAATACTACTGATGTTAACGGTTTGCTACGGTCACGTAAATTTATATTGATTGACCCTGTCGTTGCCTTTTCTAACCCTGCCAAGATTCTAAGCAACGTCGTTTTCCCACAACCACTCGGTCCAACGATAGAAAAAAACTCGCCTTCTTTTATTTTTACATTCACATCTTCTATAGCTGAAACTTTGCCTTGTGCTGTCTGGAACACCCTGCCTACGTGATCAATCTTAATGTATTCCTTATCTTGATTCATCGAAAAACCTCCATTCAAGATTGCTGTTTCCACGGCAATGCTAAACGTTCCAGCCAATCTAAAATAATTGAGAATATATACCCAAGTACAGATAGCATCATCAATGCTACAAACATCCTCTCAATATCAAACATGTCATAAGCTCGCCAAATCATCCAACCTACACCAGCTTGCGCCGCTGACAGTTCTGCAGCGACAATTAAAATTAACGCCATTCCCATCCCTAGTTTTAATCCGGCAAAAATCATCGGCAACGCTCCTGGCAATGCTACTGTCAAATAGAAGTTTTTCTTACTTGCGCCAAAATTTTTGGCAACATCTAAATAAATTTTTTCAATATTTAATACACCAGTTAATGTGTTAATAACTACTAAGTAAAACACACCAATTGCAATTGTAAATATTTTCGAAGTTTCTCCAAGTCCAAAAATCAATAAAATCAAAGGCATCAATGCCAGTTTTGGAATCGGATACGTCGCGTTAATCATTGGTTCTAATGCACACCTAACGATCGGGGATAATCCCATTGCAATACCTAAAACGATTCCTGGAATAGCTCCAGCGACAAACCCAAATAATATCCGCTGTACACTAATCATCGTATGATAAAGTAATTCTCCTGAAAAAAGTAACGGTAAAAAAGCTTTTAATATAAGATACGGACTAGAAAACAGGCGAATATCAATCAATCTGCACTGCGCTAACGCTTCCCATATGACAAGTAGTGTAACGGGCGACAATATGGAAATGACACGAAGCACGCTTAGATTATTTGATTGTATTTTCATCTGTTTACCTCACCAACTTTAAAGTTATTTCTCCCTTAAGAAAGATGAATCATTTTATTTATATTCTCCTAATTGCGTTAATGCATAATTAACAAAGTTATTATCTAATGTTTCATCTAATTCAATCGATTGCTTCAGTAAATCATTTTTCTTATACCAATCTAAGTCTAAAGCTACCCCATTTGCTTTCACATAACCATTTGGATTAATACCTGTTGGAAACATCGTTTTATAGAGATTAGCATCTTTAACTACAGAATATTTGCAAAGTAAATCAATCATTTCAGCTTTATTTATCCCTTTGAAAAAAGCATCGTTATAATCGCGTACTGATTTTATATAAGCAGTCATAAAACGATTCGCCACATCTTTATTTTGCGTTAAACTTTTTCCAAAGACTAAGATTGCAGTTTGCGCCTGAGGATCATATTCTACTGGATCTTTCCATGGAGATAATAAACCTTTATTCATTCCTTGTGTCACAAAAGGTTCGATCAACATTGCCGCATCAATACTTTGGTTACCAAAGGAAACTAAGATATCAGCAAATGAACGAATTACCTGTACATCTACATCAGCTAATGTCATATTTCCCTTTGCCAAAACTCTGTCTAAAGAAATTTCATCTAAAGAGGCAGTTCCTACAATTGCAATTTTTTTACCTTTAAGATCACTATAATTTTTAATTGTATTTTCTAAATCTTTACGAACTACCAATCGATAGTACCCTTGATCTGCAACATTGTTCCCCTTATCCGCTACAATCTTTATTGGAATATCCCTTGACATCGCATTAAATAAACCTGCCGATGAAACAGTAGCACCAACATCTAGTTGTCCTGCTGCCAGTTGATTGATCATTTCTTGCCCAGTATTAAACTGAACTGGTTCAATTTTAATTCCCAGAGCTTCATAATAACCTCTTGCCATCCCAATTAAAATGCCAGCATCCGAAGTCACCAGCTTCATGCCAACTGTTACTGTGACTGGCTCACTTAATGGTTTTAAGTTCGGCGCCCAAACAGGTGCAGTTTGCTTTTGGTCAGCAGTTATGTTTGCTCCGCAGCCAGTAAAGAAAAATACCATTATCACGGCTAAACTAATAACCTTACATAATTTACCCAATTTCATAAGCACTTCCTCCATTGATATATTACTGCTACATACTATTCATTAAATGATATTTCGGTTCTAGGAATTGTATAGCTGCAACTTAGAATAAAAATAAGCGCTCATTTTACTTTACATAAATAGATTATTGTATCTTCATTATCATATTTCTTGTTCTCTTCAACTACTTTATTTTAAAATTGTATCAATACAAAATTAATAAATTATCATACTTTACTTGCTATAGCAAAATTATTCTGCTAAAATTAGAAAAATTTCGTACGAAAGCGCAAAAATCGTATTAGTACAATTTTTATTTTAATCTATTACAGTGAAGAATGTGAGGTATTTCCATGGAAAACAGATATCAATTAAACAAAAATTTAGCTCAAATGCTTAAAGGCGGCGTCATTATGGACGTAACCAATGTTGAGCAAGCAAAAATTGCCGAAGCAGCCGGTGCTGTCGCTGTCATGGCACTTGAACGCGTACCTGCGGATATTCGCAAAGAAGGTGGCGTCGCTAGAATGTCCGATCCAAAAATGATTCGCGAAATCAAGGCAGCTGTTTCTATTCCTATTATGGCAAAAGCAAGAATTGGTCATTTTGTTGAGGCACAAATTCTAGAAGCTATCGGTATTGATTACATAGATGAAAGTGAAGTATTAACACCTGCTGATGATGTAAACCACATCGATAAATCCGCATTTAAAATTCCATTTGTTTGCGGTGCACGAAACCTTGGTGAAGCGTTACGCCGTATTGGTGAAGGTGCATCCATGATTCGTACCAAAGGTGAAGCCGGTACAGGGAATGTTGTCGAAGCAGTTCGCCATATGCGCACAATGGTAAACGATATGCGTCGCGTACAAATGGCATCCGAAACTGAATTAATGACCATTGCAAAAGAATTCGGCGCCCCTTTTGATTTAATCAAATACGTACATGAGCACGGTAAATTACCAGTCGTGAATTTTGCAGCAGGCGGAATCGCGACACCTGCGGATGCAGCCTTAATGATGCAGCTTGGCGTTGACGGTGTATTCGTAGGTTCTGGTATCTTTAAATCCGGCGATCCAGTAAAACGCGCCAAAGCAATCGTAGAAGCAACAACTTTCTATAATGATCCTGTCAAATTAGCTGAAATCTCCGAAGATCTAGGCGAAGCAATGGTTGGCATTGAAATTGATACATTAGATAAAAATGAACGCCTCGCTAGCAGAGGTTGGTAAGATGAAACGTATTGGTATACTCGCTCTCCAAGGTGCAGTAGCTGAGCATATGCATGCATTATCTAAATTGCAAAATGTAACTACTTTGGCAGTGAAAACAATAGATGAAATTAAAGAAGTGGATGGATTAATCTTACCCGGTGGCGAATCTACTGCTATGGGGAAATTACTCGATTATTTTCAAATGCTTGAACCTTTAAAAAATCTAATCAATCAAGGGCTCCCCGTTTGGGGAACTTGCGCCGGAATGATTTTGCTGGCTAAAGAAATTTCCGCCCAAGAAACAAGCTATTTACAAGCAATGGACACTGTGGTAAAAAGAAATGGCTACGGCAGTCAGCTAGACAGCTTTCAAACCACCGCATCCATTCCAGAAATATCAACAGCTCCAATTCCACTTACCTTTATCCGAGCACCTTATATCGAATCAGCAAAAGAAAATGTAAAGGTACTCGCAAAAGTCGATAACAAAATTGTAGCTGCCCAGCAAGACCATATGCTGGCGACTGCATTTCATCCCGAACTAACAAACGATTTATCCTTCCATCGCTATTTTGTTGAAAAAGTTGTATAAAAGTTAAGTACATCACAAAATAAAAATTCCCATATAAGTCAGATTTACAATTGATACGTTTCATATCATTGTATCCGACTTATATGGGAATTTATTTTTATGTACTGTGGTATGATTAAAATGCTTTATCTGGGTTGATGTTTACTTTATTATTGCCTGGATTAAATTCTGCACTTCATTTGGTTTTTTATTGTTTTTTGTGTCCATTAGACCGAGAAGACTGCAACTATATTTTGATATCCTACCGCTGCATTATTTATTTTTGCTTCCTTTTCTTCTTTTGTTTGAGCATTTTTTAACTCTTTTAGCTTTTTCTCTGGTTGCTGATGTAAAATTTTTCACTTATATGGTGATTCATATTCTTCTACAAAAAGCCCCATATTTATAGCTCCTTTGATTGCTTTTTTACATAACCGCCAACTGCAAATATACATATAGTAATCATAACCAAAATGTATATACATAATATTGTCATGTTCTAGCTTACACCAAAGATCTTCTCGCAAAATCATTCGGGCTAAAATTTTAATTTCTTCTACATTTAAAATATCATTTTCCTTTAAATTATGATATAGATTAATCATTTTCTCAGAATAAAAGTCATCTTCCATCTTTGTGAATTTGCATTTTTCGATACCTACTACCTTTAACGACTTTATATCATTACTACTCATGAACGCTACTATTGTATCAATATAAGCATCTTCTACAATAATATAATCCATCTTAGTCACTTTATATTCGTTGAAAGTTTTCCCTATATCTGAAAATGATGTCCATTCATTACAAGTATATTTATCAAACTCATCACGGTAAACAGGATTATATTTCGTTATGCGCCAAGAAAACATTTTCTAATCTCCTATCCAATTTAACTCAGCATCGTAAGTACCCAACCTAGTTTTCTTACTCCCTAAATCTTCTACTGACCTTGCAGCTTTCCAAACACCTCCATTATGGCTATCTACATCTGGAGTAATGTATAAATTGCTCTTTTTATAGACAGGTTGACCATGTGAATAACCGTCAATTTTTTGGAACCCTAAGTCTTTTGCTGCTGCAGTAGCGTCCTTTATGTTTCCAAAGACTCTAATTGCACCACGTTCATTACCCAGAACTTCAAATACCTCTGCAAACCTCAGTACCTTTTGTACCAATTTCTCAGCAATTCCTACATCGAGAAGTGTTAACCCTAAATCTACTGATAATCGCCCTATTTCATATCCTGTAGCATACGCAGAACCATCCGCTATGTTATCAAAGCGATCTTGGATTCCTTGAAGTGCATTTTCACCTATTTCTTTAACAATGCTAGGATCTTTCCATATATCAGCAATAACGCTACCTATACCTTCCATAGTATCAATTGAATGCTCAATTATACTCTTGAATGCTTCTATAGTTTCAATCCCTTGATCTTTTAATCCATATTTAAGCCCTTCATATACTTCTGCAGTATCTGTAACGATATGACTTAATCTGTTATTTCTCACTTCACTAACTGCTACACTTGCACCAGTTTGGGCATTCCCTCCAACTACTTTTGCGGCGGCTGCTCCTACGATGGCTGTTGCCCATTGGAGTAATGCTGGGTCTTTTATGTTTTTCAGTTCGTTCATTACTAGTTGGGTAAGTCCTGCACTAGCTGCTCCTTCGGCAAATTTTCCTCCGCCTACTTTGGACATGATTCCGCCTAGTACCATATCTAGTGCTGCTTTTTCTGGACTTCCTTCTTTGAGCCCTAAGTCGCCTATTGCTTTAAATGCTACTTCACCAAATAGCTGTGCCAGTTCTTGTTGTTCGGCAACAGTTTTTCTGTCAAAGATTTTTTCTAATGTATTTAGTGAATTTTGAGTATCTCTACTTAGCCCAGTTAAATCTTGGTCTGGATTGCTTCTGATTTCTATTGTTCCTTCTGCTATTGCGGATTTTGTTGTGGAATCTGCTTCATC
The DNA here is from genome assembly GCF_030273445.1 of Selenobaculum gibii. Taxonomy (NCBI): domain Bacteria; kingdom Bacillati; phylum Bacillota; class Negativicutes; order Selenomonadales; family Sporomusaceae; genus Anaerosinus; species Anaerosinus gibii. Next base: position 2,027,038 of record NZ_CP120678.1, read on the forward strand.
ACTTGAAGTTACTCCGATATTAGGGGTAATTCCTTTGTCTTTATCTTTTGCATTTGGTTTTGTATTTACATTAATTCCACTACTACTTGATTCATATTCCGCCTTATTCTCAATATCAGAATACGTCAATGTATCTGTGCTAAGTTTATTTTTACTAGCATCCGCTTCACTTGCAATGACTACACCTTTTAAGTCAGTATTTTTGCCAACTTCAATATCGAAGCCACCTTTGCCTGCATAAATGCCGGCTTGGTCGGTTACGCTTTCGTAGTTGGAGTTGGTTTTGCCTTTGTTTTTGCCGCCTGTGATTCCTGCATTTTCATAGGTGGCTGGCTTTCCTTTTGGCTGTGATACGTCTACACTAAAGTTAAAGCCACTGCTATTATTCTTTTCGTCATAGGTTTCTTTATCTTGAAGGCTTTCGATATTTAGGTCTTTACCTACTTCCATTTTTATGGTTTCGCCTTCGAGTTTACTGCCGATGATGTTGGTGTCTTGTCCGGATTTTGTGGCAAGTGTATCTTGGGCTGTGATTGTGCTTGCTACGTGTGTTTCGGCATTTTCTTTTACTTCGCCGTTTGCTTTGTTATAGCCTGCATTGATTCCACTTATTCCACTAAAGTCTATACTTACGCCGATGCTTGCGGAGCTACTGGAGTTATCTCCTTTGCCTATGTTTTTATTTTCTCCGGCAATGATATCGATATTTTCGTTGGCTTCGAGATTTACGTTTTCGCCGGAGATTTCACTGCCTTTGACGGTGGTGTCTTTTTCAGTTGCTTTGACGTTTAACAAAGGAGGTTGTCAGTAACGATTAAAGTATCGTACCGCAACCTCCTTTGCTTCTGTTTTTGCAGAATTATTTAGTATTACTGAATCTAAGGTTCAGACAAGAAGAACCGTCTCCCCGTCTTTTTATGCAAGTATATCATTTTGTTGTCAAAAAAGGAACGTCCCTTCTGTCCTCCTGTCCTCCCCATTTTTATGGTTTCGCCTTCGAGTTTACTGCCGATGATGTTGGTGTCTTGTCCGGATTTTGTGGCAAGTGTATCTTTTGCTGTGATTGTGCTTACATGTGTTTCTGCGTTTTCTTTTACTTCGCCGTTTGCTTTGTTGTAGCCTGCATTGATTCCGGTTATTCCACTGCCTTTGACGGTGATGTCTTTTTCGGTGGCGTTTAACAAAAGAGGTTGTCAATAACGATTAAAATATCGCACCACAACCTCCTTTGCTTCTGTTTTTGCAGAATTATTTAGTGCTACTGAATTTAAATTTTAGACAAAAAGAACCGTCCCTATGTATTTTTCCATTCTCTTCATGGATACTCATTTGCGTTTTTCAGCTCTTCTAATTAGTTGGAGATGACTTCATGAGAAAATATATAGGTCGATATAAAATTCAGCTTGTATATCGTGAGCAAACTCAATAAATTTACTATCAAAATACATTGTTGGTTTTTCATTACTCTCTATATTTACAACTATTCCAAAGAGGTAATCAACATTATATGTCCTCTTTAATTCTATAAGCTTCTTCTGTTTATCTTCTAATATTGCAACCACTTTTAGTAGCTGTTCATTGATGTCGAGTGATTCTTCATATTCTGTACTTATAACCCAACAGGTATCCTTCCTTTTGAAACTTCTCCCTTCAATATCATCCCCCTTAACCCACGATTTCTGTGGATTAATCTTTAATTGCTCTGTTGCGATACATGGATGAAGAGTATCACCAATTATTGAAAAATCAACTTTTATATTAGTTTTATCCAAAATATAACCTCCCCCAAAGGTAACAACATTCTATCATTTTATATACTCTCCAGTAGAAAGACCTTCACCCTTTCCTCCTTTTAAATAAATTAAAAGCTCCCCTGTATCTTTATCAACATATAAATCGTAACGAGCAATATTTTTCTTGCCAACGAATTGCTCTTTTAATTGATGCGCATCGACTCCCATATTTTTTAAATATCCATCACTGACTTTATTTATATTGATGGAACTACCTAATCTCATGGAGCCACGTTCATTATCTAATGCTTCAATCGCTTTTGAGAGAGTAGGTACTTTTTGAACTAATTTATTCGCTAATCCTAAATCTAAAAAGGTGAGTCCAACATCTACGAATAAATACCCTAATTGTTCTCCTGTTTCATGCGCAGAACCATTAGATAAAGTATCTAAACGATCTTGATATTCTTGAAGCGTATCCTCACCGATTTTTGCTATAATACTAGGATCGTTCCATGCATCAGCAAGAAAGCTCCCAATTCCTGTCACAGTATCAATCGGATGTTCAATTATTTGCTTGAACGCGTCTACAGCCTGAATACCCTGACTTTGAACTCCATCAATAAATCCTTCTCCAGTTGTAATAGGATGAAGCAAGATATCTCTTAATTCATTATTTTTCGTTGCACTTGCTGCAACGCTTCCACCTGTTTGCGCATTTCCATGAGTAAGTTTAGCTACTGTTTTCCCAAGGATATAGCTTGCCCATTGCATTAATGCAGGGTCGCCTAATTTAGCGATTTCATTTATAAAAATTTCATTTACAGCACCAGATATAGCACCACTCTTAAAGTCACTCCCACCTAGTTTTGCACTAGTTCCTGCCACAGCCGCATGAAGAATAGCTTTATATACACTTCCATCATCCCAGCCCAATTCTTTACTGATCCTATGTATTTCATTATTGGCAATTTCGCCAAATAGCTGTGCGAGTTCTTGTTGTTCCGCTACTGTTTTTCTATCAAAAATTTTTTCTAATGCATTTAGTGAATTTTGAGTATCTCTACTTAGCCCAGTTAAATCTTGGTCTGGATTGCTTCTGATTTCTATTGTTCCTTCTGATATTGCGGATTTTGTTGTGGAATCTGCTTCATCACTTGAAGTTACTCCGATATTAGGCGTAATTCCTTTGTCTTTATCTTTTGCATTTGGTTTTGTATTTACATTAATTCCACTACTACTTGATTCATATTCCGCCCTATTTTCTATATCAGAATAAGTCAGCGTATCCGTGCTAAGTTTATTTTTACTCGCATCCGCTTCACTTGCAATGACTGCACCTTTTAAGTCAGTATTTTTGCCAACTTCAATATCGAAGCCACCTTTGCCTGCATAAATGCCGGCTTGGTCGGTTACGCTTTCGTAGGTGGAGTTTATCTTGCCTTTATTTTTACCGCCTGTGATTCCTGCATTTTGGTAAGTAGCTGGCTTTCCTTTTGGCTGTGATACATCTACGCTAAAGTTAAAGCCACTGCTATTATTCTTTTCGTCATAAGTTTCTTTATCTTGAAGGCTTTCGATGTTTAAATCTTTGCCGACTTCCATTTTTACGGTGTTGCCTTCAAGTTTACTGCCTATGATATTGGTGTCTTGTCCGGATTTTGTGGTGAGTGTGTCTTTTGCTGTGATTGTGCTTGCTACATGGATTTCTGCGTTTTCTTTTACTTCGCCGTTTGCTTTGTTATAGCCTGCATTGATTCCACTTATTCCGCTAAATCCTATGCTTACGCCGATGCTTGCGGAGCTACTGGAGTTATCTCCTTTGCCTACGTTTTTGTTCCGGCAATGACATTGATATTTTCTTTACTGATTTTTCATTTAGCTATTAAGTTTTTAGACAAAGAGTCCCGTCATTTTTTATAAAAAAAACATATAGGTCTATGTAAAATTCAGCTTTTATGTCATGAGCAAACTCAATATCTTTACAATCTTATAAAATATAAAATCCTTCTTCAAATATATCCCCACTATTAAAAACTTCCTCAAGGGATTTTTCATTAACAGATATATTCATCACCAAATTACGCGGATTATCATAGAATTTACTTATTCGATTATTATTGCATACAAAATGCCAACCTTTAGGACTATGGATTATTCCATACAAATCCCCCATATATTTAAATTAAATTTCTCGCCCGTCTGCCAAATCACATAATAATAAATTATAATTATAATTTTTCAAATCTAATCCTCCTTTTTAGTAATCATTCTCTTCTTACATTCTTCCACTTATGTCTATGTGGGAAAGTATGACTCCCATCTGGATTAAGTAAATCAACTGACGAATTAGGTTCCTTTTTTTTGGCAAACTGTTTCCATCCGTTGTAGAATGATTATCCGTAGGATTTCTCTTTTCCACTACATCTTTAATATCTGAAGATAAATAAATATCATATGCCCAATCTTTCATTTCTGAAAAAGAATTTCCTAGCCACTCACCAGTAGAGCTAACCCAACCACCAACTTCAGCAGACCAAGTTGCTATTACTTCTCCTGCCTCATTTTTTAAAACTTGCACTCCTGCGTCTATAGCAATTACAATTCCAGCAGCTGCTAAAAGATCTTTCATTCCTGGTATCTCTAATGCCCAATGCGTTAAAAGGTTATTTCTTACTTCACTAACCGCTACACTTGCACCAGTTTGAGCTTTTCCTCCGACTACTTTTGCAGCGGCTGCTCCTACGATGGCTGTTGCCCATTGGAGTAATGCTGGGTCTTCTATATTTTTTAGTTCGTTCATTACTAGTTGGGTAAGTCCTGCACTTGCTGCTCCTGCTTTGAAGCTACCTCCACCTACTTTGGACATGATTCCCCCAAATACCATATCTAGTGCTGCTTTTTCTGGACTTCCTTCTTTGAGTCCTAAGTCGCCTATTGCTTTAAATGCTACTTGTCCAAATAGCTGTGCGAGTTCTTGTTGTTCTTGCACTGTTTTTTTATCGAAGATTTTATCTAATGCATTTAATGCATTTTCTGTGTCTCGACTAAGGTTAGCGATATTTTGCTGTGGATTGCTTTTGATTTCTATTGTTCCATCTGCTATTGCAGCTTTTGTTGTTGAATCAGCCTCACCATTTGATGATGTTCCCACTACTGGTGTTGCCCCTTGATTTTTATAGTTGGGGTCACCTTTATCGTATTTTCTGCTATCATAGGCTATACCTGAACTACTTGCTTCATATTCTGCTTTATTCTCTATATCAGAATATGTAAGCGTATCCGTACTAAGTTTATTTTTACTCGCATCCGCTTCGCTGGCTATGACTGCACCTTTTAAGTCGGTATTTTTCCCTACTTCAATATCGAAGCCACCTTCACCTGCATAGATGCCGGCTTGATCGGTTACGCTTTCGTAGTTGGAGTTGGTATTACCTTTGTTTTTACCGCCTGTGATTCCTCCATTTTCATAGGTTACTGCCTTTCCTTAGATTTATGTTTTTGCCGGTGATTTCACTGTCTTTGACGGTGATGTCTTTTGCGGTAGCTTTGATGTTTTCACAAAGGAGGTTGTCAGTAACGATTGAAACATCGTACCGCAACCTCCTTTGCTTCTGTTTTTGCAGAATTATTTAGTATTACTACATCTGGTTTTAAACAAGAATAACCGACCCTTTGTCTTTTCTATTAAGTTTTTAGACAAAGAGTACCTGCACCCTTGTATCACTTACGCTATATTTCATTCATGGTGCACTACGCGTCATCTTTGTCTATTTTTAATTGACTAACAACTTCATCTTTATCTATTCTATTGTTTCATATTTTATTTGATGTAAACGTTCTTCAATTTTTAATATTTTAATCCAAATTTTATTTTCTTCGTTTTTATCAGATATTTTTTTTAATTTATTAAATAAATTTATCAAAGATTTTTTTAGTTCTAGTTTCTCTGATCGCACCTTTCCATCTTTCAACTCAGCATCTATGGAGAACATTGTAAAATCTTTATTGAAATTTATTCTCGCATTTGTTAAAGAGTATGATTTATTTGCACCTCCATATATTTTATCTGCATCTTTATCACTCTGCCCTTCATCTTGCCAGTCACACAAAATACATATATCAAATGTTGGCATTTGAGGAAAATCTCTAAGTGGTAAAGTTGGATATCCGCAACATTGACAAACCCCTCTTCTTTTATCCATAATATTCCTTCCCTTAATTATAAATCAGCATATTTAGCTACCTGCTCTAACCAATATTGTCGCCCCTCATTAGGTCTCATCATTGTTGAAATAGTCCCATTTGGATGACCTATTGCAAATTCATTTGTTACTTTGTTATATCTAAATGTATACCCTAAATTATTAGTAAACCCTTCTATTTCTGCTTCTACATTACTATTAAGTAAATTACGCGCTTTTTGTACATATTCTGTTTTTGTTATATTTCCCCATTCCTTTCCGTGACGTACAAAGTGATCTACTAGCTTTGATTCATTTTGAAAAGTAGCTTCTCCCCATTTTCCTACCCCTATAGCTATCGGTGAACTAGCTTTTACCCAACTTCCATTATATTTATACAGAACAGCTCCACCAACAACTACAGATATTGATCCAGCAGCTATTATCGTTGGATAATCAACCGTAGGAAGATTTTCTAAAAATGAGTTTTGAAAGTTAGAACTTGCTTCTAATTCTTGTGCTTGATTAGATATACTTTCTAATAATTTTGAATTAATTGGGTCTGTCCAATCTATTAAGTTAGGATTAATCCCCATTGAATTGAAGATTTGATCTTGTGCTTCATCGATTCTATCCCAATAAGCTACTTTTTCCCAATCTTCTTCGTCTATAGCTTTTTGTCGTTCTTCCTTTTGCCAATGAAACAACCAATTATTTTTTACTTCACTGACCGCTACACTTGCACCAGTTTGAGCTTTTCCTCCGACTACTTTTGCGGCAGCCGCTCCTACGATGGCTGTTGCCCATTGGAGTAATGCTGGGTCTTTTATATTTTTTAGTTCGTTCATTACTAGTTGGGTAAGTCCTGCACTGGCTGCTCCTTCAGCAAATTTTCCTCCGCCTACTTTGGACATAATTCCACCGAATACTATATCTAATGCTGCTTTTTCTGGACTACCTTCTTTGAGTCCTAAGTCGCCTATGGCTTTAAATGCTACTTGTCCAAATAGTTGTGCGAGTTCTTGTTGTTCGGCAACAGTTTTTCTGTCAAAGATTTTTTCTAATGTATTTAGTGAATTTTGAGTATCTCTACTTAGCCCAGTTAAATCTTGGTCTGGATTACTTCTGATTTCTATTGTTCCTTCTGCTATTGCGGATTTTGTTGTGGAATCTGCTTCATCACTTGAAGTTACTCCGATATTAGGCGTAATTCCTTTGTCTTTATCTTTTGCATTTGGTTTTGTATTTACATTAATTCCACTACTACTTGATTCATATTCCGCCCTATTTTCTATATCAGAATAAGTCAGCGTATCCGTGCTAAGTTTATTTTTACTCGCATCCGCTTCACTTGCAATGACTGCACCTTTTAAGTCAGTATTTTTGCCAACTTCAATATCGAAGCCACCTTTGCCTGCATAAATGCCGGCTTGGTCGGTTACGCTTTCGTAGGTGGAGTTTATCTTGCCTTTATTTTTACCGCCTGTGATTCCTGCATTTTGGTAAGTAGCTGGCTTTCCTTTTGGCTGTGATACATCTACACTAAAGTTAAAGCCACTGCTATTATTCTTTTCGTCATAGGTTTCTTTGTCTTGAAGGCTTTCGATGTTTAAATCTTTGCCTACTTCCATGTTGATGGTTTCGCCTTCTAGTTTACTGCCTATGATGTTGGTGTCTTGTCCGGATTTTGTGGTGAATGTGTCTTTTGCTGTGATTGTGCTTGCTACGTGTGTTTCTGCGTTTTCTTTTACTTCGCCGTTGGCTTTGTTATAACGTCATTGTTCAAAGTTTTCCTCTGGAAAACCTACCGCTTAACGTTTCAACGAGGCAGGAGATATATACTCACTGCCTATTAGTTACAGTTGTGCCATTCACCTATAGAGGTGGGGAAAATCTTATTCCGAGTTATAGCCTGCATTGATTCCGGTTATTCCACTGCCTTTGACGGTGATGTCTTTTTTGGTGGCTTTGATGTTTTCACAAAGGAGGTTGTCAGTAACGATTGAAACATCGTACCGCAACCTCCTTCGCTTCTGTTTTTGCAGAATTATTTAGTATTACTGAACTTAACTTTTAGACAAAAGAACCGTCCCCTATATCTTTTTCACTTAGACTTTTTAATGTATTTTGTTCTTCTTTACTAAATTCTTCAAATTTATCAATCTTAACATATTCTTCGCCGTATTCTCCCCCCCATGTAAATTTTTCACTTTCCTTTTGAGATATTTCTTTCATCTGCTTAATCGTTCCATCGAGTAAGTTTATAACTATATAACCTTTGGCTTCACTTATATATAAAATATTATCTTTAAATAAATATTTACAGTTTTCCCCTAGTACTCTGCGTTTTTTTACATCAAATAAAATTAATCCAGCCTTATACCCTGGGAAAATTTGAAATCTTCCTTCTCCATAGCTTTCTAATATCCCTCCTTTCTTATCCTTTACGCTAGAATATTTATATATCCAATTATAGAAATATTCACAAGCCTCATCCTCTTTTAAAAAAATTTCCAGACAATTTTTATTTCCTTTTTCACTATAATATACTTCCCATTTTCCATCATTGATTCCCAAACAAAATTCTTCATTTTCCCATTTACCTATAAAATTATAAGTAATTGGTTTTACCTTCTCTTGAATCAATCTTTGCTCCAATTCTTTCCTGTTCATTTTATTTTATCTCCTTTATGTAACCCAAATCTAATAAGGTTTCTATTCTTTGAGCAAATTTAAATTGGATTCCGCCTCCTATTTCACCAAACCATGGCGCTATCTCCCCTCCTAACGCATCCATTGGCTTCACAACCTCATAAACATGATAACTTTCAAGATTTGTATTTGGTGATAAAGCTCTCTGTGAATAAGGCGTTCCTTCCGCCGCTACAAAAAATCCAGTTTTTTCTCCGTACCGATCTATTCTCGCACCAGGTTGAAGCGTTACATTTTTAGGGGTTCCTACAAATCCATCATTAGTTGGCCATTTGGAATTACCTGCGGCATCTTTCCACCCACTACTTTTTTCTACCTGTGCTGCTGCTTGTGCCACCATTCTTTCGGATTGTGTCGCATATAATTGAGATATTTCTCTTGCTGTTTGTGGGCCTAACTGTATACTGACTCCTACCTTAGGAACTCCTATTACCATCGAAACTTTACTTGATAGGTTATCAGATATAGATTGCTTTTCTGCTTGATCACGATAATACTCTTCTAAATCATCTGGATGTGGCACTCCTGTTTCTGGATCTATTCTCCATTGTTTATAATTGTCATTATAACTGTAAAGCCAATTTATATCATCTAAGTTCTTTTTACTATAATTACCTCCACTAAAAGCCCCATTTTGTTCTAATTGATTCCTGTATTCATTTGCTAATCGGAACATTTCTGGATCTCTATTGATAATTTTATCTAGTGTATAATTTAGACCTCCCTTTAACCATTCTTTTTCATCTGCTCCAACTAAACAATCTATTACTGGATAAAGGCTTTCTGTTATTCTTTCATCATCACCTTCACCAGTTAATCCATGTTGTGCATTATAATTGCTTTGCGCATAGTATCTAGCTAAAACATCTCTCTTATAATCTTCATCTTTACTATCCAATGCTTTCGCTAATTCATTAGCAAAATCATATTGTTCATGCCCTAGCCAATTATTTTTTACTTCACTGACCGCTACACTTGCACCAGTTTGAGCTTTTCCTCCGACTACTTTTGCGGCAGCCGCTCCTACGATGGCTGTTGCCCATTGGAGTAATGCTGGGTCTTTTATATTTTTTAGTTCGTTCATTACTAGTTGGGTAAGTCCTGCACTGGCTGCTCCTTCAGCAAATTTTCCTCCGCCTACTTTGGACATAATTCCACCGAATACTATATCTAATGCTGCTTTTTCTGGACTACCTTCTTTGAGTCCTAAGTCGCCTATGGCTTTAAATGCTACTTGTCCAAATAGTTGTGCGAGTTCTTGTTGTTCGGCAACAGTTTTTCTGTCAAAGATTTTTTCTAATGTATTTAGTGAATTTTGAGTATCTCTACTTAGCCCAGTTAAATCTTGGTCTGGATTACTTCTGATTTCTATTGTTCCTTCTGCTATTGCGGATTTTGTTGTGGAATCTGCTTCATCACTTGAAGTTACTCCGATATTAGGCGTAATTCCTTTGTCTTTATCTTTTGCATTTGGTTTTGTATTTACATTAATTCCACTACTACTTGATTCATATTCCGCCCTATTTTCTATATCAGAATAAGTCAGCGTATCCGTGCTAAGTTTATTTTTACTCGCATCCGCTTCACTTGCAATGACTGCACCTTTTAAGTCAGTATTTTTGCCAACTTCAATATCGAAGCCACCTTTGCCTGCATAAATGCCGGCTTGGTCGGTTACGCTTTCGTAGGTGGAGTTTGTCTTGCCTTTATTTGTACCGCCGGTGAGTCCTCCATTTTGAAATTGGTTTTTCCCTGTATCTGCATTTGCTTTTATGTCTGCACTAAAGTTAAAACCACTGCTACTGTTCTTTTCATCATAGGTTTCTTTATCTTGTAGGCTTTCGATATTTAAGTCTTTACCAACTTCCATTTTTACGGTGTTGCCTTCAAGTTTGCTGCCTATGATGTTGGTGTCTTGTCCGGATTTTGTGGTGAGTGTGTCTTGGGCTGTGATTGTGCTTGCTACATGGATTTCGGCGTTTTCTTTTACTTCGCCGTTAGCTTTGTTATAGCCTGCATTGATTCCACTTATTCCGATAAATCCTATGCTTACACCGATGCTTGCGGAGCTACTGGAGTTATCTCCTTTGCCTACGTTTTTATTTTCTCCGGCAATGACATTGATATTTTCTTTAGCGTCTAGATTTACGTTTTCGCCAGTAATTTCACTGCCTTTGACGGTGATATCTTTTTCGGTGGCTTTGATGTTTACGTCACCGGTTGCGTGAATTGTACTGCCTTGATTAACCTTTGTATCACTTTGGTAGCTGCTTTCGGCTTTGCTTGTTCCTAGGCTGACGTTGAGCTGTAGGTTCGAGCTTTTCGGATTGTCAATATTTTTTATGTCTTCTAAAGCACCTTTATTTTCTTTTAGTGTTTCATAGGCTTTGTATTGATAAAGCTGTTTTAGGCGTTCATCTTCTACTTGGTCTGCTCGTTTTAATGAAGCTGCAATAGATTGTGCCGTTTCAATTGTTTGACCGCCTAGCGATACTGTGAGTCCACTTTGTTTAAATTCGTGTTTTTCTTGTGCATTATATGTATTGTTGGCATTTTCTATCGTTACATTTTTACCTGTGATATTAATATCTTTACCTGCGATTACTTCACTGGCGGTTATTTTTACTCCTTCACCAGTTTCTATCGTAACGTTATTATCTAAACTCCCAATTGTACTGCCAATTTGTTCGTTATTTTGGTTCGCATAGCCGTCTTTTTGTTTTTGCTTACCTATGGTAATTCCTAATCCACCGCCACCAAAGATGCCTGATTTTCTTACTTCTTTAATGTATTCGCTTGTACTTGTCTGCGTTGCACTCGTAATTTGTATATCATTTTTTGCTTGTAAATTTACTTCATTTGTTGCAACGATTGTCCCCGCTTGCAGCGTAAGGTCATTTCCTGATTTAATTTTTATTTTCTCTCCTGATAAATCACTGCCTACAACTGCATCAAGTCTTTGATAGTCATAAATATCTGTTGTTTTACTTGAAAATGCTCCACTTTTCTTTTGGTGTGAAATATATTCTCGTTCATGTTTTTCGGTAGCCGAATCAATCGTTATATCTTTTGCTGCTTCTACGTTGATTTCACCATTTTGACTTGTGACTTGACTGCTTGTGATTTGAATCTTACTGTTATCTCCGTCTGCTTTGATAGAGATATCGCCGTTTGCAGCTAAATTTGTTCCAATGACGGTTTCGTTATCTGTATTGGTTTTTGCCCAACCACCACTGATTCTTTTATATTCTTTTGTTTCTATTTCGTCTTTTACATTTTCTAAGGTGATATTGCCTTTGGCAGATACATCAATTTTATTTTGTGCTATAACTTGTGCGCCTTGTAGATTCATATCATGATTACTGTTTAGCGTAATATTTTCTCCTGCATTAAGGCTAGAAAGTATATTTTTATTTTGTGTCGTTTCTGTTTCTTTTCGTTTAAAATGTCCATTAGCTAATTTATCTTTATCATAAATTGTATCTACTTCGCTTGTTATATTGAGATTATTGCCGCTTGTAAGAGAAATATCTTCCTTGGCGGTAAGAGTACTGCCTTTTATATCAATATCATGTTGGGCATTGATTGCAAGATTGCCACTTGCATTGATTTGGCTTATTGTATTTATTTTTTCTTCATGAATTTTATGTGATTTATCCCAGGTATCCGTTTTCTTTTCGCTTATACTTGTTCCGATATCTACATTTCTTCCAGCATCTATTGTAATGTCTTTTCCAGAAGCTTTACTTCCATTGTTGACAAAATCTCTATTGGCATCTATTTTTAAGTTTTCTGTTGCTGAAATTTCAGCCTGTTGATTCATGAATACTTTTTTACCAGTATCTCCATAGGAAATTGTACTGGTTATCAGCTCATTTTTTATATCTTGTCCTGCATTTAATGTAATATTTTTACCTAAAATTTGTGCATTTTGATTTAAAACATTTTCTTGTGCCGTTATATTTAATTGATTCCCTGCTTGTATTGTTCCACCTTGATTGGAGATATTTTTTACGTTTAAATCAAGATTCTGATTTGCTTGTATATGTCCTTGATTTGAAACATTTTCCAAGGCATCTACTTTTACACTTCCACCGGAAATAATTGCACCGTTTTCTTTTAGCACCGCTTGATTTGAGTTCGCTAGATATACGACTGGAACTAATACCTTTTCACCGTCAATTTCTTTTTCTTCGAGCCAAACAATATTTTCTGTTAATGCGTTGATTTGTTCCGGAGTTAAGCTTATTCCGATTTTTAATTGTAATGATTCAGTAACATTTGCAGCATTTTCAAGAAGTTGTTTAAATTGTTCTTCTCCATCTGTATATCCAGTTAAAAGATTACTGCCAATTTTTTGACACAATTGTTTTTTTACTAATTCTTGCTCATAAAATCCATCTCCAAGTCTCTTTTGCACTTTATCTGATGGGTAAGCAATTCTTGATAAAAGATAGTCACTAGAGATAAAATTTTTATACTTTGTAAACCTAGTATCAGTCTCTACTAGGTATTTACTTGTCGGTGTTTTACTAATATGGTAAAGCCCATTCTCTGGTAATACAAAGCTATCATCTTCCTTTATTGTAGCATTCTTATCTTCGATAGTGTTTTGAGTATTTTTTATTACGGTCGCATTTTCTAATATATTTTCAGTCTTCGTTGTGCTCGTATTATTTAGTCCTATCGTATTGATTTCTACAGATTGATTGCCACTAATCGTTGAATCGTAGCCAGGAATAAGTTCAACGATTTCTTCATGGTAATCACCTATTTTCTTTGTTGTCTCTACCGTATGTGGATTTGAACCACCACCATCGCCCCCTGAAGGCGATGCATAGTATGCATAATTATATTCCATAAGGTCGCCATCTTTAACGGTTGTAATCTTATAATCTACCGCAATATTATTTAGTTGATTGCTTGCAATTGCTAAATGACGATTAGCAAGAATTCTACTTACATAGTTTGTCAATAAATCCGTTTGAATTTTTAAATCTTTTCCTGCTTGAATAGTTGCTATTCCTGAATCTTTTTCTATCGTTGTACTCTTTTTTGTCTCTATATATTTTCTATAAATTCTTGTATACCCATTCCTCGTAGAAACCTTTGACACAGTCTCTTCTTTTTCTTTTGGTATTTTCTCTATTCTCGTCTTCCCTGTAAACGGATTTTGTTTTTTTATTTCTTCACACTCAACTGTTACCTTTTCGCCCATTTCAAATTCAGTGCGTTTATTGATAATCTCTTTAGCACTAAGGTCAATATTTTCTCCAGCTTCAATCGTTGCCGATTGGTTTAAAATCTGATTTGCCATATCACCAGTTTCATTTGCCGCAATTTTAATATTACCTAAACTATAAATGGTCGCATGATCTTGATTATCTAAAGCATTTTTTACATATAAGTTTGCATCTTGTGTTGTAGCTAAAATTGCTTGGCTTCCCGTATTGGTTAAGTCGTTTGTATTTACTGTTAGATTTTCTCCTATGACAGTACCTTTGTTATGAACTATATTACTATCTAGCGAAATTTGGTTACTATCTATTCTTCCATCATTATTAAAGGTATCTAAGGTTTTTATTTCAATTTTTTCGTTTGCTGTAATTGTTCCTGCATTATTAAGTCCGTTTCCATTGATTCCAATTTGGTTTACAGCATTCATCATTCCTTGGTTAACAATATTGCCTGTTGCTTTAACATTTAGGGTTCCATTAGATTTTAGGCTACTGTCTTGGCTGTTTGTATAGTCTCCATTGACATCAACGTTTATAAATTGTTCTGCTTGGATGATTCCATTTCCCTGCATCGAATTGGTATGAAGATTAATTCCTTGCCCTGCCTCAATATGTCCATTTGCATTTTGTAAATCTTTTACTTGAATTGTACTTATTTTTTGCGTTTGAATATTGCCATTGTTGTTATTGAGTGTATTTTGTGCTTGAAGGTTGATTTCTGTTTGTGAGATAATCTTCCCAGCTTGATTGGCAATATCTGCTGCGGATAAAGTTACCGTTTGATTACTGCCAATAAGTCCTTGATTTTGGATTGTTTGCGCATTGGCTCCAAGCGCTCCTTCTATGCTGATGATTTTACTTTGTTCATCGTTAAGAAGTTGTTTTGCCTTTGTTGTTAATTTTTTTTGTGCTTCAATTGTTCCGCTTTTGTTAATTAAGTCATTATCTGTTTGAAGTGTAATGTCTCCTGCGCTAAATAGGCTGCTTTGATTGTTTTCAATTGTATTTCCTGCTTGAAGAAGCATTGTCTTACCGCTGACAATCTGGCTATTTTGCGTGTTGTTTATATTTTCTTTTGCTATTAGCGTAGTTGTATCATTTGCTAAAATTGTACTGTTGTCATTTTCTATGGATTGATTTGCCTGTATAGTAATATCTTTGCCCGCATAGGTTTTGGCCTTTTTAAGCGCAATTGCAGCCGCTTTTATTTCTAGGCTACCTGTTTTAGCCAACGTTTTATCTTCATTGATGCCTGCGCCTAAAATGCCTGTAGAGGTTATTGTATTTGAGTTTAGTTTTGCATCTTGCTTCGCTGCAATTAAATTTTTATTTGTAATTGTTTCGCTTTGAATGGATAGGTTTCCATTTGTATAGAGTTGTCCTTGGTTTTCTAGTTCATCTTGCGTTAAAACATCTAGCTCTTGATTCGCGAGTGTTGTTCCTTCTAAAAAGATTTTTCCTTGTTGATTCAGTTTAAGGCTGTCTGTTGCGACAATTGTGCCTTTGCTATTTACACCTACACCGTTTTGTGTGCCGATAAGTTTTATTTTATCTGCATACATTCCGCCTAAAATGCCTACATCTAGTGCTACACCGCTATTTTCATTTTGTTTTGTGGATTGAATATTTAGGTCAGTGTCTACTACATTATCTCCTGTTACTACATTGAGCTGCTTTGCCCATATGCCAGCATTGACTTCTACCGCTTTGGCAAGTAAGTCGACGCGATCAATTTCTTTTGCATTGAGTCCTTGCCCTTGTATAGAGATTGTTCCAGTGTTTACATTAAATCCGTCTAATGTTCCTTGATTGCCGAAGGTTGGCGTTCCTGTGGTAAGCGTTGCTTTTGATACATTGATAAAGCCGAATCCATTGCCAACAATTCCATTTGGATTGGCAATGATAAGTTCAGCTTTCTTTCCGGCAATCTCCATATATCCATTTAAGTAGCTTGGCTGCGTACCCATGACTTCATTTAGAATAACCCTTGCTGGATTTGTCCCTATATTTGGATTGCCTAGAATATAGCCTGCAAGGGTTGTGTTTGCAATTGCACCTGAGTTGTTAAAGATAAGTCCGTTTTCTTTTACGTTAAATTGATCGTATTGATTATGGGATAGCCCATTTTGATTGGGTGCATTGATTTCTACAATTTCTACACCATTCGGTGCTACAGTTGTTTGTGGATTCGCTAGTAGTATGGTGATTGGTTGAAGTAGATAGATGATAAGGGTAATATAGCTTATTATTTTGTATCTAAATCTTTTTGCTGTGTTATACTGATTTTCCATTATTTTTACTCTCCTCGTCCTTGAAGGGAATTAGAATTTGTACATGACTTGAAATCCATAGGTTTGGTTTGATGCATTTATTTCTTCTGGATGTTTTAGCGGCCAACCGACAAAAACTTCGTATTGCATGTTTTTTATGAGTTGCCCTCGTAGTCCAGCTACTGCTCCTAATAGATATTTATTGGTGTATTCTTTGGTTGACGGTCCAGTCACGCGCCCATAGTCTATTCCAATAAATAGTTGGTGTTTATCTTGAATTGGAATACTTAGTTCGTTTTGTAGGTAGAAGCCTTTTTCGCCGATTAGTGTTTCTTCTCCGTCAAAGCCTCGTACTGTGTATCTGTTTCCTATACTCATGCAGTCAACTGCATAGAGGTAGTCTTTCGTATATTGCCCGCTAAAGGTGAATCGCTATTGGAGTTGTTTTTTCCCGATGGAGATTGGCTTTATGTAGGTAGCATCAAAGTTCCATAGGTTGTAGTGGGTGGTTGGAAGCTGGTTGTTTTTTTCGGCTAAGTCTTCTTGTGCATTTAACCAGGGAACGCCTCGTTTATAGGATAGGTTTAAGTCTAGAATGTCTTGGTTGATGTATCTTCTATGGTAAAGACCAAGATTTAACGCTGTTGTGTCTTTTCGTTGTACTAAAATTTCCGCATCTTGTAGATAGCTGCGGCTTTTTTTATGTTGAATTCCCATTTCTAAGTAAGTCTTGCTCGTTTGGTTACGGGAAATAAGTTTTTCTGTTTGAAATTTGTATTCTTCACTTGATCCTGAGAAAGTAAGGTGATCTATATTGCTTATTATGGTCTGGTGATATTGATAGTTATTTTTTGAGAAGGTGTATGTCCAGTTTCCATAAGGAACGGAGTAGTTAAAGCCTTCTCCGTGAGTACCTTTGTTATCGCCTTTCTTTTCTGCGTCGTCATTGATGTTTACGGTTAAAATGTCGTTAGCGTTAAATAGATTGTCTATTTTTAAGGTATTGTACATTTGTAGTTTTCCTGTTGCTTCACTTCCGTAATCTCCAATATTAGTACTTAGGCTGATTGGGGTTGTTTGTTTTGCTGTGATTACGATATCACTCATTCCAAGCTGTTCTGCGGGAATGATTTGCATATCCACTTCACGAGATTGAATGCGCTTTAGTTGCTCTAACCCTTGTTCTAAGTGCCGTAAGTTTAAAATATTTCCCGGTCTGGTTGGAAAAGCAGTTCGCCAATTTTTTTGACTATCGGGGTTTTCAAAGCGGATTTGATTGATTTTCCCAACAATAAGGCTTAAGCTTAGTGTTCCGGTAGACAAATCTTGCTCAGGTACAACGATGCGAGTTGTGATGTAGCCTCGGTTAATTAAACTATTTTCTAGTTGTTTGGCAATTTTTTGTACACCTTGTATGCCGATGTTTTTTTCTTGATAATGTGTAAGCTGCTTGGTTAGCCAGAGAAATTGAGCGGCTTCTTGTCCTTCTAGTTTGATTTGTTTGATATAGAAACTAATGTCTTCTTGTGGCAGGGAAAACTGTTCACTATCCTCTTCTTTTTCTTGCATAAACACGTCTTTTTGCTTTTGCCGCGCTTCTTTTTCAAAATTTTCTTGAATAAGTCGTTGGTTTTGTTCTTCTCTCACTGTCGGTGAGATATTCGCTGCCAAAGAGTAACCCGTGCTTATTTGTAGGACAATTAGACTAGCTAGTGTAATCTTACTAAAATATTTTCTGTATTTGGTGCTATGGCGATTAAGTTTCATCCGTGAACTCCTTATTTTGCAATTTCAAAAACTCCTTTCAAATTGCATTTTACACCTAACCAATGTAAAACTATGTCATTATTTGTTTCATAATTATTATTTTTACAAAATTGGTACTTAAGTACTAGATAAAAGAGAAAAAGAGCAGGAAAATAAATCAGGTTCCTGCTCTTTTGACTCTTGTATATTATTCAATATTTATGTATAAACATTTTTGTACTTTTTTGTATACTTTTTTTTACACAATTCATATTACTGCTTTTTTAGTTCCTTGATTTATAAGCCTCCTCTAGGGGATAATCTGTATTATTTGCAACCCAAGATACAGTGCTCACTTTGTTATCTCCTACATTAATTCTTTTTATCTTTTTCACATCAATGAACAATATTTTTCTACCTACATAGTTCTGAAAAATCAAGACATGATATGACTAAACAAATTTTATTATGGAGGCTGCTTTATGACGAAACAAAGATTTGCAGACAAAGTTTTTATCATCACTGGCGCAGCAGGAGGAATCGGTTATTCAATCGCTGAAATGGCTGCTCGAGAAGGCGCATCCATCGTTTTTTCCGATCTTAAAGAAGGCATAGGAAAACAAGCGCGTGATAAGCTGCGCAAATTAAATCCTGCTGTTGATTTTTTGCCAATTGACATGACAATCCAAGAAAATGCCCAAGACCTAGTAGATTTTACAGTCAATAAATATGGTCGTGTTGATGTTTTGATAAACAATGCAGGAGTTTTGGGTGTTAAAGGGGCAATTCATAATATAGAAGATATATCTTCCTTCAAAAAAGTTCTTGATTGTAATGTTATGACTATGGTTTATTGTTCACATTATGTAGTAAATCAAATGTTGAAACAAACAAGTGAAAGTGCAATCGTTAATATTGCTTCTATCGCAGGCATGATTGGCTTCCCTGGAAATATCGCGTACGGTACTTCAAAACACGCGGTAATCGGGCTGACAAAATGTATGGCATTAGATTACGCAACTAAAGGAATCCGAGTTAACTCTGTAAGCCCGGGAGTTATCCAAACTCCAATGCTTGATGCAGGAATTGACCGTGTCAATGAAAATCGTAAAGCCTCTGGAAAGGAACCTGTCTTACCGAATCACCTTCTATCTCCACAAAATAGAGTTGCCGCCCCAGCTGAAGTAGCAAACGCCGTTTTATTTTTAGCTTCGGATAAAGCAAGTCATATTACAGGAGTCAACCTTCCTGTAGATGGGGGTTTTACCACATAATAAAATAGGTCACAAGTTTCCTTGCGACCTTAACATGAATTTCTGCCTATATATAAGCATTTTTATTTTACTAAAAAGCATAAGAGAGGCCAAAATAAGGGCCTTGAAATTTCGCATCAAAAAAGTTTTTCATACTATAATATGCGCTTTCAATATGCACTGAACGATAGCCTAAATTCATTGCAATATCATTCATCTTAATTTTTATCCCTGTGTCTAGGTCAAAATATGTTCCTAAATCACCTAAAGGTAATCCCATAACCTCACCATACACCTGCACTTTGTCTTGAATATTTTTAGTAACACCAAAACCAAGTGTTGGGGCAATGCCTCGCAAATTAAAAATCT
Source organism: Selenobaculum gibii (assembly GCF_030273445.1). Classification (NCBI taxonomy): domain Bacteria; kingdom Bacillati; phylum Bacillota; class Negativicutes; order Selenomonadales; family Sporomusaceae; genus Anaerosinus; species Anaerosinus gibii. The sequence continues at coordinate 2,046,542 of NZ_CP120678.1, forward strand.
CTTGGTTTAAAACTTCATTTTCCATTAGATGGGCCTGCATATTCGATTGAATCTCATACCCTTTTACGTCAAAAATCATATGCATATCTACCCCAAATGGACTAGCAATCGGCATTAAATAACCAATCCCACCATAAGTCAAATTCCATTGACTAGTTAAATCATTATTTAATTTTATCTTTGAAAAGAACTGTTTCTGACCCTCGTAACTAAAATCAGCATAAGAGAGACGAACTCTATCATTGATAAATAAACTACTTTGAACGGAATCTCCCTTCATTACACCAGCCTTTTCCGTAATATCAATCTCTTGACCTAAGAAATTTGCCTTTAACTTTAACTCTGGTCTTGACACTTGCAAATCAAATCCACCGTCAGAACTAAATGCATTGACTGGTTGAAATGTGCTAAGAAGAATTAGACAGCAGGCTAAAATAATTTTTTTCATCATGGACTCCTTATCTAAGTCAAAATTCATCCACTAAAAATATTTAACCACACTGCGATTCATCTCGCAATGGTGTTTTATGGCTATCCAAAGTGCAAATTCTATTGTTTTTTATTTTGTTTATCGTATAATAATAACTTTTCAAAAGCTGTTTTTCCAATTGGCTTTGAATAATAATAGCCTTGTACAATATCACTAATCAATCATGTTTAAAAAATTTACTTGATAGATGTTTTCTACCCCTTCTGCCACTACTTTCATGTCTAACTTATGTGCCATATCAACAATACTTTCAAGAATAATATGTTCTTTTTGCGTCGATTTATCTTGCCTAAATAAACCCTTGTCGAGCTTTAATACATCAATAGGTATATCTTTCAATAAATTCAAACTAGAAGTTTCACTCACTCTCCTCCTTATATTAATTTTTCATTACAAGACACAAATTTTTTCATTTAAAAACACAAAAAGAGCATTGCATTTTGCAATACTCTTTAACTGTATACTCAAATTCATATAGAAGGCTTCGTCGCTAAAAGTTCATTATTCATTTAAAAAAACCTTTTGTTTTGCAAGCAGACTTCTATACATTTCTAAAAAATTTCTATTTTTATAGTATACTAAATTGATTTATTTATCAATGTCTTGATTACATCCACACGACTTATAATTCCGACAAGCTGCCAACCTTTCATTACCGGAATGCGTTTAATTTGATGCTTCATCATTAGCTGACACGCTTTACTAACTTCCATATCTTCCTCAATCGTTACTACTTTACTTGTCATAATTTCCTCTGCTGATCGCGCCATTAATTTCTTTACTTCTTCATTATAGCGTTCAACACCATTATAAAAAATAAATGCCCCTAAAATATTCACTATATCTGGAACTTGTGGTGAAACCTCTTTATGTAGTAAATCGCCTTCACTGACAATCCCAACAAGATTACCAACATCATCAACTACCGGAACACCCGATATTTTATTTTCTACTAAAACTTTCGCAATTTCCTCAATCGAAGCTCCCGGTAAAACGGAGACAACCTCTCTCGTCATAATATCTTTTACTTTCATAAAATAGCACCTCCCAGATATCGGTTCACTAACAATAAACCAAATCTACATCTTCTTGTTTCAGAATATTCGCTCTTTCGCTAAAAAGTTCCTGCTATTTTAAACCTCCTCTAAATAAAAATTCAGCGATTCATACAAAGGATAATACTTCATACAAACCGCTGAACAATTATTCATAACGTAAGGCTTCAATTGGATCAAGCAAAGCGGCTTTTCTCGCTGGATAAATTCCAAAAAATAATCCAATCCCTACTGAAAAACTAAAAGAAATGATAATTGGTGCCAGAGTAATTGTTGTGTTTAATCCTCCTAATTTAGAGATTAAAACAGCTACAAAACATCCGATAAGAATACCAATCAATCCTCCAATGACACCGATTACTACGGACTCAATCAAAAACTGCATCATAATATTATGATATGTTGCCCCGAGCGCTTTACGAATTCCTATTTCTCGAGTTCTTTCCGTCACAGATACCATCATAATATTCATAATTCCGATTCCACCTACCAAAAGTGAAATGGCTGCAATACTTCCCAATAGAAGTGTAATCATTCCCGTTGTTTCCGTCATCATTTCTAACAAACTCGTTAAATTGTGTACCGTAAAATCATCTTCTTTATCACCAATAATCTTATGACGCTGACGGAGCAGGTTCTCAATTTGCGCCTGTACCTGATCAATTGCCTCTGCTGAAGAAACTTGTATATTAATAGATTGAATATAGTTTATCCCTAATAATCTTTCTTGCGCAGTTGTCAACGGAACGATGATAATATCATCTTGGTCTTGCCCCATCGAAGACTGCCCCTTACTATCTAGTACCCCAATCACTTTATAAGGCGTATTATTGATCCGAATATTTTGCCCCGTTGGGTTCATTTCACCAAATAAATTTTCAGCTACCGTCGCCCCAATAACAGCCACACGAGTTCTAGAGTTTAAATCCTGTTCACTGATAAACGTCCCACTTCCAACCGTCAGATTGCGAATTGACATGAACTCTGAAGTTACCCCTTGTACGCTCGTATTCCAGTTCTGATTTCCCGCCACGACCTGATAAGATTTACTTACCGTTGGTGAAACATAGTCAATATTTTTTATATGTTCACGAATTGCGTCAGCATCTTCTGTTTTTAGCGTAATCATACTGCCAGCACCACCACGGACACCACCGGAATTCGACGAACCCGGTGATACGATTAGCATATTACTACCTAAACTTGCGATGGAAGATTGTACATTGTCTCGCACACCCATTCCTATTGATACCATCGCAATCACCGCACCAACACCAATAATAATTCCGAGCATCGTTAAGATTGACCGCATTTTATTTGCGATCAGGGCATGAAAAGCAATGCGTACACTTTCTCTAAACATCACTTTCCGCCCCCTTCACCTCATCGCGCACTAGCTTTCCATCACGTACGATTAATTGACGCTCAGCATATTCAGCAATGTCAGGTTCGTGGGTAACGAGGATAATCGTCTTCCCTTGTTTATGCAACTGACCAAATAACCCCATAATTTCAACACTCGATTTTGTATCGAGGTTTCCAGTCGGTTCATCCGCCATAATAATGCGCGGATCATTGACCAAAGCTCTTGCAATCGCGACTCTTTGGCGCTGTCCACCTGATAATTCGTTTGGCAGATGATCCATACGTTTTTCTAAACCAACAGAATTAAGTAATTCTCTCGCTCTATTTAAACGTGTTTTCCGATCAACGCCAGCGTAAATTAAGGGCAATGCCACATTTTCTAAAGCACTAATTCGCGATAATAAATTAAAATTTTGAAATACAAAACCAATTTTTTTGTTTCGCGTAATTGCTAAATCATCATCATTTAACTTTGCAACTTCTTCATTATCCAAAACATAAGACCCAGAAGTTGGTCGATCTAAACATCCTAATATATTCATCAATGTAGATTTTCCTGAGCCAGAAGGTCCCATAATCGCTGCAAATTCACCTTTTCTAATATGAAGGTTTACGCCATCTAGTGCAGCAACAGTAGAGTCTCCAATCGTATAAATTTTTCGAATGTCAGAAAGTTTTATCGTCATCGCTTACTCCTCCCTACATCCGCGGCTGCTGACGATTTCCATTGCTAGAACTGCTATTTTTTGATTTGGTATAAGAAACAGCCAACATATCCCCTTCAGCCAATCCGCTGGTAATCTCTACTTTATCATCACTATAAATTCCTACCGTTACCTGTACATTTTCCGTTGTTCCATCTGCATTTACGCGTTCAACATATTGTCCTTCATTATTTGTCTTTAATGCGGCAAGCGGTACCAGCAGCACATGATCTTTTTCAGCTACATTAATATTCACCCGTGCTGTCATCGATGGTTTTAGTAAATTATCTGGATCTTCTACATCTAAGGTTACATCATAATAAATAACACTTGAAGATGTTGTCGTTGAACTCGACCAACTCTTATTTACATCCGTCTGAGAAATATTTGCTACTTTTGCAGTAAACGTTTTACCATTATACGCATCTACAGTAAACACAGCACTCTGCCCAATTTTCACATTTCCAATATCCGTCTCATCTACTTTCGCACGAATCTGCTTGGTAGATAAATCCACAATATTCATGATGACCGTAGGATTATTTACCCCTTGTGCCACTAGAGTTCCTACACTAAGTGGTTCACCAATTACATAGCCATCAATTGGTGAGACAATAATCGTATCATCCACATTGGATTGCACCCCTTCAAGGCTAGATAATGCATTTTGATATTCATAAAGAGCATCTTCTAACTCTGAATCCGATTTTGCACCAATAGAATGCAAATAAGCAGTACGATCATATTTTGCTTTTGCATTTGTTACTTTATATTGTGCTTGATCAAGCTTTGTATCGAGTTCTTTATCTTCAAGGATAACGAGCGTTTGATTTTGCTTAACATGATCATTCTCTTTTACTGGAATTTCTTTGATTCTCGCTGTAATCTTAGAACTGATTTCTACTGAATTTACCGGCTTAATTGTCCCCGTTGCCGACACGGTAGAACTAGCTTTACCACGCTCTACTTTTACCGTTTGTCCAATCGGAGTCCCAGTTGTTTGTTTGCTCTGATAATATAGGTAACCACCACCAGCCAATCCAATAAAAATAACTGCAACCGCAACCCATTTCATCGTTTTCTTGTTCATTATTCCGCCTCCTCGCTAACACCCATCACATTATCAAGCGTAGCTTTATACGATGCATAATCATATTGCGCTTGAATATAGTTCGTCTTTGCCGTAGTCAGCGCTAACTGCGCATCAATAATATCTAATATAACGCCTGCACCGGCTTTATATTTTTCTTTCGCAATAAAATAGTCTTCTTCTGCCTTACTAACTGCTACTTTTGTTGTATGAAAACGTTTTTCTGCCTCTTGCATATTTAAATACGCTTCTCTAACTTCTAAATCAATCGCATCTGCTTGTTTGTAATATTCAAGCTCTGCTTGTTCCAAAGATAATTCAGCATCCTTAATTTTCGCAGCAGTAATATTACCGTCAAATAAATTCCAGCTTGCTTCGACTGCAGCAGTTAATGAATGGTTTGCATGATCGGGTAAAATTTGTTTATTCCACCCTGTACCTACGGAAAGTGAAACCGATGGTTTTTTATCGCCTTTGGCAATATCAATATCTTTTTGTGCCTGCTCTATTGCCACTTGATATTTTTTTAAATCCACACGATTTTCTTTTGCATAAGCAATACATTCCAATAAATTGCGTTCAACCGCATGATATTCTACATCATCTAATAAGTCAATCGCATCTTCACTATCAAATTTAATGATATTCTTCAATTTACTTACTGCAATATCATAAGAATTTTGTGATTTAAGCAATGTCTGCTGTGCATTTACTAATTCTACTTCCGATCTCAATAAATCTACTTTTGGCGTACTACCTGCCTGGTAAAGATTTTTTACATCATTCAAATGTTCTTGATAATTATCTACTGTTTCCTTATCAACAGCAACAATCTTTTCCGCTTCTAAAACATTGTAATAGGCTGTTATCGTATCAAGCATCGTATTTTCTTTCGTACGGATTAGAGCAAGTTCACTCGCTGTAATTGAGTCTTTTGCTTTTTCAATATTCAACTCATTTTTTCCACCTGTATAAAGCGGCATAGACATACGAATATTGTTATTGTTGCTTCGCTCAAAACCATTATCATTCACATCCGTTATCCCCATACTAACGTTTGCACTCACAGATGGATCCTGCTGTGACTTTGCACTTTTTAATGCTGCCTGAGCTTTTGCTTCGTCTTTTTCAGCAATCTTGATATTATAATTATTTTTTAAAGCCATATCAATCGCCTCATCAATAGATAGCGTCAATGGCATTGCAAAAGTTATTGTCGCATTACTCATTAAATAGGTAGTAATAAGAGCAGCTAAAACTTTGCGCATTTTTCCCTTCATAAAAATCCACCCCTTACTAAAAAGAATCCAATTTATATTGTAAAGTCTGATTATTTGAAAATTCTTTGTACGACTTTCACTCAGCTATATTCTTAAATAAAATGAAAAACTGCTGAAATCTCATCCAGCAGCCAAAAAATTTATTTAGCCTCTTCTATAGCTTCACGTTTGAACCATTCTTGATATCCACGTTCGCAGTCATACATTGGAGGCGCCATACAAACCGTCTCCATAGTCCCTGTCTGTTCACCTGCAAAACAACAATATTGACATGATGACTGTGAAAAATCATTCATAAATGCAGCTAATTCAGCATCATTCATCGCTCTGATTTTATCCCCATTACGCATATAAATCCTCCCACGATTTTTTTCTTCTTCATCATACCACGATATACATAAAAAGAAAATATGATAAAATTCGCTACACTTATCATGGGAAAAATTCCCCGATTTACAGGTAATTATTTACCTGTAAATGCAAATATAAAAGTTTTTAAATAAAAAATTTTATATTTGCATTTACAACTCCCCTTATAAATACTGGCTTTTCTTATTTATTTCTAAAAATTTAATAGTTGGCACGCTTCTTGCATTATTAGAAGGTATAGGAAAAACTTTTCCTATTATAAAATAAGGGGGGTGAATTTGATGAGCGCATTGAGAACAATTGTTGGAACAGCAATAGCTGGTATATTCGTAATGAGTGTATGGGGAGCCTTTTCCAATGCTTATGGTATTGGTGGCGGTTGGTTCGCAGGATTTATGATTATTAGTATTATGTGGTTTATGAATCATTTTGTTGGTATTATGCATAATCCAGCAGGCGGAGCTTGGGTAGACATGGCATTAGGAATCGCAATCTGTGGCACAATGAGAGATGTATTTATGGCTGGTTCTGTAGTTCCTCTTATGGAATCTATACCAACTATACTGGTTGTAGTCTTGGGCGGTATTACTGGTGGTATTACAGCAGTTACATTCCAAAAAAACATTCAGCCTGTTGCAGAAACAAAGAAAGAAAATTCTCTAAAAGCATCCTAACGAATAATTGAAAATTCAGGAGGTGAGTTTTATGACAGTCAATTTAATGATAGCTACTTTTGTTGGAGCTTTTATCTTCCCGTTTTTACTTCGAGTATGTGTTGATCCTTTAATTAAAAATTTCGGTCCTGTAGGTGGTTGGCTCTTTGCCGGATTCGTCGTCGGAACTTGTTGGACCCTAAATCACGGGTTAAGCATGATATTTCAATCCGGTCACGCTTGGGTAGATATGGCCTGGGCAGCAGGATTCGGCTTATGGGCAGCATCCATTTATTCTGGCGATAGTCTGCCAAAATCCATTCCAACTTTTATTAATGCAATTATCGGTGGTACTCTCGGTGGTTTTATATTATCTTGCTTTTTAAAATAAATCTTTTCGTATACAATGCCTTATTTTTTAAATTTTCCAATGTCAAAGTCAGATAAACTGATTTTATATAACTCCATTACTTTGTAAAAGAAAATGGTTCAGCCATAGCTTCGCCTCTATGAGTTGAATCATTTTTCTTTTTATTTTTATATCCAAGTTTGAAATGTAGCTGTTATTTTATACGGCCTTAATTTTTATGGCTAGTTTATTAAAACCTATCCGCCCTAATTCAACAAAATATTTAGACTATTGCTTTTTTCATTGTAGTATCCTAAAGATATTTTAATTATTGATAATGATAATCATTTAGCTAGCTTTTTCTTTAAAACTATGCTATTATGCAATATATAAAATATTTGTAAATACAGAGGTAATAATATGAATACAAAAAAAGAACACCATCACTCTCATCATACTGATAATCATTGCGGATGCTCATGTGGCTGTCATGATAATCATCGCCAAGAGCATCGAGATAAAGATGCTATGATTGAATCAATAGAAAACGTAACAAAATTATCACTAACCAACTCCCAAATATCTGTATTGCTTGAATTACATCATTGTAAATACTTACCGGTGACTAGGTTTATCATGAGAAGCAGCGTAGAAGAAGGTGCCGTATTTACTGCGCTTGCTCCAGTATATTTGACTGCCCTTAGCGAAACATTAGAAAATGTAAAAGCAATGGGGAGAATCTTTTCTGCTTTAGCTGAAAAAGGTTTGATTTCTCTAGATTATCATTTACCTTTGAATAATTATGATTATAAATTATATACTGATTCTGACGTATATAATTACTTCAAGAAAACTGTAAACGAAGGAAAATCAAAAGAAAAATTCTTATGTGATATTGCTGAAATTGAACTAGGTAGTATGGCATTAACGGAATTTGGCGAACAAGTGACGAGAAGTTTAATTGCAGAACACCATAATGAAGTAGAGTAAATAAAAAAGCATTGGATGATGCGAGGTGCCCCCATGAGTTAGATTTATGTCTAACCTATGGGGGCACCTCAATGTCAATGCTTTTTTATTTATTTTAATTGGTTAAATATTACCCCATCCATATTCTGCTATACGTCACGTCTCCCAGCTTCCATCAATCTTGTGAAAATCTCTTGTTCGCGTTTTTCCACTGAAATATCACCTAACTGAATTGATGGTTTTGCTCTACCATGAAAATCACTTCCAGCAGTCGTCAGTAGCTTATATTTTTCTGTCATGCTTTTATAAAAATCAATTGTTAACAAATCATGATAAGAACTGTATACTTCCACACCTTTTACCCCTGCCTCGATAATTTCATGAAGTAATGTTTCCTTCCTGCCAATGTTATTGCCGGGATGTGCCAAAATCGCAACCCCACCGGCTTTTTCAATCACTGCGACTGCTTCTGCTAGACGAATAAATTCCACATGTACATAGGATGGTTTCCCCTGACTAAAATAATCCCAATAAAAATTTACAAACGGACTATCACTACGCATACCCCCAGGGAAATAGGGTTGCAATAAAGGATGATGGCGATTGCGTGTATCTTGCATAGCTACATAAACCATACTTTCTACTTGAATAACCCTATCTTTTCCAACTAGCTGATAAACTTTTTCTTCATCTATGAAGATTCCCATCTCCCGAATCCTTTGCATGCGCTTTACACTCGCTATCTTTTCTTGCTGAAAGATTTCTTGCTCGATTTTATCAAATATTTTTGCATGCGCTTGATAATCAATCTTATATCCTAGCACGTGCAAATTAGTACCATTATGCTGACAATCTAACTCCACTGCCGGAATCAAGGTCACTGCATATTTTTCTGCCGCTTTTGCGGCTTCAGACAAACCACGTATAGAGTTATGGTCAGCAATTGCCGCTACTCTTACACCGGCTTTCTGACAAAGCTCCATCATTTTCCCCGGTGCAAATTCACCATCACCACTAATTCTTGAATGCATATGCAAATCTAGCCAACTCATATTATCTCTCCACCTTTTCCTATTTAAACGAGGGAAAATTTTTATTTCACGCTTTTGTTCTTTTATCTACATTTCACTATAGATATAGTTCCCCTTCACAAAAGACAAATACAACATATGCTAAATTATGCTATTCGGGAAAACAACCTTCTTATTTACCTAAATTCCCCAATGGCTTAGCAAGAAAAACAATGCTGGATATACTACAAATATAAACAATGCTGTTGTTACAATAAACGCAGCTACACAAATATTAATATTAAGTTTATATAGTCTAGCAATAATTACTGCATTCACTGCCGCAGGGCAACAGGCTAAAATTAGTAAACTATTGCGCATAATTTCATCCGCAATTACGAATTGAGAAAATAAATAAATAACGAGCGGTGTGGCGAGAAACTTAATCACCGATAAATCAAGCAATTCATGATAATGTCCGCGCATTTTTGCAAAATCCATCGAATAGCCTACGGGAAGCAATGCTGTCCATGCACCTAAGTGAACAAAAATACTAGCAACACCGTCTAATTCATGCGGTCGAGGCACACCGAAAGCCTGTAAAACACCACCAAGCAGAATCCCAACCACCGCTAATTGATTACGACTAAATAAAATTGAAAAAACTGAAATCCGCTTTACTTTCTCCCCACCATGACTCCGTTGATAATAATACTGCGCAAGGGGATAGCAAAACATGAACATCAATATGTATTGAAATAACACTATTAACTGTTGATAGGCATAACCAGTTTCTCCATAAATAAGAAACACACACAGCCCGCCAATTGTCCCCAAGTTAGATAGAATTGCTGACATTACATAACTGCCACGATCTGCATCCTCTGTATATTTACGTTCAGCAACAAAATAGGCAATCAATCCCGGAACAAGTCCTATCATAATTCCAATCACTGGCAGCCACATCAAATCACTTGTTAACGGCAAAATCCAAAAGCTCAAAAAAGATAAGATCGGATAAACAACTAAGATATTGTTTAAAATCATTTTATTAAAGACATGGTCTTTAATTACACTTTGATATCGACATGCATACCCAATACAAAGCGGTAAAATGAGATCAATACCAAAAAAAACCAATTTCATTTTTATATCCACAGCAAAACTCCTTTTAAAGCAAAATCAAACTTAAGTATAGCATAATTAAAGGTATATTCCAGCATTTTGTCGAAGTAGCCATAACTATTTCGATTTTAAAGGCAGGTATTTTATATGTTTTCACAGGCTAAACAAATTTTAAAGCGCTTTTATGGCTACGATAGTTTCCGCCCCGGTCAAGAAAAAATCATCAAGAGTTTCCTAGCTGGCGAAGATACCGTTGCTATCATGCCGACAGGTGCCGGTAAATCTATTTGCTTTCAAGTCCCGGCACTTCTGCTTGATGGCTGTACACTTGTTATTTCCCCTTTAATTTCCCTAATGAAAGACCAAGTAGATGCCCTCATAAATCAAGGAATACCTGCTACTTATATCAACAGCTCTCTTTCCTCTGCTGAATTAAATCGTCGTCTATACGATATTTCCGCAGGTAAGTACAAACTGATCTATGTTGCTCCAGAGCGTTTGTCCGCAGATTTTTTCCAAACCTGCCTAATTAAAACTACAATTAGTATGATTGCAATAGATGAAGCCCACTGTCTTTCTCAATGGGGGCATGATTTTCGACCAAGTTATCAACTCATCTACCCGTTTATTCGTCAATTGCCAAAACGTCCATTAATCGGCGCATTTACTGCAACAGCTACCCCTGAGGTTAAAGACGATATCATCAATTTACTCGGACTTTATCATCCGAACATTCAGGTAAGTGGTTTTGACCGTCCTAATTTGTACTTTAATGTATTACGCGGGGAAAACAAACAAAAATTCATTCTCCATTATGTCAAAACTCACGCTTCTCAATCAGGAATTATTTATGCTGCAACACGCAAAGAAGTCGATGCGATTTTTGCTTTATTATCAAGTAAAGGCTATAAAGCAGGACATTATCATGCGGGTTTAAGTGATGAAGAACGCATTCGTGAACAAGATCGCTTTCTTTATGATGACATTCAAGTCATGGTTGCTACCAATGCCTTTGGTATGGGAATCGACAAATCCAATGTTCGTTATGTTATTCATTATAATATGCCACGCAATATGGAAGCATATTATCAAGAAGCCGGACGTAGTGGTCGCGATGGCGAGCCCGGGGAATGTACCCTTCTATTCAGCCCACAAGATACAATGCTACAAAAATTTCTGATTGACAAATCTGTAGAAAACCCAGATCGCAAACAACATGAATTAAGCAAATTACAAACGATGGTCGATTATTGCCACACCCCAAACTGTTTAAGAAATTATATTATTTCGTATTTTGGCGAAACCGATGCCCCAACAAGTTGCGATAATTGTAGCAATTGTACAGATGAAAGCGAATTAATTGACATTACCGTAGATGCGCAAAAAGTATTTTCCTGTATTCTTCGTTTAAATGAACGTTTTGGAATCACCATGATTGCCGAGGTCTTAAAGGGATCACAAAATAAAAAATTATTGCAATTTCGTTTTGACAAATTATCTACCTATGGCTTATTTGCAAATAGAACGGTGAATGATATCAAGCTCTTAATTCAACGATTAATTGCCACACAATATCTCATGCTTACAGAAAGTGAATATCCAGTTGTTCGCCTTACTTCTTTGGCTTATACTGTTTTAAAAGGAGACCAAAGCGTCTGGCAGAAGGTAATAAAAACAAAACAAGTAGCCTCAGATGACCTTTTATTTCAAGAACTTCGTAAGTTGCGTAAAGAAATTGCAGATGCAGAAAAAATTCCTCCATATCAAGTCTTTGCTGATAGCACCCTTCATGAAATGTGTAAATATCAACCGACAACACTAGAAGCAATGCAGGATATTAAAGGTGTTGGCGAAGTCAAACTAAACAAATACGGACAATTTTTCATTACAGCCATTCGTGTATTTACCCCTGAAGATACAGTATCTTCCCCATCAAAAACAATGGAAAAGCCACCTTCAACCAGCGAACCAAAAACCCCTACCCATTTACTTACACTTAACTTATTCACCCAAGGGCTTTCATTGACGGAAATCGCAAATGAAAGATCCTTAACCACCGCAACGGTTTTTAATCATTTAGTCAAAGCTGCAAATGAAAATTGTGTTGTCGATTGGGATAGATTTATTCGCCCTGAATATGAAGAGCAAATTCTAAACGTTATTCACAAACTGGGCCCCGCACCGCTTCGCCCATTAAAGGACGAACTGCCAGAAGAAATCACTTATGATGAAATCAAGGCAGTGATTGCGAAACATTTTGCTAAATCATCGAATAAAAACTAAGCATTCATCTTTAACCTAATATTAAGGGGAGATAGCATGAAACTCTTTCATACTATCTCCCCTAATTTAATTTTTTTCTTTATTTTATCATGATAAAAATATATTTCTTGAACAATATAGTACTCTTTGAAGCAACTGTTTAAATTTTCATTTTTAAAATTTTTCTCGATGATAACGCTCTTCTCTACCTTCTATAAAAAACGACCTGAAATCACACATTTCCCCGATAACATTATAAGGCAAATAATAGCAAAAGCTTATTTTTTTGAGTTTTTTTCCCATTTTATATAAAGAAAATAATATAGCAAGAAAATAATAATTTAATAAAAAAGCCAGAACATCCCCTACCATCTACCGACAAAATGTGATATATTATTCTTTGTGTGCAATATTAGGGCACAAATGTTTTTTGTAAGGAGAGAATAAATTTCATGGATTTACTTCAAATATTAAACGAAATAGATAGTTTCGTTTGGGGACCACCATTAATCACATTGCTGATTGGCACAGGTATTTTACTTACAATTCGCTTAGGTCTTATTCAAGTCTTTCGATTACCTTTAGCGTTAAAATTAATTTTTACATCACAAAGCAAAGGTTCTGGTGACGTAAAAAGCTTCAGTGCATTATGTCTAGCACTTGCGGCTACCGTTGGAACAGGTAATATTGTCGGCGTAGCAACTGCAATTAAAGCAGGTGGTCCAGGAGCATTATTTTGGATGTGGCTTGCCGCTTTCTTCGGCATGGCAACAAAGTATGCCGAAGGTTTATTAGCAGTAAAATATCGCATCACAGATGCAAATGGTCAAATCGCTGGCGGTCCAATGTATTACATTGAAAAAGGTCTTGGTGAAAAATTTCGTCCTTTAGCTATCTTTTTTGCATTTAGTTGTATTCTTGTAGCTTTACTTGGTATCGGTACATTTCCACAAGTGAATGCAATCGTATCTAGCATAGAATTATCTTTCGGACTCCCAATTATTGCAACTTCATTAATTTTAACTGGTGTTGTAGCTGCGGTTACCTTAGGTGGTATTCAAAGTATTGCTAAGGTTTCTTCTAAAATCGTTCCTGCAATGGCTTTAATTTATATTGCTGTCTGCACATCAATTCTTGCTCTTAATTTTGATAAACTTCCTGATGCAATTTCCCTTGTAGTGAGCAGTGCATTTTCTGCTACAGCAGCTACAGGTGGGTTTCTTGGAGCAACAGTCATGATGGCCATGCGTAACGGGATTGCTCGTGGTGTTTTCTCTAATGAATCCGGTCTTGGAAGTGCGCCGATTGCCGCTGCGGCTGCAAAAACAAAATGGCCTGCTGAACAAGGCTTAATCTCTATGACAGGTACTTTTATTGATACGATTATTATTTGCTCCATGACTGGCTTAACTTTGATTTTAACTGGCGTATGGACAGGTGATGCAGCTGGAGCTGCAATGACTTCTGATGCTTTCTCAAGTATCTATGGCATGCTTGGGTCACAAGTATTAACACTTTGTCTTGTATTATTTGCCTTTACCACAATTCTCGGCTGGAATTATTATGGGGAACGCAGCTGTGTATATTTATGGGGGGTAAAAAGCATTAAACCTTTCCGTTATATCTTCATTTTAATGATTTTGTCAGGTGCTTTCTTAAAACTCGATGCAATCTGGATTCTTGCCGATATTGTAAACGGGTTAATGGCATTGCCTAACTTAATTGCCCTTATTTGTTTATCCGGCATCATTGTAAGCGAAACGAAAAAATATATGCAGCATTTAAAATCCCAGAAAAATAAATAACAAGAAAACCAAAAGCCCAAGTAGCGAAAACTCTCTACTTGGGCTTTTTTTATTTTTAGCAATAACGTTTATCAATCACACGGGCTGTTTTCTTTTCACTGCGAGGTAAATCACCAATACAAACTACCTCTGTTTCTATCATAATACCGATTTTCGTTTTAAAGTGACGTTTTAGCGATTTTTCAATTGCTTGATTTTCTGCATCAGCTTGTTTTTCCACACGAAGTAACATACAATCTTTATTTTCTTTACGGTCGAGAACAATTTGATATTCGCTGCTCGTTCCATCAATCCCTTTTAGTACATCTTCAATTTGTCCTGGATAGATGTTTACTCCTTTAATCTTTATCATATCATCCGTTCTACCAAGAATAATATCATGACGCGGGTACTCAAGCCCGCAAGAGCATTTTCCTTTTAATAATCGCGTTAAATCATGCGTACGATAACGAATGAGTGGTGCTCCTTCTTTTGTTAATGTTGTAACAACTAATTCACCAACCTCACCTTCTGGTAAAACTTCACCACTCACAGGATCAATAATTTCAAAATATAAATGGTCATCCCAATAGTGTAAACCGTTATTTTCTTTACAACTAATTGAGATACCAGGCCCATAGATTTCTGTTAATCCATAAATATCATAAATATCTACACCTAATTCATCAACAATACGATTACGCATTTTTTCGCCCCAGCGCTCTGAACCAATAATTGCTGTTTTTAATTTGATTCTATCTTTCATCTGACGTTTTGCAATCTCTTCAGCCAATAATAACGCATAAGAAGATGTTGCTGTAAGTGCAGTTGCCCCTAAATCCACCATCATTTTTAACTGTTTTTCTGTATTCCCCGGCCCCATTGGGATTGCCATTGCTCCAAGTTTTTCTGCGCCACGTTGAAACCCAATGCCTGCTGTCCATAAGCCATAGCCTGGCGTAATTTGTATGCGATCTTTTTTCGTTAATCCCGCAATCGTCATACAACGCTGCATCATCATACCCCATGTTTCCACGTCGTTTTCTGTATACGGAATAACAATTGGATCACCTGTCGTTCCAGAAGAGGAATGAATACGTACAACCTCTTCATCCGGCACTGCTTGAATATCCAATGGATAGGCTTTTCTCAATTCTCCTTTCGTTGTAAATGGAATCTTTGCAATGTCATCAGGCGATTTGATATCTTCAAAAACTAAGCCAGTCTCTTTATATTTCGCCCGATAAAATGGACTATTTTCAATTACTCTAGCAAATACGCGTTGAAATTTTTCAAATTGTTCCTGTTTCATTTTGCACACTCCCTTACGTCGTAAGAATATCCAATATCGAAAGCCTTGCGATTTAGCTCTAAAAATCTTGGTGGCAAATTTTCTTCTAACGTTTTTATAATGTCCGCCTTTGTAAAGGGAAGTAACTGCGCTTTTATTGCTACACCAAGCATGATTACATTCAATACTTTTGCCGAACCTGCTTTTTTACATAATGCATTTCCATCTATAACAATCACTTTTTTTGCTTGCTGTTTTGCAAACGCAATAATCTTTTCCACTTCATATGCGCCAACACCAAGCGAAGCTGTAACAGGCATAATTGGATTCACATTTAATAACACTGTTCCTTCATTATGCAAATAGGAAATGTTTCTTACCGCTTCTGCTGGTTCAAACCCAATGACAACTTCTGCCTGCCCTTTAGGAATTGCTGGCGAACAGCTTTCCTGCCCAAGCCTTACATGACTGACTACTGAACCACCGCGTTGTGCCATCCCAATCGTTTCAGAGGTATGCGCTGGATAAGCTTGATTGATTGCTGTCTGCGCTATGATTTTTGATGCGAGTACCGTACCTTGCCCACCTACACCTGCTAATAAACAATTCAAATTCATGCTTCACAACCTCCAATCGCATTTACCGGACAAACCTGGCTGCATAATGTACAACCATAACATAAATTTGTATCAATGATCGATTTACCATTACTCGTTAAAGAAATCGCCGGGCAGCCAATCTCTCTAATACACTTTTTACAACCAATACATTCTTCATTTACCTTTAATTTAGGTCTAGGTTTTACGATTGCAATGCATGGTGCTTCGAACAGTACAACGGATACTTTCGGAAATGCTACCGCCTCTGTTACTGTTTCAATCGCCAATTTCAAATCTAATGGATTTGCTCTTTTTATAAATTCAACATTGCAACCACGAAGCACTTTTTCAATGTTGACTTTCTCCGTAACATCGCCCATCATCGTCTTCCCAGTTCCCGGATGTGGTTGATGGCCTGTCATCGCGGTTGTTGAATTATCCACAATAATTACGGTAATATCCGTTCCATTGTAAACGGCATTAATAATTCCTGGAATTCCAGTATGGAAAAACGTTGAATCGCCAATGAAAGCAATATGTTTTGCACTCTTATCCGCTCTAACTAAACCCTGTGCCATCGTAATACCTGCCCCCATACAAAGACAAGTGTCTACCATATCCAGCGGTTTTGCATTCCCTAGTGTATAGCAACCGATATCTCCTGTAAAAATAGCTTTTTGCTTTGCTCTTTTCATTGCCATTTTTACACTATAGAATGAAGCTCGATGCGGACAGCCCGCACATAATACCGGCGGACGAATTGGCAGCTCTGGCAACGTTATTTCATTACTCTGCTTTTGTTCTATACCAAAAAATTTATGTATTGCAGATTTTACGGTTTCATAATTATTACTCCCTGCAACATTTGTATCTTGCGTTAACTTTCCGCGAATTTCTACTGGCAAATGATATTTTCCACAGATTTTTAAAAGCGCTTCTTCAATGACCGGATCAAGTTCTTCAACGACAAGCACTTCATCCACCCCATCTAAAAACTCTCTTGCTAAATTTTCTGGAAATGGATGACTCGTCGCCAGCTTTAACACTTTTGCCTCTAGCTTCTCATCTGATAAAACTTCTTTAACATAAGTAACCGATACTCCATTTGCTACAATGCCGCGTTTTCCTTTACCTGTAATCATATTGTAATGAAGTGTTGAAAAATCTTCGCCAATCTTTCCTTCATTAGCATGAATTTTTAAATGATTTTGATAAGATAGCTTCGGAAAAATCACCCATTTCGAATCTTTTACAAAGCCTTCAATTTCACGTTTAACGACTCTTTCATCTACATCCACCGTCGAGCAAGCATGACAAACTTGTGTCGTTGGGCGAAAAATTACAGGGGTCTGATATTTTTCTGAATAATTAAATGCATCACCAATCATTTCATATGCTTCTTCTGGAGTAGAAGGATCAAAGACTGGTAAATGAGCAAACTGCGCAAAATGCCGTGTATCCTGTTCTGTTTGCGAAGAGATCGGCCCTGGGTCATCAGCAACTAAGACTACCATACCACCTTTTACCCCAATATAAGCGAGACTCATCAATGGGTCACTTGCTACATTTAAGCCAACTTGTTTCATTGTGACTAAACTTCTAGCACCTGTATAAGCAGCACCAGCCGCAACTTCAAGCGCAACTTTTTCATTAATTGACCATTCTACATATAAATCAGCTTTTGCTTTTGCAATTGTCTCCAATACTTCTGTTGAAGGTGTCCCTGGATAACCTGACACGACATTTACACCAGCACGAATCGCCCCTAATGCAATTGCTTCATTTCCCATCAATAATCTTTTTGCCATCTTTTTATCTCCTCTACTCAAAAATACAAATAAAAAAGCATCTGTCCATATAAGGACAGATGCATGATCTGCGTTTACCACCTTGTTTGCCACTATAAAAAGCGACCACCTCTATTGAATGCTATCACATTCTCAGCTCATTAACGTAAGCATACGTTGTCGCTAATAAATTAAAATCGTTCACGACACCCTCAAGGGCCCACTTATTCATTCCGCTTCCTGCTAAGTTCCAGCCCCCTTAGCTCTCTGTGAGTGCGCTAATGATTTTACTCCCCTATCACCAGTTTCAATCTTTATTCATCTTTTAATACACTTAATCTAACACATCAGTTTTATATTGTCAATATTTTTTCTCTATGTTTTTACTCAAAGGACAAATGTTTAACCTGTCTACATGATCCTAAACCTAAGCTTTAGGTATGATGACTTAACACTTTACTATACAAGTAACCTTCTCGAACACCAGACATACTTACCCTTAATAAGCAGCTTTCATACTTTTTTAACAATGTGTTTAAAATAATCAATCCAGGCATCAACGTACGCAAACGATATGGTGCGATTCTCGAAATCACATCTAAAAGCTGCCGTGGAGCTTTTTCTCTTTCTTGCATTAACACCTCTGTAATTTGATAAACATCTTTTGATTCCAATTCATTACGCCA
The DNA here is from genome assembly GCF_030273445.1 of Selenobaculum gibii. Lineage (NCBI taxonomy): Bacteria > Bacillati > Bacillota > Negativicutes > Selenomonadales > Sporomusaceae > Anaerosinus > Anaerosinus gibii. Next base: position 2,065,410 of record NZ_CP120678.1, read on the forward strand.
TTGTAGATTTTGATAAAAATTCTGCTTTAATTTATTTACCGCTCTTACCGTTCCCCCCACTCCATACCCAAACTTATATTGCGCATGTGTAAAATCTTTATCATCCGTTTGCTCTAATTTTTCTAAAACAGCCCGTTCAATCTTCTCTTTTTCCTCTATTGTTGGATGTAATCCTACAATATAATCCCGATAAGCACTCAAAGACCCTATTTGTAAACTCAAAGCTTTCTGATAAATTCCTTTTTTATAGATGACCAATTCCGTACTACCGCCACCAATATCAATCAATATTCCATCTGATAATGATTGCAATCTTGATGCACCAATAAAACTTAACTTACCTTCTTCCTCTCCCGATATCACTTCTATTTTTAAATTTGTTTGTTGCTCAATTTCATCTACAGCTTCCCTACTATTTGATATATTACGAAATGCAGCTGTAGCAAATGCATATTTATTCTGCACATTAAAATTTTCTAAAATCATTCTATATTTATTTAAAACATGACATGCTTTCTCAATTCCTTGTTTAGACATCGCTCCATTTTTTACATAAGAAGCTAAACCAGTTGCATCTTTCTTATGCAATAAAACACGAAACTTAACATTTTCAACTTTATAAATCGTCATTCGAATTGTATTTGAGCCAATATCGATAACTCCATATACCAAGGCAATCTCTCCTAACTATGACACCGCTAACTACTTTGAAGTAAAATTCGACATGAACGTAAAAATTACCTTTGACCATAATTTAAATTGTAGTATAATTGATAAATATTGCGTAGATGGGAGAATTTTATCATTGTTAAACTATAAAAAAATTTTGTTTTTTATTTTCTGTCTTTGCTTTTTTCCAATATCCAGCTTCGCAAATACACCTGAATATTCAGATTCTGAAAAGTTCTCTATTATTTCTTTGTCAGAACTTGAAACGTTAGCCTATAACGCCAAACCAGCTTTATTAAAAGCAGCGCAAGCAAAAAATCGTCCCATTAAAATTTACCTACATTGGACTGGTATGCCTTATAGCGAATTATTTGATGCTTATCATATTAATATCGACTACGATGGAGCAATCTATTTATCAGGCAAAAGTTTATCTGAACTTCGTCCGCATACCTATATGCGGAATAGCGGAAGTATTGGGATTACAATAAATGCTGCTTATCAAGCGACGCCGGAAGACATAGGGCCCGAACCGCCGACCAAAGTTCAAATTGAGAATTTAGCCAAATCAATTGCAGTTCTCGCCTATGCGTTAGATATTCCAATTGATATTGAACACGTAATGACTCATGGAGAAGCTGGCGATAACGTCGATAGAATTTTCCCGCCTTATGAAAATAACGGAGTTCCTTATGGAATGTATGGGGACTTGCATTCTAAAGAAAGATGGGATTTGGCCATTTTACAAAATGATGATGAATTTGGCAGCGGAGGATCCACAATCCGAGCAAAAGCAAATCAATATCTCGTACAATTAAAATATCCAAAAAAGAAATAAATTCTTGACTTTACCCTTCCAAAGAGTATCATATAGTATTGTATGACTTATTCTCAGGGTAGGGTGAAATTCCCAATCGGCGGTAATCAATATTGAAAGTCCGCAAGCGTTTCTTTTTAGAAAGTCAGCAGAACCGGTGCGAATCCGGTACCGACAGTTAAAGTCTGGATGAAAGAGAGTAGGCAGTAATATTCTGTCTTTTTACTCACCCTTCTATAAGTCCAAATTATTATTTGGAGGAATTTTTGATGAAGGAAAATTTATTATCTCAATTCGGTACAGAAATTGAACGCGTTGAAAAAGCAATCCGCGCATTTCAACAGGGTAGGGGCGTCATCGTTGTCGATGATGAGAATCGCGAAAATGAAGGCGATTTAATTTTCGCTGCGGAAACTCTAACCAATGAGCAAATGGCAATGCAAATTCGCGATTGCAGTGGCATTGTTTGCCTTTGTTTAACAGAAGGCAAAATTGCTGAACTTGGAATCCCAATGATGGTTGAACATAATACGAGTCCTTTTGGCACAGGATTTACTGAATCAATTGAAGCGGTTATGGGTGTAACGACAGGAGTATCAGCGGCCGATCGCGTTACTACAGTCAAAGCTGCGATTGCCGATGGAGCCAAACCATCCGATTTAAATAGACCAGGACATGTGTTCCCGCTTCGTGCAAAACAAGGCGGTGTTCTTGAGCGTGACGGTCATACCGAAGCGACTGTCGATTTAGCAAGGCTTGCCGGATTGAAACCATGCGGTGTTCTTTGTGAGATAACAAACCCAGATGGAACAATGACTCGCTTACCAGGTCTTGTCGATTATGCAAAAAAACATAACTTTCCGATTGTAAGTATTCCTGATCTTATTGCATATCGCAAACAGTTTAATAAATAAACAAAACAGCTATGAGCCATCTCAATTGAGATATTTCATAGCTGTTTTTATTATCCATAATTAACGTATAAAATTTACGATGCAGTTGTGTTTTAATACCTCTTGTTTATGCATGTTCGGTTTATACCCGATTGCCAATGCACTAGAATAAATATATTCTTCGGGAATATTTAAGTCTTGTTTTAACTGACATCCTTCTTCGCTTTTAAATAAGGATTGAATAAACGGCAACCAACAACAGCCTATACCCTTTCTATCGCCAGCCAGCATCATATTACCAATCGTCGCATTCGCAGCATTAATCGTGTCTGTATCATCCTTTTGACTTGATACAATAATTAATGTCGGCGCCATCGAGATACTATTTTGCATCGCCCGATTATTACTTAATTCATCTTTCCATAATTGACGAATACGATTTAAAACTTCCGTTTTCTGAATAACGAGAAAATGCCAATTTTGAATTTGAATTGTATCTGACACAAATTGCCCAGCATCTAAAATATCACATAATTCATCCCCAACAATTTGCCTTGATTCAAATTGATAAACGCTTTTTCTTGTTAATACATTCGATAATAATTCATTCATCTTCCTAACCCCACTCTATCGAAGTTTCCCTATTTTAACGATTATCTACCCTATCCATACCAACTAAATCATGTGCTTTAAAACGTTCCCACGCCATTTCTTCGTATTTTGTTCCCGGTCTGCCATAATTACAATATGGGTCAATCGAAATTCCTCCACGCGGTAAAAATTTTCCCCAAACCTCTATATATTTAGGATCCATTTTAGCTATTAAATCCTTCATTATAATATTTACAACATCTTCATGGAATCCACCATGATTTCTAAAGCTGAATAAATATAGTTTCAAAGATTTACTTTCTACCATTTTTATTTCCGGTATATAGCTGATATAGATTGTTGCAAAATCAGGCTGCCCTGTAATCGGGCATAAACTTGTAAATTCCGGACAATTAAATTTCACCCAATATGCGTTATCTATGTGTTTATTATCAAATGTCTCCAATACTTCAGGATCGTAATTATAATTATAGGCAGTGCCTTGTTTTCCCAATAAAGTTAAATCTTTCATTTCCTCTGTTCTATCCATTTATTCATCTCCTTGGCTACCATTTACTCACTTTATTATATATTTTTTGGTTTTATCATGCAAACATTAAAACAGTAATTCTCTTATTTTTTAATTTCTTTTTACTACAACTTTTCAAGTATTGTAAAAAAGAGAAAGACTACTTACTATTCACATTAGCATTAGTCTTTCTCTTTTTTGTGTGAGTATTTATATATTTTTAGAGAGTGAGCAAAATTATTTTAGTATACCTAATGCAAAACCTGCGATACCAATCGCGAATAAACCAAAGATAATCCAAAGTGCATTTACTTTCTTTTTCAATAAATTCATGCACATGAATGTTAATAAAAGTGGCACTAAGCCAGGCATCAATTGATTTAAAATATCTTGTACAGTCGTAACTACAATTGTACCATCTTGCATTGCTATTTCTGATACAACAAGCGGAATATTTACTGATGTCCACTTACAAACTAATGCACCCATGACGAATAATCCAAGAATAGAAGCACCTTCTGTAATCTTTTGCAATTTATTACCTGCAAGATCTTTTACGATATCGGTTCCTTTTGCATATCCATACTGAATTCCATACCATCTAACACCTAAGCGAACTGCATTGAAAAGTACAAAAAATAAAATCGGACCAAATAAACTTCCACCTAAAGCAAGTGATGCCCCCATAGCAGCTACCATTGGACGAAGTGTTCCCCAGAAAATCGGATCACCAACACCAGCAAGCGGGCCCATCATTCCTACTTTAATCCCATTGATTACACCATCAGGAATATCTGCTCCATTGGCTCTTTGCTCTTCCATTGCTGCCGTAATCCCAATAATCGGTGCAGTAACAAATGGTTGTGTATTATAAAATTCCAAATGTCTTTTTAATGCATCTACACGTTCTTGCCCTTGATACAATCTTTTTATAATTGGAATCATCCCAAAACAATATCCAAGCGCCTGCATTCTTTCAAAGTTCCATGAACCTTGTAAAAAATTTGAGCGAATAAATGCACTAAACATATCACCTTTAGTTAATTTTTTCTCTGCTCCCACGATTATCATCCTCCTTTTATTTCGCAAATTAATCGTCTAAATCGTCGTCTAAATCGTCATTTAAGTTATTTGCTGATGCATTTCCAGCAACTGCTGGAGCACTTGCAACTTGGTATTTAGGATTTAATTGAATATATACAATTGCCATTACAAGACCAATTACACCAAAAGCAACAAGATTGAAATTGGTAAACGCTGCACAAACAAAACCTAAAAAGAAGAAAGGCATTAAATATTTAGCACCCATCATATTGATTACCATTGCATACCCTACAACTACGATAAATCCGCCAGCTACTTGTAATCCCCCAGTAACTACTGGTGGAATCGCAGCTAACATGCTTTGTACTGCACCAGTACCGACAAACATTGCAACTAATGCAGCTGGAACTGCAACACGCAATGCTTGAATAAATAAAGCCGCGATATGGCAAAAATCTACACCATTTAAATTACCTGATTTAGCAAAATCATCTGCTTTATGCTGGAAAAAGATCGTGATCGTTCTTGCAAAAATCGTAAGTACTTGACCTGCTGCAGCAAGCGGCATTGCAATTGCAATACCAGCACCAATACTTTGATGTCCTGCAATAACTAAAATCGTAGAAATAACAGAAGCCAATGCTGCATCTGGCGCCATTGCAGCACCAATATTCATCCAGCCAAGAGCAATCATTTCTAATGTACCACCAATAATAATTCCTGTTGTCATATCACCTAAAATAAGACCTACTGCTGTACAAGCGATTAATGGCCGATGAGTTTGAAACTCGTCTAGTACACTCCCCATACCACTAATACACGATACGATAAAAACCGCAATAATCTGCATAGTACTAAGTTCCATGTTTATCCCTCCATTTTCTCTATTCTCTTTTCATAAATAAAATTTTACTTTCAATTATTTCAATATACTCATCAAATCAATTTTTGTATCTGTATTTACTTTTCTAATTTCTAACTCAATGCCTTTTTCATGCAAAGCTTGGAAAGCTTTACGATCTTGATCGTCGACAGAAACTGCTTGTGTTAGCTGAGTTTTACCTTCTTTAAAACTCATTCCCCCAATGTTTACCGAGGCAATTTGAACTCCACCGTCAACCATTCTAAGAACGCTCGTTGGATTTGTGAAAAGCAACATTACTTTTACACCTTCATACTTAGGATTCTTATATGCACGAATTGCTTTGTCTACATCAACGACATTTGCTTTAATTCCAGGAGGTGCAACTTGTGTCAATAACGTTTTTCTAATCGTATCGTTGGCAACATCGTCATCACAAACGATAATACGTTCGCATCCCGTGACTTTCGTCCAAATTGTTGCTACCTGTCCATGAATTAAACGGTCATCAATTCTTGCTAATACAATATTCATCATTATAAATCATCCTCCTCATTTTGAATTGTGCTCATATGAAAACACTGCATTCCATTTTTGCCTGCATCTACTGCTTTTTCCATGGCACCTATGATATCTACCTCAGAATACGCTTGCTGATAGCCGAACATTTCAATTAGCATTGACAAGTTTACGCCCGTAACCACTCCGTACTTTTCCTGCCCTGCCGCAATTCGACAAGCGGCATTATAAGGACTACCACCAAACAAATCATTCAAAAATAATACTCCATCCTCAATATCCAGTTCAGATAAAGCAGTTTCATATTTCCTTGCTAAATCCTCTGCACCTTCTCCCGGCAGTAAAGTTACAGCCTTTACATTGGATAAAGTACCACAAATCATTTCACAAGTACGAATCAGTTCTATCGCAAAATTCCCGTGAGTCCCTACGATAACTGCCAGCATTTGGTATCCTCCTTCTGGTTACTTTTCTTTTTTCTATACACCCATAATATATTGCAAATCGCGTGCCAACTTTGTGTATTATTTAAAATTAACTTTATCCGATGACTAACCCGCTCTAAAATTCCCACCTTTCTGAGCGTGAATAATCCCCAAAGAGCATAGGTGATCCGGTTGAGTCTCTGAATAAGGGCGACTAAGATTCAAAAGAAATAAAAGATTTATCTGAATCAATTCTACTTTATTATCTGCTTTACAAGCTAAAAATATCCTTTTCCAATACTCTACGGCTCTAAATAATACACTATCTTAAAATTTATTAATACACTATTTAAAAATAGAAAAATACACTATCTCAGTATTTCCCCAAGATAGTGTATCGAAAAGTTAAAACATTTGCGCCATGTAATAAATTTCATCATCGCTTAATATGATATTCAACGTTTTTTCAAATACACTTGCGGCCTTTTTTATCCTCTCAACCTTCAGTGTATCAACCTCATCAATTTCCCCCTGATATTTTAGCCCCTCTTGAACGACCATTCTTTCTAATGCACAACCACAATGAACGATTAAACGAATTCTAAGTGGATTATTCCATTTTCGTTTTGATTCTTTTTCTAATACACTTTGAAATTCTATTAATACACTCATAATCTTTTTGGGATTTAAATAAGTTAAAAACTTTTCTAAAGATTCTTCACATAAATTCCGTACCACAACATTCTTATCGTTTTTGACAGTTTTTAAATCGCTTTTTAATATTTTACGCAAAAAATCTTTAGCCTCACCACTGATTACTTTTTCCAAGGGGATAAACGGAATATCTAGTGGTGGCTTTACCATGCCAACCGCAGCAATAATTTTATAACTTGTTTGTAAATCAAGTATACTTGATTTCATCTGATTAACACCAATAGGAATTACATCAACTTTTCGATTTGTAATGCTGTCTAACTCTTCTTCAATAAGTTCTTTCAGCTTTACTGCCGCACCTTCACCAGAAGTGCATATAGTAATAATTACTTCTTTTGCCTTTTCTTCTGGTGCAGTAAAGTCAATATCATAACCTTTAAAATTCACTAGCGAGTCATAAATACTATCTAAATCCATCCCCACAATATCAGCTTTTCTCATTGCCTCTAAAATTAATGGCGTTGACACCATATCAATCGTCTTAACCTTGACTGGAAGCTTTTCCATGATCAACGTTCCAAAATTAGCTAAAGAACCCATATCAACCAGTAATAAAACACCTTTTTGATAATTTAATTCATTTAGTTTGCAAATCATTTTTTCGAGAATGTCTTTAGGATTTATATCTAAAGGCATATCAATAGCTATTAAATTTGCATCATTACTACCAAATAACCCCTGAGCGACTTCCACCATTGAGGCAGCTGTACTTTTCCCATGTGCTGCGACAATAATAACAACCTTTTCATCTTTTTCATCTTCCATTGTTGAAACCAATAATAATGCAAAATATTCAATTTCATTTCTTGGCACTTCTATATGGTAATGTTCCTCAATTTTATCCTTAATCTCTATTGCAACTTTAAACTCTAATGAATCCTTGGAAACTCCGCCCTCAAGTTCGATATCTGGCAATTCTTCCTCATCTTTAATTCTTTTTAGAAACGCACTTAAATGCAAACTAAATGCATATAGAAATCGTTCTTTATATTCTCTATTTAAACGATTTTGTACTAATGTATTAATCTCCTGAGCAAAATCAGCTAAGCTTTTATCTACAATTTTAAGCAATCGTTCACGTACTGACATATTAATATTTTGCTTATGGTAAAACGATTTAATATATACATTCACATCTGTTGCCACAATCTGCTTAATTAACTCGTCGCTAATATTTTCTCCTTTTAAAAGATTGACCTTATCTTCAACTACTTGATACAAATTGAAATCTTCTTGGCTTTCTTTAGAATCAACAGGCTTCTTCTCGCCTTCTGGAACAACAAATAAAGATTCATTAATATAGGTATTCAGCTCTGCCAAGGCTTTGCGATCTGCACTCAACGTTAACAAGCCATTTTTGATTTTTGTCGGCAGAATTTTAAAATCAATTTCAATGTAATTTGGATTATCGATACTATTAAGAAAAGCTTTTGCACAAAGCAGTTTAATGTTGGATTTAAGCTGCCCTACATTTCCATAAGAAATACTACCAATCAAGCCTTTAATAGATTCTACAGAAATTTTAACCGGCTTTTGAATCCGTTCCACTTCCTGTGCTATTAAAATCTTAATAATATCAACTTTTTCCTTCATTGTGCGTTCAGCCAAAGGCTTAATCGTGATTACATTTGGAATACGCCGAACAAAAGTCTTCGTTAATGAAGATTCTGGATCTTCTGTTGTCGCACCGATAATTAAAACCTTTGCTTTTCTATGGCGTGTTGTCTCGCCCAGTTTATTAAAAGTTCCCGTATCAATGAAATAGAAAATCATTTCCTGTCCTTCTGGGGGTAGACGATGGACTTCATCGAGAAACAATATCCCTTTATCAGCCGATTCAATCAATCCACTTTTATTACTATCGGCTCCTGTAAAGGCTCCCTTTACATGTCCAAAAATATGGGATACCAATAATTGTGGATTATTATAATAATCTGCGCAATTAAAAGTAATAAACGGTGCTTCAGGAGGTAATTTATGCACAGCTTTTCCGTATTCATACATCATATGCGCAAACAAAGTCTTTCCAACTCCAGTTTGCCCTAGGATCAATGTATGTAGTCCGTCTGGGGGATATAAAATTGCCGCCTTTGCTTGCTCAACCTGTTTCTTTAGGCTGATATCTGCTCCTACAAGATAATCAAACGGCGTTTTCATTTGATGCTTCGGTAAAATTTCTTCGATAGAATTTACTTGATTCGTCGAATTTGCTAAAGATTCACCAAGTAAATTTTCTAACACCTGTCGATCAAAAAACAAAACAGGTCTTCCCATAATTTTTATGATTTTGCCTTGCCGATAAAGTGCATTTAACTCCATGCTGACATTATTGCGCAAAATATCTAAATCCTCAGCAATCTTTCCTGCGTCTATCCCTACTCTGCCTTGTAAATCAGAAAACTTATACAAATTTGATTTTTCTTTTATATATGCGTGAATCTTCTCAATGCGCTTCATTTATACCCATCCCTAAATTTTTTTATCCGATGACTAATCTGCTCTAAGACCCCCAGAAATTATACCCATAGGGCATAGCGAGTAGCTAAGCCCCTATCCAATGTCTAATCCACGATATCGTTTGGAAAAGAAAGTCCAATCTGCCGTCTCACTTCATCCATAATTTCTCTTACTGCAAGCGCAAGCTCAAATGAATTTTCTGCTGATTCAATACGTTTTTCTTTTATCATCTCCATAAATTCTTTTGCTTCAAAATACATATAGTCTCGCATTGGATCAAATTCAACTGCTTCAACTTTTTTATTATTATCATGATAATAAATATTCACCTTACTAATCTCATTGATAATACTAAAGGTTAAAGTCCCAGCTTCCCCCTGAATTTCCGAAGGAAGAGCAGATGCCGTTATCTTTGAAAACATAATGACTGCATCCATGTCCTTATATCGACAAATAAGTGCTGTTTCACCATCAACGCCCGACGAAAGTTTTACTGTACTTGCTAAAATAGATTCCGGCTTGCCGAAAAGATATACCATTGGATAAATACAATAAATCCCCAAATCCATTAATGCACCGTTTGCAAAGGCAGGGTTAAAGGTATTATTATATTTTCCCGCTTTATATGCATCATAACGAGATGAATATTGGCAATAGTTTCCGAAATAGCGTCTTACTTTGCCAACTTTATTGAGATTTGCTTTAATTGCCTGCATCCCCGGTTGTAAAATAGACTTCATCGCCTCCATAAAAGCAACCTTATTCGCTTTCGCCGTTTGTATCATTTTTTTCAATTCTTCTACATTTGCCGAAGCGGGCTTTTCGCACAATACATGCTTTTGATGTTCCATAAATAATAGTGATTGCTCTGCATGAAGTGAATTGGGACTGGCAATATACACAGCATCAATCAAATCACTTTTTGCCATCGCTTCTAAATCCGTAAATATATGCTCTGCCCCTACTTTGTTTGCAAATTCGTCAGCTTTTTCTAATGTTCTCGAATAGACTGCACTCATTTTAAACTCCGGATAAAGTTTTGCACAACGAATAAATTCCTCTGTAATCCAGCTGGTACCAACAATTCCAAATCGAATCATCTTATCCACTTCCTCATAAATATATTTAATTATTCACGAATCTGTTCTAACCATAAATTATCAAAAATATTTAACCTATCTACATCTGCTTAAATAATTCCAGAAAAAATACATTTATCCTCTCTAAAGATAAAACAAAGGCTGTTTAATCTACTTTTATCGTAGTTAAACAGCCTTTATTAAAAAATTTTAAGCACTTTATTTTTTCTGGGCTTGAATCTGGTCTAAAACACCAGTATCATCTAAAATTTTCTTTAAATTTTCATTTTCTTTTTGCCATTTTTTCATTAATTGTTGTGAATCTAAATACTCAGCTTCTGCCCCTAACTTTTCAATATTTTCTTGAAAACTTGGGTCTAGAATCATGTCTTTAAAAGATTGTTCTAATTTCTTCTTAACCTCTGGCGATAATTCTTTAGGTGCTACTACACCAAACCAAACTTCTAAAACAACATCATATCCTAATTCTTCGAATGTAGGAATTTGCTTCAATTCTGGATTTTTTAACCTTTTATTAGTTGATATAGCTAAAGCTCTTATTGTTCCACTCCGCAATTGTTCCATTAATGTCCCGGTATTAGTTACAACAACTTGTACATGATTTCCTAATAATGCTGCTGTCGATTCTGAACCACCACGAAATGGAACCTGTTCAATATCAATATCAGCTTCTTTCTTAAATAACTGACCAACTAAATGACTGGTTGAACCTATTCCACCATGCCCAAATTTTATTTCCTGTGGATGTTGTTTGCAATAGTCAACTAATTCATCAAGGGTTTGCCATGGTTGATCAGCTTTTGCAACAAGCATAAATGGAACAGTTGAAAATTGTACTAAAGGTTCTAATGCTGTCGGATAATGATATTTATTTTCGCCATATAAAGATTGTAGAATTAGTCCAGAGTCACTAATTCCTAGGGTATAACCATCTGGAGATGTAGTTACCAATTCATTCCATGCAATTGCCCCCCCACCTCCTGGTTTATTAAGAATTGCAAAATTTTGACCAATGTATTTTGGTGCTAATTTTTCTAATGCCCGCACTTGTAAATCCATTCCTCCACCTGCGCTAAAAGGAACAATAACATTGATCGGTTTCGTCGGGAAATCTACTTTATCTGGTTCGTCTGTTAACCCATTATTACATCCACTTACACACATTGTTACTCCGAGTAAACTTAACATAAACATCCGCATTATATTTTTCTTCATTTTTAGCACTCCTTTTCTTTTTACAAAAAAAATCATGTTCCCCATTATTTCAAATATTTTCTTTCTAATTCGTTCTCGCCTAGGAAAAAACCTGCAAAATATGTAATAATATTCATAAAATTATACATATTGTATAATTAAAATTTTTTCAAAGGTATTTTCATCCTTCTTATAGAATTCCTTTTACATTATCCTAAAAATATTGCCAATAATAAGTAGTAGAAATTTATTACATCAACTATAATAAAGATATTGGAGGTGTAAATCATGGACACAATTATTATCGGAAACGGCCCAGCAGGGATTTCTGCAGCATTATATACCTGCCGCGCAAATCTAAAAACATTAATTATCGGTCGTGATGGCGGTTCCTTAGAAAAAGCAGAAAAAATCGAAAATTATTATGGTTTTGCCGAACCTATTTCAGGGACCGAGCTCCTCGATAAGGGTCTTGCACAGGCTAAACGGTTAGGTGCTGAAATAATAAATGACGAAGTAGTCGGCGTAGGCTATGATGGACAATATATTATTAAGACAAATCACGGTGAATATAAAGCACCGTCAATGATTTTAACCACTGGCGCGATACGAACTATTCCACGAATCAAAGGGCTAAAAGAACTTGAGGGACGAGGGGTAAGTTACTGTGCAGAATGTGATGCATTTTTTTACCGTGGTAAAGATGTCGCGGTATTAGGTCATGGAAATTATGCTTTACATGAAGCACAAGTCTTACTTCCAGTTGCAAAATCCGTAACTTTACTTACTGATGGAAAAGAGCCCAAAACCTCAGTTCCCGAGTCTATTAAAGTAAATACCGCTAAAATCAATAAAATAAACGGAAATAATATCATTGACTCTATTGAATTTGAAAATGCTGCTGAGCAAAAGATAAATGGTCTATTCGTTGCAATTGGAGTTGCGGGAAGTGCTGATTTAGCCAGAAAACTCGGTGTCACATTAAATGGGAGAAATATTGCCGTAAGTGAACGAATGGCTACTAACCTGCCTGGTCTATATGCCGCTGGAGATTGTACCGGTGGTATGCTGCAAATTGCTAAAGCAGTCCACGAAGGTGCAATTGCAGGACGTGAAGTCATTAAATATATAAAGAGCTTAAAAAAATAATTAAAGGCAGTATCAGAAGATACTGCCTTTACCATAGCACTATTGGGAGAGATCTAAAGTGAATTCTATCGATTTTGTAAAAAATACATTAACTTTTTGGGATAAGATAACACCTATTGATCGACGTTTAATTATGGATAACATTGCCCTTCTCCATTATAAAAAAGGAACCCATATATATCATACAGAGTTAGATTGCATGGGGATTTTAATTGTAAAAAGCGGCGAGCTCAGAGTATATCTACTCTCCGAAGATGGCAGAGACATTACATTATATCGCCTAACCCCTGGTGAAGTCTGTGTTTTATCAGCATCCTGCGTTTTAAAAAACATTACATTTGATGTACATATTGATGCTGAGCAGGATTCCGAATTATTGCTTTTAAATGCAAACTTTTTTCAAGAACTATATAATAAAAATATTTATGTAGAAAACTTTGCTTCTAAGCTTACCATTCGTCGTTTCTCTGAAGTTATGTGGGCAATGCAGCAAATTCTCTTTATGAGTTTTGACAAACGTCTTGCCCTATTTTTACTTAATGAAAGTAAAAAAAACAATTCCGACATTATTTATTTGAGCCACGAACAAATTGCGAAATACGTCAGTAGTGCCCGCGAAGTCGTATCACGTATGTTAAAATATTTTTCCAATGAAGGAATTGTGAAATTATCCCGTGGTCAAGTAATCCTTCTTGATAAAGCCAAGTTAGAAAAAATACTTTAAATTACGCAAAACGTACATGTTTCGTCCTATCTAACAAATCAAACACTTCTACATCATTTAAAACATCTGTAATAAAGAACCGACTTTGCTTTGCCAAATCAACGCAAACTTCCCCCGATACTTTATTATAATTTGAATCAGCTAAAAATTTTACTTTTGGAGTAAAGGTCTCACCATTTTTAATCTCGATTACAATAGCATAGCCTCCATCATTTAACATAACTGTTGTACCCACAGGAAAAACTGCTACATGATTAAAAAATAATTCGAAAAGTTCAGGATCAAAATGACTATTTACCATTTCTATCATAATTTTGTAAGCTTCATACGGATGACACGCCTTTTTATATGCTCGATCAGAAGTTAAAGCATCATATACATCTGCAATAGCTACAATTCTAGCATATTCATGAATTGAATCACCTTTTAAACCTCTCGGATATCCCGTCCCATCAAATTTCTCATGATGTTGATAGGCAACATGCATTGGAACTACAGATAATTCACGATTCTTCCTTAAAGTTTTAAACCCTTCTTCAGAATGAGTCTTCATTACCTGCATTTCTTCATCTGTCAATTTTTCTGGTTTATTAAGAATATTCGGTGATATTTTGACTTTACCTACATCATGTAGTAACGCACCAATAGAAACCTCAGATAATCGTTTAGGTGAGTATCCACGTAATATCCCTAACATCGTTGCCAAAGCACAAACACTAATCGAATGATAGAAAGTATAGTTATCATATCTTCGAACATCTGTTAACTGATGCACATTGTTTTTATTTTGCAATAAATTTTCTATAATTGTTTGTGTTGTTTTTTGAACTTTTTTTACATCTAAATTATTGGTCAACTGACATTTTTGAAATGTTCGAAACAAATTTTTTGTTGCTAAAATCTTTGTTTCTTCTGACAAAACCTCTTCCGGAAGTTCTACGTCAAAGTCTTGGTCACCTAAATGTACATATACCCCCGGAATAGATAAGTTTTTCAACTTCATAATATATTGTTGATCGAGCACCGTTCCTACCGCTAATAGCATTTTTCCATCTACGTTATATATATTGCGTGCTAAAGTCATCCCAACCCTTAGGTTGCACGTGGAAAATCTTTGCATAAGCTTCTATCGCATACTATAATGAACCCGTCGACTATCAAGTCAATTTTTCATACATAAATCTCAAAAAATCTCTAATACATTTATCATTCGTTATAACCAAGTATGCGCATCCTCCTCGATTTTATCTAACTTTATCTAACTATATAAAATATTACCATTTAAAATAAATAAATGTCAATCCCATATAAGTATTTTATACAAAACTTATATGAAATCTCTCTTTACTATACAATAATCATAAATTTTCTAACTCTTTACTTATTTTTTGATAAAATTTTATCATCCAAATCATAAGATTAACTAAACTATTTGATAAAAAATTTTAATAAATCTCTGTCAATACTATTTTCCTATAATTTGCATATCACTATAGTTAGAAATGTCCAATTTTTCATGTCTAAGGAAATTTACTTTGCATATTTCTTTGTTGCATATTATAATAAAACAAATATATCTTTGTGTATAATTACAAAGATATATTTGTAAAAGTCTTATTATTTATATTTTTATCATAAAATTCATGTTAATCCCTTTAATAAGGATAAGGAGTAATTTTATGCCCACTTTACAAACTCGACTCCGTTTAATCTTGGAAGAGCAAAATATTAAACAAGTTGATTTTGCAAGAACCGTAGGTGTTAGTGCAAATTATATCAACTTATTAGCTAATGGAAAAAAACTAAATATCTCATTGCATTTAGCCAAAATAATAGAAGATAATTATGGTTATTCACGGTCTTGGATTCTTTCAGGAAAAGGTGAAAAATTAATGTCTACCACGATAACGCCATTAAGATTAAAACTAATGCAAAAAATCAATCAATTAAATGAAAAAGATTTAAATTCAGTATTAGGATTTATCCAATTACTAGAAGAAATTTCGCATACAATATAAAACCGCATCGGTAGATATTATTTACCGATGCGGTTTTATATTGTATTAAATTTGTTTATTTAAGAAATTTTTTAATTGCTTCTTTATCCATAAATCCAATAGATGTATTTACAGCTTTCCCCTCTTTAAATAAAATTAACATGGGAATGCTCATTACTTGGAATTGTGTAGCTAACTCTGGCTCTTCGTCAACATTCACTTTTCCGACCTTAATTTTTCCCGTATTTTCATTTGCAATTTCATGTATGATTGGGGATAGCATTTTACAAGGCGTACACCATTCTGCCCAAAAATCAAGTAAAACAGGAATATCCGAATGAATTACTTCTGCATCAAAGTTACTTTTTGTAATTTTCATCACACTCACGTTTATAACCCCTTTTCACTTTAATATAAATTTACTATTTATTATACCCTAATTTATTTATTTTTCTGTGATTTAGTCACCAAAACTTTAAATATATTTTGTATTTAAAAGCTACATTATAATCACCGATTTATCTAAAGCTCAACTACAATCCGAATAAAGTTTTAATTCCTAATAGAGAAAAATTAATAATTAGTATTTTTTTTACGTTTCAAGATTTTAAGTCTTTCTTTGTCGCAAGCATTTACGCGACGAGACTCAATCATCTTTTGTAACGCTTTATTAAATGTAAAATCATCCAATCGATTCTTCCCCAAAAATTCTTCTGTATGATTCTTATGCTTAATATAACAAACAGAGAGTGCCCATGCGACAGCCATTTTTACATAGTAACCTTCATGTTTTATAGAGTCTAATCTTTGCAGTACTTTTTCAATATATTCATCTTCAAGAAAAAAATCCAAAGCCATTACTACCGCAAAACGAATTTCGTATTCTTGAGATGACAGAAAATATGGCTGTATAAAATCCCACATTACTTTTTTATTCTTATTTGTAATTTTTAATGACGCACAAAAACTATCACAAAGAGACCAATTATTAATTTTAGGCACAAATTCTTGAATATAAGGCAAAATAACTTCTATATTTCCACGTATTTTACCAATAACAAATCCTTTTAGCATGAAATCTTCAAAATATAAGTCATTTTCTTTTCTTAGAAAACTCTGCCAGTCATTATTCGCTATTTCCTGGGCAATTTTTTTCAAAATCGGCAATCTTATTCCCAAAAGATTTGTATCTTCCGGTAAAAGTTTAGCTGCGAACTGTCGATAAGTTTCATCAATGTTTTCTAAAAAAAGCTCATGAATCCCACAAAAATATCCCATTTCTCTTAATCCAATCTTTTATTTAAGGTTAAATCCTACACACGTACTTTCTGCTGATTGAATCGTATAAGCCGCTACTTCACTACCAAACTTAACAGCCTCTTCCAATGGTTTATTTTGTACTAATGCACTTACTACACCAGAAAAAAAAGAATCTCCCGCTCCAGTAGAATCAATCATCTTAACAGGATTTACTTTATGATATACCGCTTCTGCCATTGATTTTTGATAATATACCGCACCTTTTTCTCCCATTGTAACAATCATTGATTTTATCTCCATTTTATTAGCAAAATTTTCAACCTCTGCTTTAATTAAATCAAGATCATCATTTCCAAAAGAGCAATCGAAAATCTTTTCAGCTTCAATATCATTACAGATGAAACATTCCATCCCCATTAAAATATCTTTATCAGCTAAAATAACAGATAAGTTCCCTGGTAAGCCATAAATGGGCTTCTTTAAGCGATTTGCTGTATCTACAATCTTTCTAGAGATTTTTTGATTTAAATCAATTTCCAGAGCTACATGAGAAGATCTCTTGATAATTTCTTCACATTTTTCTTCCAGCAACGTTTCAAAAAAAATGAAATCTGGAGGGCTTGATATCGAACCTGCTAAATCCCCGTTATTATCTAGAATCGCCATAAACATCCCCATGCCATTTTGTTCAACTTTTTTTAGATATTCCGTATTGATATTATATTCCCATAAACGTTTTTCTACATCTATTCCCATTGCTGTATCATCAACGGTACTTACAAAAGTCACAGGTGTTCCTAATACTCCCATATCTTCTGCAACATTTCTTCCGACACCACCATGAATAAACTGTACATTACCTACATTACGCCCAACTGGGTCATACTTATTCTTTGAAAATCCTTTAATATCAATAAAAACCGTACCAAACAAAGCGATTTCTTGCATTCTTTTCTCCTTAGAGCATCATATATTTTTAAAATCCTATACCATTCTACAAAATATTCTATTGATATAATTTTATGGTATTCCCAAATAATTTGCAACGGATATGATAAGTTAGGCATTATTTTTTTTCATATATCTTATGAATACACCAATGCTAATAAGAATCAATAGAGTTCCTGTAAAAACAAAAACAAATTCAATACCAATTAATGTAGCAATCATGCCGCCCACTAAAGGGCCAACCATTGAACCAAGTTGATTTGCTGTTGTCAATAATCCAAATATACGTCCTCTAAAACCTTCATCGCTTGCATTTACTAAAATTGCACTTATGGCCGGATTAATCCCAACAATAAAAATTCCTACCATAAACTGCAAAGCTCCAAACATAAAAACGTTTTTTGGAAAAAATTGAAGGAAGCAAAAGATCCCTGCACCAAGAAAAGTAATTGCCAATACATTGAAATACCCTTTATTTTGACCAATTCTTCCCCAAACAGGTGCCGAAAAAGCACCTGCAAATCCACCTAAACTAAATACCAAGCCAGCAGTAAAGGCCACACCTTCCATACTGCCTTGCAACTTTCCAATATAGAGAGTAATAATCGGCTGCAATACCATAATCGCTAATTGAACGACAAAAGTAAGCAAAAGTAACTCGCGCATTACTTTTGCTTTACAAGCTATTTTTAAATCATCTAACAAACCACCCTTTGGATTGTTATTTATTGTACTCTCTGGTTCCCGTACCAAAAAAGCTACTGCAACCGTAACGAGAAACAATGCACCCGCCGCTGCAAAAAAGGCCATACGCATTCCTAAGTAATGTGATAAAGTTCCTCCCAGCAAAGGACCTATAATACTGCCAATCAATAATCCCGTCTGCATACAGCCTAAACTAAACCCGAGTTTTTCATTTGGCACACTTGATGCCACAATTGCCAATGAGGCAGGCAAAAATCCATTAGCGAATCCTTGCAAAATTCTCACTCCTAGCAATTGTAATGGATTCGTTACAATTGCACCTAGCACATAACAAGCGGCTAAACTGTAGCCAGCTCTAAGAACCATTCGTTTTTTCCCATTTTTATCTGCAGATCGCCCCCATATCGGTGCCATAATTGCTGCAATTAAAAAGCTAGCAGAAAATACTACACCTGACCATAAAGAAATATCGCCTTCCGATACGCCCAATTCTAGTAAGTATACCGGTAAAAACGGAATAATCATCGTATAGCTCGCCGCTGAAAAAATAACACTAAAACATAATGTCCATAAATTTCTCTGCCAATTCATAAAAACGCCTCCAAGTTACTCCGTAGCAGACGAATTTTGATACCGTTTAATTTTTTCTTTTAATTGTTTAAATCCGCCCATTTGAGTCACTAACATACCAATCATCATTAACGTACAACCGGTTAGCTCTCTTACTCCAAGAATTTCCCCCAATAAGAAATAACCTGCTAATGCACCGAATACAGTCTCCATACTCATAATAACCGCAGCATGCGCAGGCTCTGCATATTTCTGCCCTACAATTTGAAGCGTATAAGCAACACCAACTGACATTAACCCTCCATAAGCAATTGGTACTGCACAATCGATAATACTTGCTAAAGAAATCGTTTCTGTTACGATTGCTACTATCCCACTAAATAAAGCACAAAAGAAAAACTGAAAAAATGCCAATTGAATTGAATTAATTGCTTTTGCATAACGATCAATCACCAAAATATGTACTGTCCAAAAAAAAGCACTTCCTACAACCAATAAATCACCATATTCCATATAAAATCCTTCTTTTACACAAAGAAAATATAGTCCTATGATAGATAAGAATGCACCAAACCATGTACTTCCACT
This sequence comes from Selenobaculum gibii, assembly GCF_030273445.1. Lineage (NCBI taxonomy): Bacteria > Bacillati > Bacillota > Negativicutes > Selenomonadales > Sporomusaceae > Anaerosinus > Anaerosinus gibii. Next base: position 2,085,165 of record NZ_CP120678.1, read on the forward strand.
AATATGTTGTTTTAAAAGAAACCCAACTAACGGAACAAATATAATATATAAACACGTAACAAAAGCCGCCTTACCGGCAGTTGTATAGATTAAACCAATTTGCTGTAATGACACCGCAATACACATAATTAAGCCTGTAAATAAGCCAACTTTCCAAGCACTTGTTTTGCTATCCTGCTTATCCTTCTCCTCTTTTGAATCACGGAAATAATATAAAAGTGGCAACAAGGAGAAACACCCCAAAGCAAAACGTACTCCCGTATAAGTAAATGGTCCAATATATTCCATTCCTGCCCGCTGCGCAACGAAAGCCACGCCCCAAATCATAGCGACAAGTAATAAAATCAAATTTCCTTTTAATTTCAAAATTTAAACCTTCTTCCTATTCTTAATTGATTTTATTTAGCAAATATTTTCATAATAACATCTTTATAATGATTTATGCAAATATTACTTTAAATTTATTTGCAAATTAATTTATCTAGGAATTAATATGTTTGCCATCAAACAAAATAGTCTATACTATTGGCAGGATAAATCTATAATATTGTCAAAAAATATATAAAAATAACTAAAGGACGGTGATTTCATGATAAATAAAATACGTATATTAGAAGAATTCTTGACTTTAGTAAAAATATCTTCGCCTACAGGAAATGAACGCCAAATAGCAGATTATTTAAAAAATCTCTTAACGGATATTGGGCTAACCGTAACTGAAGATAAAACGGGCGAGTCTTTTGGCGGCAATTGTGGTAACGTAATCGCCTATTTGAATAGCACTAAAGCAAATACACCCACTTTGTTATTATCCGCTCATATGGACTGCGTTAACCCTTGTGAAAACGTAAAACCCCGTTTAAAAAATGGAATGATTACCTCTGATGGCACGACCATTCTTGGCGGTGATGATAAAGCGGGTATCGCCAGTATTCTCGAAGCTATTCGTATCGTTGAAGAAAAAGAAATTCCCCATGGCGGCATTCAAGTGATTTTTACTGTAGCCGAAGAAGGCGGACTCAACGGCTCAAAATACCTAGATAAAGAATGGATTAAATCAGATTTTGGCTTTTGCCTAGATTCTAGCGGCAATCCAGGTAAAGTTATTATCAAAGCGCCAGGGCAGGATAATATCACTGCTAAAATCAAAGGAAAATCTGCTCATGCTGGTATTGCTCCTGAAAGTGGCATAAATGCAATTACCATCGCCAGCAAAGCAATTGCCACTATGAAATCTGGAAGAATTGATGAAGAAACAACAGCGAATATCGGTATTATTCATGGCGGTATTGCAACAAATATTGTTCCAGAATATGTAGAAATATTCTGTGAAGCCCGTAGTTGTTCTCCGCAAAAATTAGCGAATCAAACAAAGCATATGTCAGATACATTTTCCAAAGTAGCGATAGAGAATAAAGCCAGCATAGATATTATTTTAGAGCATGAATATTCCTCTTACGAACTTGATACCAGCAGTCAATTAATCCAAATTGCAACAGAAGCAATAAAAAATGCACATATTGATTTAGAGCTTGCTGCAACTGGAGGAGGCAGTGATGCCAACTATTTTAATGCTAAAGGTCTTCCATGTGCTGTACTAGGTGTAGGAATGAGCAAAGTCCATACAACAGAAGAGTTTATCCTTGAAGAAGATCTTTATAAAACGGCCACCATCGTTTTAGAATTAATTAAATCCTGTGCCAACAAAGTAAAATTATAACAACGGCGCTAATAACCGAAAAACACCTTCGATCATCCGCTCGCCCCAATTGCGATTGTTATATTCTTGCAATGTAAAGGGGCGAGCCTCTTTCATATCGTCAGAAAAAATTCTTTTACAGCGTTTTGCAAATTCTTCATTGTAAAAAAACGCATTCACTTCAAAATTCAAAGAAAAACTGCGCATATCCATATTTGCCGATCCAATTGTTGCAACAGTTTCGTCAATTACCATCATCTTTGCATGCAAAAAACCTGGATATAAGAAAACCTCAACTCCATAGTCAAGAAGCTCACCTAGATAAGATAAACTTACCTTATGCACGACCATATTATCCGTTTTATGCGGAATCATAATCATAACTTTAATTCCTGATAAAACAGTTATTTTTATTGCTTCAATAAATGATTCATCTGGTACAAAGTAAGGTGTCTGAATACATACCGTGGATTTTGCCGAATTTAATAAATTCATTAAGTTCCATTTTATTTCTTCCTCAGCCGTATCTGGTCCACTAGAAACAATTTGCATGGGTATAATACATTCTTGATTCACCGGTGGAAAAAACTTTTCGCTATCAGAAAACTGTTCTACATTACGATAATTACATGCAAATAACCAGTCCTCAATAAATCTAGATTGAAGAAAATAAACACTTTCGCCTTGGATTCTTAAATGCGTATCCCGCCAAGGAGAATGTTCGGGACTAAGCCCCATATACTCATCCCCGATATTCATTCCACCTAAATACCCGATTTTACTATCTATAACAGCAATCTTTCGATGATTACGAAAATTCACCCTTAAATAATTGCTTATACTAATAGGGAAAAAACGTTTCACTTCTCCACCACAGTCAATAATAGGTGCAAAAGTTCTACTTGGTGTCAAAATACAACCAGCATGGTCATAAAGAAGCCTTACCTTCACTCCTTCTTTTGCTTTCTTAGCCAAAGCTGCAATAATTTTTCTGCCAATTTTATCATCACGAATAATAAAATATAGTAAATGAATACTCTCCTTAGCTTGTTTTATATCATGTAAAAGTTGAAAATATTTCTCTTGGGCATCAATAAAAATTTGTACATCATTATGAAACGTACAGGGACATGTGCCAACATTGTAATTAAAATTTAGTAGCTTCTGGTAAGTAAATAATTCTTTATGCTGTAATGCTAAAGAATCACCTTTTAGCTTTATTCTTGTAATAGTACTTAGATGATAAAAAAGATCTTGTTGTCTTTTCATTTCCAAAGTTTTCTTCTTCCGAATCACAATATTAGTACCAAATAATAAATACAAAATAAACCCGATAATCGGTAAGAACACTAACGCTAAAATCCAACTTAAGGCTAAAGAAGGATTCTTTCTTTCAATACATAAAATAAATAAAACAAATAAAAAATTGGCCAATAAAATGAAGATCATAATAAAATTGCCCGCAATATTCTCCATACACTTATCCTTTATCCACTGTTAACAGTGTCTTTATTTTCACACTACCTATCAAAAACTTCCCCCTAATAAAAAAAAATATGTATGGATATTATCCCCAACGAAAAAAAGACTTTTCATTTTAGAAAAGTCTTTTTAAAACTATCCAACCAAGTGTAGCCCAATAAAAATAATACAGCCAATAGATGCCCCAACTATACACCCATTCATTCGAATCCAAATTAAATCTTCTTCAACTTTTTCATAAATTAATCGATTAAGTTCTTCTTTTGTTAACCCTTCTAATACATCGCGAATAATTACCGCCATCATATTGCGCCCTTCAAGTAATGCTCTCCCCACAACATCTTGGAGATAAGATTCTAAATTACGCTTCAATACAATATCATTCTTTAATGTATATAAAGCATTCTCAACATTTGTTGTAATAATTTCAACTAAAGGAGCCTGCCTCACGAGTGCATTTCCCTCAGAGTCGGGACGTTTTAAGGATATTATTATAGATTCAATTAATTCCTTTAATAACTGTTTGGTTTGTAATCCGCTAAAAACGCTCATCTTTAAAGATTCAAAGCTTTGACATAATTCAATATTGTCTGGTAAACGGTGCAGACTATTTTTAAGCTCATCTATCAAAGCTCTTCGCATCTGATGGTTATGGTTTTCACGCATCTCTGTAAGGGTATAAATAAGTTGCGCCTGTACAGTTTGGGCAATTTCATCAACATTTAAAACATTGCTTTGCTTTGCCACAAACATCATCATCATCGACAATAGCCCTTGACTCTTTTCCTCCAGATACTCTTCTAAATAAGCTTTGACTTTATCGTTAATCGCGCCTTCTTCTACCTTTTGGATCGCCCGTTTAAGCAAAATATCTATTTGTGTAGACCCTTTCTCAGAATTTATAAAGTCTATCATCATATTCTTTACTTGGGGCAATAACTTCGTGTTCTGCACTTTTTCATGAATTAACATGTCAAGCTGCATTGCCAACGCTTCTGCGTTCAGAGAAGATAATAGCTGCTCAAAATAATCTAGAATTCTTCTGCTGATTTCCTTTTGAAAATTATTTTTTTCTACATAGGCCAATATATAGTCGATAAATCCTCCTTCTTTAGACCATAACAACATTTGCTTTTTCGTAAAAAATTCCTTTTGTACGAGCTTAATACACCCTTCAATGACTTGCTCACGTTTACGCGGAATAATTTCCGTATGATAAGGGAAACCAAGCGGTTTTTTGAACAACGCTGTAACAGCAAACCAGTCGGCTATCCCGCCAATCAACGCAGCTTCTGCACAAAATAACAATCCTTTAATATAAATAGATTGCGGATAATAAATTTTTAATAGCAGACAAATAACAAATAAAATTGCAGCAACCCCTAAAGCTTTGTCTGCTTGATTAAGCCTTCTTTGCATCTTAAACAAACCTTTCTACAAGAAATGTAAGGACATAAAGCATCATACCAGCTATTGCGCCTACAACAGAACCATTAATACGAATCATCTGCAAGTCGTCCCCCACCCGATTTTCCACAAGATTCTTCAAATCATCATTAGACAATCCATCTAATTTTTCTCGTATTTTCGTCTCTAAAACAATATGTTTTTCAGAAATAACATGCATAACGATTTCTTTCATAAATTGCTCGCATTTCTCCTGCAATTTATCATCACTACGCAATCGTTGAATTTGATTATCAACAATTTGATCAATTAAGCGTCTTAAATTCATTTTTTGCTCTTCCAAAAGAACGTTTAAAAAATTTACAATCGCATTACTTACATTTAGTTTTTCGTTAATCATATATTCTAAGAATTGGTTTAAACTTTCTTCAAGTTGTTTATTTTCCTTCTGATTAAGTAACCATTCAATGATGCGAACTTTCAAATCAATTCTTAGTGGATGTGTACGAAATTGTAAGTCACGCAAATATTGAATAATTTCTCTCTGTACCATTTTTGCAATTTTTTCTTCTGATAAATCTAAGAAACGACTTGCCATTTCACGCATTTCTGCCTGACCAGTATATTGCTGCTTAATCTGCGTTACAATTTGCTCAATTACGCCTACAACAGCAGGATGGTGAACATATACTTCCAATTCTACGAGTAATTCTTTAATGAAAGCATCTTCTTCATCACGCTCAAGCGTATGAATCAAAGCTTCAATCACCGGTTTAATTGTATTCATTTCTTTTACTTTTTCTTGCAATAAATTTTCTAAAATTTTAGCTAACTGCTCTTTATTTGATTCTTTAAGAAAAAGGGTAACCATCTGATAAAGAAATTGTTTGATTTTTTCATCACCTTTTGATTCATCAACATAGGTAAGCGCTAGCTTCATTAATGAATAACGATCTAAAACCCTTATGATGTTTTCTTTTCCAAGTAAATCTTTACTAATAAACGTAATCATATCGCAAAAAATCTGTTCGCGATTACGTGGGATTACTTCTGTTCGATAACCTATTCCCAATGGCTTCTCAAACAATGCTCGCACAGCAAACCAATCAGCTAAGCCACCAATAACAGCCGCAAGCATCCCAGCATTGAATAAGCCGCCCCAAAAACCATCGCGATATGGATAGCTGAGTATAAATAAAATCATCATTAAAAACAATAAAAACGTTGCTTTATTCTTTTGTAACATCTAAAATCTCCCTCACTTGCTTTCACTTATTCCGACTTAAAAATTCTCCCCCAATCGCGAAAATCCTTTTTCTATGGAAACGCTACAAAAAAATGATGTGCAAAGAAAGAAAAATCTCTCTACACATCATCTCACTTATCATCGTATGATGAAATTATCTTATTTATTTTCTTCCGTTTTGTTAATTACAACTGCTGCTGCCGCATCACCTGTAATATTTAGAGTTGTACGACACATATCAAGTACACGATCAATACCAGCAACTAACGCGATTCCCTCTAGTGGAAGGTTAACTGCTTGTAATACCATAGCTAGCATAATCATCCCAGCACCTGGGACACCAGCTGTACCAATAGAAGCCAAAGTACCAGTTAGCACTACGATTAACATTTGTGCTGCAGTTAAGTCAACACCATATACATTCGCAATAAATAATGTACAAACACTCATATAGATTGCTGTACCATCCATATTGATGGTAGCCCCCAATGGTAATACGAAACTAGAAACTTCTTTAGATACACCAAGCTTTTCTTGACAGTTCTTCATATTAACTGGAAGCGTACCTGCACTGCTACAAGTAGTAAATGCAATCATCATCGCTTCAGCCATACCCTTAAAGAATTTAATCGGACTCATTTTCCCTACAACTTGTATTACACTTGCATAAGTAATAACAGCATGAATAATGCTAGCAACAAATGCCGCAATAATTACAGATAATAAAGGCAATAAAACTTTTGGTCCGTTTGCCGCAACAACTGGTAATAATAACGCAAATACGCCATATGGAGCAAGTTCCATGATAAGAGTAATAATTTTATAACTCACTTCCGCTAACGCTTCAAAGACATTTTGTAATGGCAATGCTTTTTGTCCAACATGCGTAATTCCAATACCAATAATCAATGAAAATACGATAATCGGTAACATGTCCACATTTGTCATCGCTTTTAACGGATTCGCTGGAACCATGTTAACAATTACTTCCATAATTGTCGGAGCAGCTTTTACATCTGTTTTTGCTGCCTCTGCTGCAATGCTGATACCATCACCAGGATGAACTACACCAGCAACACCCAAACCAATAATCATCGCAATGGCTGTAGTAATTAAGTAAAATGCCATAACCTTTACGCCAATTCTACCTAACTTTCTCGTATCACCTAAGCTAGCTGCACCTACGATAATTGATGCCATAACAACTGGAACGATCATCATTTTGATTAAATTGATAAACATTGTCCCAATTGGTGCAATCCACAGCTTAATCCAAGGTAGATTTTCCGCCCCAGCGATTAATCCGGCAATAATTGCTAGAATCAATGAAATTAAGATTTTTACGGATAAATTCAAATTTCTTCCTCCTATCATTACCTTTATTTATTAAATTCTACATATTAATTATACATAAAAATATTCTAATATGCAAAATATTTTGTATATTTTGTACAATTTCTTTTTTTCTACAAAAAAAGACAAAAGTATATCAGCTATACCTTTGCCTTTTCTTAGATTTTTATCTATTCTTAGTGATGCCCACCGCAGCATCCATGACCATTTTGCCCGTGATGCCCACCACCGCAAACATGGCGTTCACCATTCATCAATTTAATCTTTTTTAAGCTGCCGCATTTTGGGCACTCAATTTCATATCCATGTTTACCACCTTCACTACAAGGTGCTACTTCCCATACATGTTTACAATCCTGACACTCAAATTTTCTGTTTGCCATTTTAAAAAATCCCCCTTCAATCGATATATTGCAGCCTTTAACTAAAGCTTCTGCAACTTTTTGTTTTGCCGACTGCAATACCCTTTGAAAAGTTGCTCTTGAAAGCCCCATTATTTTTGCGGCTTCATTTTGCTCCAGACCTTCATAATCTTTCAATCGAATCGCCTCATACTCTTCCACCTGCAAAAGTATTGTTTCCGCATTCTCTGCTTCCGCTAAAAATCTCTTGCATCTAGGAAGGTCATCGACAATACCACAACAACGTATTCTCACCATTACAGTCGACCTCCAATTGAGCATATGCTCATTTATATTATAGCGCCTATAGTAATTTTAAGCAAGAAAAAAACCGCCCAAAGGCGGCTTTATCTAAATTATCGTCGTTTCTTCGGTCTGCGCGATGCAGTTTCGCGACTTTGTTGCCCTGTTGGCTTTGGTTTACGGCGACTGCGCTGATTCACTCCACCATGGCCACTGCCTTTGCGATTTGCATATTTGCTTAATGGCGCACGTTTTTGCTGTTCAGGTTTTTCATTTTTCTTTTCATTTCCTTCTTTTGAAGATTTCGCCACCTGCTCTTTGTTTGCTTTTACTGTTGCCTTTTCCTTCTGAATTCTAGTTTGAATTCCCTGCTCAATCGTGCGAAGATAATCGTATTGACGAGCATTAACAAAAGTAATCGCTTTGCCAATTTCACCAGCGCGTCCAGTTCTACCGATCCGATGAATATATGTTTCCACATCATGTGGAATATCATAATTAAATACATGGGTCACACCTTCAATGTCTAGCCCACGGCAAGCAATATCCGTAGCTACAAGAACCTGCAATTTCGCAGTAGCAAATCTCCGCATAACAAGGGTACGCTTCGCTTGCGTAAGATCTCCGTGCAATTCATCAACTAAATACCCACGTTTTGCAAGTTCCGCAGTCACTTGTATAACACGTTGTTTTGTATGACAAAATACCATTGCTAGATATGGCTGATATTGATTAATCATCGCACATAATTGATCTAGTTTTGATGCTTCATTTGTATCAATAATAATTTGCTCTATACCCTCTAATGTAATCGTCTCTGACTTAATATTAATATCTTGCGGCATTCGCATGTAGTGGCGAGATAATCCACGAATCCTATCAGGAATCGTCGCCGAGAAAAACATCAACTGACGATCTCCAGCAGTTTCTTTCAAAATTCCTTCAACTTCTTCAATGAATCCCATATGCATCATTTGGTCCGCTTCATCTAAAACCACTTTGTTTACACTAGATAAATCCAGCGTTTTACGACGTAAATGGTCAAGAATCCTCCCTGGCGTTCCAATAATAATATGTGGATTCTGTCCTAGCTTTTGTACTTGCCTATCTACTGCCTGTCCACCATAAACAGTAAGGGAACGCACACCTATTGGCGCACCAATCTTTTGTGCAACGGCTGTAATCTGAAGTGCTAATTCTCGTGTTGGTGCAACAATTAGAGATTGTGCAACTGGCACATTCACTTTTATTTTTTCCATAATTGGCAATAAAAAAGCCAGTGTTTTCCCTGTTCCCGTTTGTGCTTGCACAACAACATCATTCCCACTTCTTATCGCTGGAATAGCCGCTGTCTGGACAGGTGTCGCCTCTGTAATTCCATTTTCTTTTAAAACTTTGCACAAATTCTCACTAATTTTTAATTCTTGAAAAAATTTTTTCATTCTCTATCCCCTTTAAATTTTAAATAATTACTTTATTGACGTTTTTCTTTCAATAGATTATGACTATTCTATTACTTCTTTATACTTTATACTTTATACTATATATTAGATGAATTTTTCATAAAAAACAAATTTTCTTCAAAGAATTATGCGATATAGTAAAAACGCTATAGAATGCAAATGAAAGGATTTTATCATGAAATTACTTTTAATTGAAGATGAAGTTAAGTTAAGCGAAGCATTAACTGTCCTGTTGAGGCGAGCCGGTTATACAGTCGATACAGCTTTAGACGGATTAACAGGATTAAATATGGCTTGTACAAATCCCTATGATGTAATTATTCTCGACCGCATGTTGCCACATTTAGACGGTTTATCTGTATTAAAAGAAATACGAAAATTAAAACTTACTATCCCTATACTTTTTTTAACAGCAAAAGATGCTCCTAGTGACCGAGTGGAAGGTTTAGAGTGTGGAGCAGATGATTATCTAATCAAACCATTTTTTACAGAAGAACTTCTTGCACGTATTAAAGCATTGTTACGCCGTACAAATAAAAAAACAACAGACAATACCATTTCTATTGGTGATCTTACGCTTCACATTCTGCACGGAGAAGCGATCAAAGGTAATGAAAAAATTCAATTAACAGCAAAAGAAGCCGCTCTCTTATCACTGCTTATGCATAATGTCGGACAAGTGATTACCAAAGAGCGAATCATGGAGAAAATCTGGGGCTACGACAGTGATGCTAATATTTCCAATGTGGATCTTTATATCTATTACCTGCGCAAAAAGCTTAACATTCCTAATATAAAAACAATCCGTGGTATTGGGTACTCATTTGAGGAGGATATTGATGTTTAACAAGTTGCGTTTAAAATTAACTTTTATTAACGTCGCTATTATTATGGCATTATTTACAGTTCTTATCACAGGTACCTTTATGTTAACAAACTATGGCGTAAATCAAGGTTCTTATCACGTGATGAGTAAATTAAGTGAGGAAATTAGGTCTGGCCAGCTTACAGATATTCCAGAACGCAAGCGTCAGCATCCCCCAACAATCATTGGTATGATTCCCCCACCAGAACCCAGTTTTTTTTATTTAAAGGTAAAAGATCAAAAAATTATCGCTTGTTCCTCAGGGATTACTATTAAAGATGATTTAATCCCTGCCTTTGTTGAAAAGATTTTAACACTTCCTCAAACTGAAGGAAAAATTTCTTTTGTTAATACGGACATTATCTACACCAAAACAATGTTAACCGATTCCGAAACGCTAATCGTATGTAATGATTTATCTAGACAAAATGAGTTGTTACAATCTCAGCTCTACATATTTCTTCTCGTTGGACTCTGCTGTGCACTTCTTTCCTTTGCTGCAAGCTTCTTCATGGCAAACAAAGCAATAGCACCAATTCGTAAGGCTTTAAAAAATCAAAAGAATTTCGTATCTGATGCTTCGCATGAATTAAGAACGCCATTAACAATTATTCAAACCAATTTAGATATTTTAAAAGGAGCAAACAGCAAAGAAACTATCGATGAAAACACTCATTGGATTCATAATATTCAAGAAGAAACAACTCGCATGTCACAGCTTATTAACTCTCTGTTATTTTTGGCACGCGCCGATGCTAAACAACAGCTACTAAGCATGAAAAAAATTCGAATTGATGAATTAATTATCGATACATTGAAATCCATTCAATTATTAGCCGAGAAAAAATCCTTACGACTTAACTATTCATCATTCACTCCGGCAACGATACTTGCTGATGAACCTAAAATTCGTCAAGTCCTCACCATCATTTTAGACAATGCAATACGTCATACAGATACTAATGGCATAATTACAACCAAGCTTACTATTTCTTATGATAAATGTATTATTACAATTAACGATACAGGAGAAGGTATTGCCAAACATCACCTGCCTAAATTATTTGACAGGTTCTATCAAGTAGACGAATCTCGTCATAAAGGCGGCAGTGGTCTCGGCCTCTCCTTAGCCAAATGGATTATCGAACAGCATAACGGAAGTATTACAATTGACAGCCAATTAAAGGAGGGAACTACCGTAACAATCAAATTGCCATTATCAAAATGAAGTAGTCTTGATTTAAGTGGCGTTTTCAATTTATCTGAATCCTATCTCTGGACAAAAAGTGCCATTGCAGGCACTTTTTTCATGACTATACAGACAAAAATAATCAGAGCCAAAGCTCTGATTATTTTCGAATAAGATAAAATGGATGTGTGTACTTAGTGAGGTAAGTACATTTGTGATGAAGTAAATGGGTTCATCTACATCTTCTATTATCTTATAGTTTTCTTTGAAAATTCTTTGAAAAACTAACCTTACCTAAAATTACTTGTCCGCCATCAATTTTGCAATTTTATTTGCAAAACCAATTGGATCTTCTGGCAAGAGGCCTTCAATCAATAAAGCTTGTGCATAAAGCATTTCACAGTAATCTTTAAAGGTATCGTTCTGCTCGCCATTATGAAGTGATTGTAGCCTGCTAAATACTTCATGATGTGGATTGATTTCTAAAATACGACTTGCTTTAAACATTGGATTATTTGCTTCAGCAAAAACCTGTTCCATTGACAAGCTGATGCCGTTATCGCCGCTGACTAAACAAACAGCACTTGATTTTAGACGGTTACTAATTTTCACATCAGCAATTTTGCCTTCTAAATTTTCTTTCACTGCCTTGATTAAATCTTCGTTATCTTTCGCAATTGTTTCTGTTTCTTTCTTAACTTCTTGTGATTCTACATCATCGAGATTTAAATCACCACGACTTACAGAATGGAATTTCTTATCACCATATTCACGTAATGCTTCAATAGCAAATTCATCTACATTATCATATAAGTATAGAACTTCAATGCCCTTTTCTTTCAATAATTCCATTTGCGGTAATCTTTCAATAGTAGCTGCATCTTTACCAGTTGCATAGTAAATTAAATTTTGACTTTCCGGCATTCTTTCTATATATTCTTTTAATGTTGTAAGGGCTGTGCCTTCTTTAGATGTAGCAAATAGCAATAAGTCTTTTAATTTGCTGCTATCTTGAGGAGCAGTGTAGACGCCAATTTTAAAAGATTTTCCGAACTCATTCCAGAACGTTTCGTATCTTTCACGTTCATTTTTAAGCATTTTTTCTAAAGTCTTCAATACGTTCTTTTCAAGATTTTTTCCAATTAATTTTAATTCACGACTTTGTTGTAAAAGTTCACGAGAAATGTTCAAAGAAAAATCTGGCGAATCTACAAGCCCACGCACGAACCGTAAGTAATCTGGCAATAATTCTTTACATTTATCCATGATAAATACATGACGAGAATATAATTGAATGCCAGGTTCATAATCCGTATGATATAAATTATATGGTGCACGTTTTGGCAGGAATAACATCGTCGTATATTCCACTGTACCTTCTGCTTTGGAGTGAATCACTTCAAACGGGTCTTCCCACTCATGGAACAAATTTTTATAAAACTCAGTGTACTCTTCCGGTTTTATTTCGCTCTTATTCTTTGTCCAAAGTGGACGCATAGAGTTCAATGTACGTACTTCAATACGTTTTACTTTTTCAGCCCCTTCAATTTCTTTTCCTTCATCATCTTTTGGGGTTTCCTCTACTTCAAAATTCATTTTAATTGGGAAGCGAACGTAATCGGAATATTTTTTTACTAATGCTTCTAAAGCATATTCATTCGTAAAGTCTTCCTCTGCTTTGTCACCATAGAATTCTTCACCAAGCGTTAAAATGATGCTTGTCCCACGCGTTTCTTTTTCCGTTTCTTCAATACTGTAACTACCGTCACCTGTGGATTCCCATTTTACTGCTTTCGTCTCGCCGGCTTTGCGTGTGATTAAAGTTACTTTTTCTGCTACCATAAATGCAGAATAAAAACCTACGCCAAATTGTCCAATTAAATCTTTATCTGTTGTAGATTCTTTTTCTTCTTTTAGTTTTTCTAAAAATGCTTTTGTGCCTGATTTTGCAATCGTTCCAACATTTTCAATCACTTCATCATAAGTCATCCCAATTCCATTATCAGAAATCGTTAATGTATGACTATCTTTATCTGGGACTAAGAAAATTTCAAAATCTTCTTTGCCTTCTAGTAATTCTCTATTCGTCAATGATTCAAAACGAAGTTTATCAATCGCATCTGACGCATTAGATATCAATTCCCTCAAAAATATTTCACGATTCGTATAAATAGAATGAACCATCAAGTCCAGTAATTGTTTCGTTTCAGCTTGAAACTCGCGCATTTCTTTTGCCATTATTCAAACCCCTTTTTCAGTATTATTGTTAGCACTCTAACGTCGTGAGTGCTAATCTATTGATATAATACCGCGATTTGGCGTTGAAATCAATATCTGATAAAAAAATTATGCTAAATCCTCAAGAAATTTTAGCAATAATTTAACCGCTTATCATTTATCCCTTTTTATTGAAATTACCCCACCAAAATTTCACGACAAAAATGTGACAAAATCATTCTATCTAATGGATTTTCAAGCAAAATATATCTTATCGGAAAGCATATCTTTATATAACCATTCTATAAAATAAAGGTTGCAGTAAAAACTACAACCTTTACCCATAATTATTTATCTAAATTTTAAATTTATTTACTTCTACTCGTAATTCTTGTGCCATTGTCGCTAAGGACTGACTAGCTGTAGCAATTTCATTGACAGATGCGGTTTGTTCTTCTGTTGCTGCAGATACCGTTTCTGATTCTTCAGCTACTCTTTTTGTCCTTTCATCGATTGACTGTACAGAAATTACAATTTGTTCTGTTCCCGTAGCCATTTCATGAATCGTCGCAGCAATTCCTCTAGATTGTTGCGCAACACTTTCTACTAAATTTACAATTGCCTTAAACGATTCTCCCGCACTGATCACTACTTTTGTTCCATCTTGGACTTCTTTTGTCCCTTTATCCATAGAAAGCACAGCATTATCTGTATCACCTTGAATTTCATGAATTAAATTTGCAATTTGTTTTGCTGCATCTTGTGATTGCTCTGCAAGTTTTCTTACTTCTTCAGCAACAACTGCAAAGCCACGTCCATGTTCTCCCGCACGTGCCGCTTCTATTGCTGCATTTAGTGCTAATAAATTAGTTTGTCCAGCAATGCCTGAAATCGTATCAACGATCATTTCGATTTCTTTTGACCGTTCTCCTAATTTTCTTACTACTTGTGCTGAATCATTCACGGCAGCTTCAATTAAATTCATTTGATTAATCGCATTATCTACATCCGCACCACCCGTTTTAGCAGTCTCAGCGGCTTGAGAAGCTTTATCTGCTGACAGAGATGCATTTGCAGATGCTTCTTCAATGCTTGCAGATAATTGCTGAACAACAGAAGAGACCGAGTTTATCGCATCTACCTGTTGATTTGAGGAAGCTGCTACGTCTGTAATAGATGTTGCAATTTGTCCACTAACTAAAGCCGATTGGTCCGCACTTGCTGTGAGTTCTTCTGATGCAGATGCTACATGCTCAGAAGAGCTTGAAATTGACTTTAATAAATTTCGCATATTTGAATCTAAAAGATAGAGTGCTTTAATCATCGTGCCAATTTCATCTTTTCGCTGAAAAACTGCTAAACTTCCATCATGGGAATAATCGCCTTTTGAATACTTATCAATTTTATTCGTCGCAGCAATAATTGGTGCAGCAAAATATCGTCCAATATAAACTGAAATAAATAAAACAATCATTTGAATTACAATCAGAATACCTATAGCAAGTAAAATATCTTTTTTCAAATTTTCATTAAGGCTCTCATTATAGATTGCTGATTTTTTATCGATTTCATCCACCCAGTTCCCTGTGCCAATTATCCAATTATAAGGCTTGTACGCTATACTATATGCACGTTTTTTTAATGGCTCACTTTCACCAGGCTTTGGAAAAGAATATTCCGAATAGCCACCACCATCTTTTTGTCCATTTTGAAGGATTTCTTTTATGTAGTATACACCATTCGGGTCAACATCATTAATTCTAGATTTTCCTTCTGCCGGGCGTCCTAATAAAACAACATTTATCCCCTCTGCTGTATCAATCCAAAAATATCCTTTTCCATCATCATAACGCAGCTCTCTTACTAAATCTGCTGCTTGTTTTTTCGCTTGTTCTTCTGTTAGCAATCCTTTTTCCTGATCCTGATGAAATTTTTCTACTAAACTAACTACATTTTGCACTTGTAATCGAAACTCATCATTATACTTTTCTTCAAGCTGTGTACGATAAATTTCTCTTGCATTCATATTAGCACTAATCGTCTGATAAATGAAGAATCCACCTATACAAAAAATAGAGATAATACTGATAAGATTCATTGTTAAGATTATTTGTGTTTTTATTGACTTCATTCTACATTTCCCCCTATCTTTTCCCTAATAGTTTAATTATACTAAATATTCAGAAAAAGAAAAGTAGCCTAAAGTCTTTTCTTATGGATTCCTTGTTATTGCATAACATTTTCACCATAAAGAGGCGCTGGAAGACCATAACCACCTGCAACAGGAAGGGTTTCTCCTGTAATAAATGCAGATTGATCACTGGCAAAAAATAAAACTGCATTTGCAATATCCTCTGGTTTACCAAATCGTTTTATTGGAACGTGTTTTAAAAAATTCTCAATAAAATCTTTGCTCATATTGTTCATTGCTGAATTCGTTGCAATTAAGCCTGGCATAATTGCATTACACCTTACATTTTCACGTGCATATTGTACCGCGATATTTTGCGTTAAAAAATTAATTCCTGCTTTTGAAACACCATAAGCCAACCTTGACACATCAGGTAAAATTGCACCTATACTTGAAATATTGACAATGCTACCGCCATTATTTTTTATCATATACGGAATTGCAAATTTGCTAGGCAAATAAACACTTTGAATGTTATCTTGCAAAATTTCGAAAAAAGTTTCAGTATCTCCTTTTAATAAATCAAAATCCTTTTTCACATTTGTGCGACCATAATTATTAACTAAAATATCAATTTTTCCTTCAGTAGTTACAGTTTCCTCTACAATTGATTGATAAGTATCAATTTGTGTTGCTTCAAAAAAAAGCGCTTTTGCTCGTCCACCGTTTTTTTCAATCTCCTTTACTACCTCTTCCCCTGATTCAATCGTTTGCCCCCCAATATATACACTAGCTCCATGTTTCGCTAGTATAATAGCTGAAGCTCTACCAATTCCTTGTGTTGCCGCTGTAACTAATGCTACTTTTCCATCTAAAATCCCCATTCTAACACTCCTTCTCACAAAACAAAGCTTCTTTTTTATAAATTTTATAATTATCTTGTTCAAAAAAGTAGGATTTATACAAAAAGGGATGCTAACTAATATTAGTTAACATCCCTTTTATCTTACTGATTTCCCGTGCCCGAAAGCCTTTTAATAACAAAAATAATTTATTTTGATTTAAAGCTAATTAATCCTTCTTGATATGGATTAATTCTTTCTTTAAATTTATCCATTGGTGAAATTAAAGTTACCATATAGTTACGTTTACTTTGAATATATGTAACGGCTTCCTTTTTTTCACCTTTATTAATTGTGTAAAGTGCGGGTTCTTCTTCAATTGGCACTACAGCTACAACTTCATTTGCCCCATTATGAAGTAAAAGTTGCATATAGGCATCCAACTCCTGCGTTGGCATATCTTTCAATTTTGGCATATCTTTATCCGTAAAAGCATCAACTAAAATTAGCCAACCATACTTCACTTCATTCGCATCTCCCTCAAATACTAAGAGGACCCCTTTTTCATCCTGTGTTCGATTTAAAGAAATAATGCCTTGCGGTTTATCTGGGCAAGTAATAGAAAAACCATATTCCGTATTCGTATATGTATATGGAGCTGCCTCAGTTCTAAGTGGTAGCACGATTATTGCAAAAAGAGTTACTGCAAAAATAAATAAATGTTTCTTACTTTGATAAAATAGTTTTTTCATTCGTTTATTCCTCCTACTTTATTTATTCAATGATCAATCTGCTTAAAAAAGCTATTATTTCATTGAATGTTTCAACTGTCCATAGAGATTTCTAATCGTTTTCTATAGCAGTCTACTTATCTTAGTTTTACCATTATACTACAGTTTTGAGGATTTTAAAAGAAATGCGTTTGGCTATGCCAAACGCATTTCTAAAATAAAGCCTATTGAAAATATTTTATTTAGTTATTGTAACATCTTTTTGCACGTTTTTCTTTTTCCGTGTATTAAATTTAGCTGCTAGTTTTTCAACAACAACAAACATAACCGGAATTAGATAAATTCCCATTATCGTTGCTACTAACATACCACCAACAACGGCAGTCCCCATTGCATTTCTTGATGCCGCCCCTGCACCAGTTGCCACAGCCAATGGAAGACATCCAATAATAAAGGCAAGTGACGTCATGATAATTGGACGTAAACGAAGCTTCGCAGCTTCAATTGCAGCTTCAACTGGTTCCATGCCACGGTCAACACGAACTTTTGCATATTCTACAATTAGAATTGCATTTTTCGCCGCTAAACCAATCAGCATGACAAGCCCAATTTGCATATAAACACTATTTTGAAGATTTCTTGAGTACTCTGCTAAAAGAGCCCCAAAGATACCTGTCGGTACGCAAAGCAATACCGCATACGGGACACTCCAGCTTTCGTAAAGAGCTGCCAAACAGAGGAATACAAAGATGATTGCTAACGCAAAGATGATCATCGTACTGCTACCTGCTTTTGATTCTTCACGACTTTGCCCTGACCACTCGTATTTAAATCCATCTGGCAAAGTTTGTTCTGCAACTTCTTGCATTGCTTTCAATGCTTGTCCAGAGCTATAGCCTGGAGCTGCTGCACCATTAATTTGAATGCTGCGTGCTGCATTAAAACGACTAATACTTGATGCCGCAGTAATCGTTTTCGGTTTTAAAAGAGTATCGACAGGAACCATCATCCCCGTTGAAGATCTAACATATAAGAACCGTGTCATATCCGCTTCATTTCTAAATTGTGTATCCGCCTGCATCATAACTTTATAAGTACGACCAAAGCGATTAAAGTCATTGACTTGTGTACCACCAAAGTTTACTTGCAGAGCAGTAAATACATCATCAAGATTTACTCCAAGATTTTTTACTTTTTCACGGTCAACTTCAAATTCAATTCCTGGAGAATTAATTTTAAACGTTGAATATGCTTTGGCAATTTCTGGACGCTGATTTGCCGCCATAACAAATTGTTTTGTAATCGCATCTAACTCTTCATCTGTATGTCCAGACATATCTTGAAGCATCATTGTGAAACCACCAACCATGCCAAGACCAGGCAATGCTGGCATATTCATTGCCATAATACTAGCTTCACCAAATTGAGCAGTAGCACCGTAAGCGCGTTTTACTTGCGCATCAATTTTTAAGTCCTCAGTAGTTCTTTGACTCCAAGGAGTTAACCCAACGAACATCGTTCCCGCATTAGATTTAGAAGAACCGGATAAAATATCATAACCGACAATCTCTAAAGTATCTCTTACGCCTGGTTGAGCTCGTAATACTTCACCAACATTTTTTACTGTCTCTTTTGTATGATTTAAGCTCGTACCTTCTGGTAAAGAAATTGATACTAGATAAAATCCTTGGTCTTCATCTGGAATAAATGTACTTGGTACAATTTTAAACATTCCATATGTGCCAATAATAACAATCAGCAAAAATAAACATGCATATTTTGCTTTCTTAATTACTGCATGAACAGCTTTACCGTAGCTTTCGGTTTTTGCTTCAAACCATTCATTAAATTTATCAAAGAACCTTCCTAAAAAGCCTTTATGAGCATTAGGATCATGTGGTTTTAACATCATCGCACAAAGTGCTGGCGTTAATGACAATGCCACGAAAGCAGATAAAGCCATTGATACCGCAATTGTGAGCGCGAATTGTTTATACAGAATTCCTGTCATTCCACTGAAAAATGCAACTGGAATAAATACGCAGGCAAGTACGAATGCAATAGCAACTACCGGGCCTGATACTTCATCCATGGCAAGTTTTGTTGCTTCTTTTGGAGATAAACCTTTATAACGCATATTGTGCTCAACGGCTTCAATAACGACAATTGCATCGTCAACTACAAGCCCAATCGCAAGAACCATTGCAAATAACGTTAGCGTATTGATTGAGAATCCTAATACGAGGAACGCACCGAAGGTCGCAACTAACGATACTGGAATCGCAAGCATTGGAATAAGCGTTGCGCGCCAGCTTTGTAAAAAGAGGAATACTACTAATAACACAAGTAATAAAGCTTCAAAGAAAGTCTTAACAACTTCATGAATGGATTCCCTTACATACTCTGTATTATCAACAATCTCTTTAATTTCCATATCTGGTGGGAAGCTCTTTTTCGCATCCTCAATAACTGCTTTTACAGCATCAACAGATTCAAGCGCATTAGCATCATTTGTTAATTGAATACCAAAGCCAACTGAATTCATATTATTTAAAGTACTATTAATATTTGTAGTTTTCGCACCTGTTTCTACTCGAGCTATATCTTTTAAATAGATAAAAGAACCATTAGGCTCTGCACGAACAATTACGTTTCCAAAATCCTCTGCTGTTGTAAGACGTCCTTGAACTTTACCCGTATATTGAAACTCTTGTGTGTCGGGAGCTGGCATCTGACCAATTGTACCTGCCGGAGCTTGAATATTTTGTTCTTGAATTGCTTTAGAAACTTCGGCAATCGTTAATCCTAGCTCTGCCATTTTATCCGGATTAATCCATACACGCATGGAAAAGTCCGGACCGAATACCATAATATCACCGACACCTTTAACGCGTTTCAATGCATCAAAGATATAAATATCCGCATAGTTTTTTAAGAAAACTTCATCGTATGTTCCATTTGGCGAATATAAAGCAACCATATAGGACATATCCGTTGAAGCTTTTTTCGTCGTAATTCCGACTTGTTTTACTTCACTTGGCAAACTCGCATTTGCCTGTGCTACTTTATTTTGTGTTTGTACTGATGCGATATCCCCATCAGTATCAGAAGAAAATGTTACACTAAGGCTATAACGACCACTATCATCACTTGTAGATGACATATAGTCCATACCCTCAACACCATTAATCTGCTGCTCAATTACCTGAGCAACCGTCTGGTTAACTACATCAGCATTCGCTCCTGTATAAGAAGTCGATACACTAACTGTTGGGGGCTGAATCTGTGGATACTGTGCAATCGGTAAACTGAAAGCTGAAATCGTACCTAAAAGTACCATCATCACAGAAACTACGATTGCAAAAATCGGACGTTCAATAAAAAATTTTGCCACTATTTATTCGCCCCCTTAATTCAAGGACAATTGCAACTCTTCTGGAGTTACTAAAGTCACATCTAGGGCTACACCACTTTGAATTTTTGTTAAACCTTCAACAACAACTTGATCAGCCGCTGTTAAACCGGATTCGACAATATAGTAACTACCCACTTTAGAACCAAGTTTTACCTCACGTGATTCTGCTTTATTATCCGCACCAACTACAGTTACGAAACTCTTTTCCAACAACTGTTGAACAGCACGTTGCGGAACCAAGATGGCATTTGGAATTGTTTCCCCGCTAATTTTTACTCTAGCAAACATACCAGGGATTAAAATTGCATTTGGATTTTCAAAAGTTGCTTTAAAAGTTAATGTCCCACTATTTTGTGCTAAGCCCCTATCGACTTGCGTTACTTTACCTGTAATAGGGTATTGTGTTCCATCACTAAGTGTGATCGCAACAGTTTCCCCCCATTGTTCTGTCATTCCATTTTTGTGTAATGAGGCCAATTTTAAGTATTCATTTTCACTCATGCTAAATTGAACGAATACAGGGTTCGTTGATGATACAGTAGCCATAGTAGTAGAACCTGCTGTAACATACGTACCAACACTTAAATCATTAACGTCCATACGACCATCAATTGGAGAAACAATTACAGTATCTGCAAGGTCATCCGCTGCTTTTTGCACATTTGCACGATTAAATTCTACAACAGCTGCATTTTGTTCTTCTACAGATTGTTGTGTATTTAAAGTTTGCTCTGCAATTGCATCAGCGGCCGCTAATTGACGATAGCGATCTGTATCTAGACGTGCATTACTCAAATTCGCTTCTGCCTGTGCTAAACTTGCCTGTGCAGAATTTAATGCACTTTCATATTGACGAGGGTCTATTCTAAATAAAGGTTGCCCTTTATGTACGCTATCCCCACCATTGACTAGCTTTTCAATAATATTACCAGATACTCTTGCTTGAATTTTAATTTCATTTTTTGCCTGAATTTGCCCAGCATATTCAGAAGTCATCGGTGTATCTTTTTGAATGACCTGAACAGCTTTTACTTTAACTGGTTGTCCACTTTGTGATGCTTGTTTCGTACTGCCACACCCTAAAACAGCCGAAAGTGCAAATACAGCAACCAGGCTTAAACAACAGGCTTTCATTTTTTTTCTTGAAAGTACTATTTTCCTCTACCTCCCTTTAATATTTAAAACCTACAACAATTGCATGACTGTTCATGTAAAAGTTTATGAAAATCACCACAAAATTTAGGTTTTCCCCATTACAATAGTAAATAGTTATTTACTATTCACGGATTCTATAGTATAGTAATACTATAATTTTGTCAATGGATTTTCATTAAAAACAGAACGGAGTTTATACCAATGTCGACTGTTAGAAATAAAGAAATTGCAGAAAATTTCTCACATTTACTTACTATTTTTCATCAAAAATTCATTCAACCTCTTTCGATTCCTTTGCCATTAAACCATTTTGGAACGCTGATCTGCCTCGGTAATAACGGTACACAAACGATTGGCGAATTATCATCTAAGTTGAAAATTTCCAAGCAACAAATGTCTCCTATTATTGACAAATTACATAAGTCTGGATATATCACGCGTGAACAAGATAAAACTGATCGCCGTAGTGTAAATATATCCATTACTTCTGAGGGCTATGATCTGCTTTCTGCCCATCATGATAATATTGTACATTTATTTGAACAAAGATTAGAAACAATATCAAATATAAATAATCTCGAAGAAATAAGACAAGCACAAATTGCGTTAATACGCTTAATTAATAAGTATTTTTAACAGAGGATTTTCCTCTGTTTTTTATTGACTCATTTATTGTAAAGTTGTAAACTTAATTTCATTGATTGATAAGATTTATATAAGGAGTTGTTGTTTATGAAGTCTCTTAAAAGTAAACTGGTAATTATCGGCGTCGGCCATGTCGGCTCTGCCGTTTTGAATAGAGCAATTGCGTTTCAATTAGCAAATGAAATTGTTTTAATTGATATGGATGAAAAAAAAGCCTTTGGTGAAGCACTTGATTCAAGTCATGCTACACCTTGTAACTATAGCCAAAACATCAATGTCCACATTGGCGATTATTCGGAGTGTAAAGATGCAGGCGTTATTATTATCGCTGCTGGGCCAAGTATAATGCCTGGAGAAAATTTAGACAGACTTGTACTTGCAGAGCGCAACATTGCCGTAATTCATGACATTATGCCACAAATTACCCACTATACAAAAGATGCTGTAATCATTATGATTACAAATCCATTAGATGTTACAACTTATTGCGCAGCCAAATGTTTTGACTATCCAGAGAATCGTTTATTTGGAACAGGTACAACATTAGAAACATTACGGTTTAAACGCATTATTGCAAATCACTATAACGTAGATGCTAAAGATGTACAAGGGTATATGTTAGGTGAGCATGGAAATTCAGCATTTCCCGCTTGGAGTTTACTTAATATTGGTGGAATTCCAGCTGATCAACTTGATAATTTTTTTAATAAATCGGAATCACTCGACCGTCAGGAAGTTGCAAAAGCAGTTGTTCAAGTTGCTTACGACGTTCTCAATTGCAAAGGCTATACTAATACAGGTATTGCGATGGGGGCTTGTCGACTTGCAAAGGCAGTTTTAGGAAATGAGAGAAGTATCCTTCCTGTATCTACACCATTAAAGGGCGAGTATGGCTTAACAAATGTCGCGTTAAGTCTTCCTTCATTAATTAGCGAAAACGGTATTGAACGTCGTTTTGAAGTCAACCTTCCAACTGACGAATTAGAAAAATTACATTTTAGTGCAAATAGCATAAAGGGTGTTCTACTAGCAAACAAGTTAATTTAATTCATATTATATAAAATAGACTAGGAGTAAGGTAGAATTTTAAACCATTATTGTCCTAGCTATTAAATAAAAAAGCGAACAAATTCTAAATTTGAATTTGTTCGCTTTTTTTATCTTTGGATAACGATTTCTAAAATTCGGATGGAGTTAAAACTCTATCTGAGTTAAGAACTCTGTTTATCTATTTGACGTTCTGTTTCTTTACTGCGTATTTCACGCATTTTATTCTTCTCATCTACCATAACGACGATCGGCTGATATTCTTGCGCTTCTCTTTCTTCCATCCAAGCATACGCCATAATAATAACAACATCCTCTGGTTGCACAAGTCTTGCTGCTGATCCATTTAAACAAATGACACCTGAATCAGCTTTACCCGGAATGACATAAGTTTCAAGTCTGGCTCCATTATTATTATTCACCACTTGTACACGTTCATTTGGTAATATGTTTGCCGCTTTCATTAGCGTTTCATCAATTGTAATACTGCCCATATATTTTAAATTTGCCTCTGTAACAGTTGCACAATGAATTTTTGACTTCAATAAATTAAGTAACATTATTCTCCTCCTAGGATTGTATTGTCAATTAAGCGAGTCGTACCGAACTTAACTGCTAATGCAACCAGCGCTTCTTTCGCTATCATTTCACATTCTTCTAAGTCAGGGAAAGTATAAATATCTATATAATCAATTTGTGCTAACGGTTCTGCTTGAATTTTTTCCGTTATTAACGCTTTCAATTCCGTTACGGATTTTTTGCCGCTTTTAAAAGCTTTTTGTGCTTCTTTCAAACTTTTCGATAAAACGAGAGCGGCTTTTTTTTCTTTATCGGATAAATATTTATTTCGCGAACTAAGCGCTAAACCATCTTCGGCGCGAACAATCGGCACCATATTCACTTCAACATTCATATTTAAGTCACGCACAAACCTTTTAATCACAACGACTTGTTGTGCATCTTTTTGTCCAAAGAAAGCTTTGTCGGCCTCCGTAATATTAAATAGTTTTGTAACAACTGTTGCTACGCCACGAAAATGTCCTGGACGCTTTGCACCGCATAATTTATTTGTAATATCTCCATCTACAGTTACATAAGCTGTATATCCCTTTGGATACATTTCTTCTGCACTCGGATGGAAAACCGCATCAACACCAACGGAGTCTAGTTTTTCACAATCACGGGAAAATCCACGCGGATATGCATCAAAATCTTCATTCGGACCAAATTGTGTCGGATTTACAAATACACTTGCAATAACAACATCCGCATTTTTTTTCGCATGACGCATTAACGTTAAATGTCCCTCATGTAGCGCTCCCATTGTCGGAACTAGCCCAATCGTTTTTCCTGCTTTTTTCACTGCTCTAACAAATGATTTAACTTCTGCTACCGTAGTTAACACTTTAATTTTCATTTATTTAACCTCGCAATTAATACAATTTTTCTAAAACCTCATCCGACATTGTAAACGTATGCTCCTTTGCAGGAAACTCGCGATTTATAACTTCTTGTTTATATTCCTCAATTGCTTCTTGCATTAATTTACTCAAATCAGCAAACTTTTTAACAAATTTCGGTGTAAAGTCACTATACATACCAAGCATATCATTCACTACCAAAACCTGACCATCACAGACATTACCAGCACCAATTCCAATCGTCGGTACATGAATTGTATCTGTAATCTTCTGCGCCAACTTTTCTGGGACGCATTCAAGAACCAAAGCGCACACACCAGCATCCGCAAGCAATTTAGCATCATCAATCATCTTTTGTGCCGTTTCCATATCTTTTCCCTGTACTTTAAATCCACCCAATTGATGAATAGATTGCGGTGTAAGCCCTAAGTGTCCAACGACAGGAATCCCCGCGTCAACCATTGCTCGCACTACTTCAATAATTTCTTTTCCACCTTCAACTTTTACCGCTTGTGCACCAGATTCCTTCATGATGCGCCCAGCATTACGCAGTGCATCTACAACACTTATTTGATATGACATAAATGGCATATCAACGACCACCATCGCCTGATTTACCCCACGGCATACTGCTTTTGCATGATGAATCATATCATCAACAGTTACAGGAATCGTTGATTCATACCCTAATACAACATTTCCTAAAGAGTCGCCTACTAATATCATATCTATGCCAGCATTATCAACCATTCTTGCCATCGCATAATCATAGGAAGTAAGCATTGTAATTGGTGTTTTCCTTTGCTTTCTTTCCTTTAATGTTGCTACCGTTATTTTTGCCATTTTCCATCCTCCAACACCGCAGACCTCAATTGGAGTTTCGAGATTTTTGCTGCTTCAGGCAAATAAAAAAGCCTTTCGGCAGACTCCGAAAGGCATAGTTATCCTATAAAAAATTCGCCTTCCGTCTCAGTCTACTATAGATCTAAGCGGGTAAATTTTCTTTTAATTTATGAATATAATTTCTAGCAAGCCACAGTACAACTCCAACAAGGATGTTATCTACTACCTGCCACAAATGGATAATAGCACACTCATAAATGAAATACAAGCATTTCATTTATTTAAATTTTAGAAGTAAAAGAAGTTGTAATTTTCATAAAATTGTCACAAAAAAAAGTTATTTCTCCAATTAATTATGAGAAATAACCTTTTTATTATATTTCTTTTCCATCTACATATACGAGATATGGATATAAATATTTCCCCGTATATGAGAACCATTGTGCATCTTCATCCCAATAAATAATCGCAGTTTCCATTTTTAAATAATCGTTTGCTAAATGTTTTTCGACAACAAGCACCGGTTCTGGGTTAAATACACCATTTGCCGTTTGTTTTCGGTAAGCTTGTGCAGGCATAATATAAATAGAATCGTATGTATCAACATCACCAAATATTTTCTCAGTTGCATAGGGAACAATTTTCCCATTACATTCTCCAATTAACCAAAACTGCGTATTAATTGCAACTGCCTCTTTTCCACTCCAACTACTTTTCACATACCAAAAAGATTTACCAGCAACATCCATGCGACGCAGTGTCAAAATCCGCTTGTCATGAATTGTATTCGGAGAATTCTTTAACTTCAAAATAATATCAATTGGCTTGCTTTTTGTAGATTTGTTTTTTACAACAATTTGCGAAGATCCTTCTTCATGATCAAAAGACAGTTTTTCTCCATTAATCCCAGTATAATTCACATTAAATTTTTGATCTTGTGACAACTCGGCAAAACATGTTCCTATCATAAATAGAAATATTCCAGCAAAAATTAAAACGACTTTTTGTAACACTTCTCTTCACCTCTTTTACAGATTTAAACTAATCTTACCTTTAAAATATCATAAATCCTTCTCCAGGGCAATAAATGGTAGGATTTTTGGCGTTATTCAAATTCTCGTTACATTTATCTAATGGGTAAGTTATCAGATTAAATAAACCATAACGCAAAAATATTATGCGTTATGGTTTATTTAAAAGTAGTTTTTATAACTTAAATTTAGCACTTTCCTCATTTAATTCTTGCGCGAGAACTGCTAGACTTCGACTTGCAGAGGCAATTTCTTGCATAGCCGCTGACTGCTCTTCAGTCGATGCAGATACAGTCTGCGTTTCATCAGACATCTTCTTACATGATTTATCTATATCTTCTACAGAAGTAACAATATGCTGTGTTCCATTTGCCATTTCTTCCATCGTCGTTGCAATTTCCTTCGACTGACGATTCACATGATTAACCATTTCTAATATTTTTTCAAAAGCACTACCTGCCGCACTAACAACTTCAGCTCCAACTTTAACTTCAGCAGTTCCTTCATTCATTACAACGACTGCTTCTTCTGTATCTTTTTGAATGCCTTCAATTAAATTTGCAATACGTTCTGCTGCTGCTTTCGATTGTTCTGCAAGCTTTCTAACCTCTTCTGCAACTACAGCAAAACCTTTTCCTTGTTCACCTGCACGCGCTGCTTCGATTGCCGCATTTAAAGCCAGAAGATTTGTCTGCCCTGCGATCCCTGATATCGTTTCTACAATCTGTCCAATTTCTTTGGAATTTTCCCCAAGTTTAGTAACAACCTGTGCTGAACGACTTACAGTCATCTCAATATTATTCATCTGCATTACAGCATTTTTAATAGATTCATTGCCGTCTTGTGCTGCCTTTACCGCTTCGCTAGTTTGATCAGCTGTCATACTAATTGTTGCAGAGGTTTCTTCTATTCCTGCCGACATTTGTTGCACGACATCAGTCGTCACATTTACCGCATCTACTTGATTTTCTGAGAATTCAGATACATGCGTAATAGATTGTGCTATTTGTTGAGTAACTTGAGCTGACTGATCCGCACTAGCTGTCAATTCTTCTGATGCGGCTGCCACCTGACTAGAGGTTTTTTGAATTTGTGAAATCAGCGCCTTAATGCTGCCAATCATACCATTATATTCAGTAGATAATTTTCCTAATTCATCATTAGAATACACTTCTGCCTGTACATTTAAGTCGCCTTTACTCACTGCCTCTGAAACTCGCATAAGCTCCAGAATAGATTTTCTAATATCCCGAACCATAAAATAAGCAACTGCAACCGCAATAATAAATGCAACTACCATAATAATATTTGAATATAAACTATTCGATTTATAAATTTCGTTACTTTCCAGTTTTGCGGCTTTTGCACCATCATTATTAAATGATACCAATCCCTGTACTTTATTTGCTAAGGCAGCATATACCTCAAATGAACGCCCTCTTACCAAATCACCACCTTGAATTTGATCACCAGCTCGACTAAACTTTATTACCTCTTTAGAAATCCCATAATAATCTTGATATAATTTTTCAATTTCATTGATAGCTGTTATATCTTTCTCTTTTTCTTCTTGGCTATTATACTCCATATTATCTATCAGTTTTCTATACTCTTCAAATTCATTATTGACAGACAAAACATCTTTTTCAATATCTTTTTCAATCGCTGTCATTTTATTTGTATCTCGTTCAATCAAATGATTTAGTTCTTCTCTGCGTATTTTATCTAAATTTGTGCCAATATTATTTAATATACGTGTTCCTTCCATCCAACTATCAGTAATTTCAACGGTTTTACTATTCACTTCTGATAATGAATAGTTTGCAAATGAACCTAACCCAATAAGTAAACAGACTAATACTGTAAAACTAGTAATTAACTTTGCTTTAATTGACATTTTTATCCTCCTTTTAATTCATCGTCTTGCAAATAAATTAATCTATCCTCCTTAGTCTAATGAAAATATAAATATGTTACTTTATTTATATTCTCTTCTTTCCTCTTCTCCCCTCTCAAAATTCGACATATTTTCCCCAATTTTTTTTATCTATTGTACTTTTCTACAGTTCAAAAAATTTTTTTGAATTTTGTTTATTATACAAAAATA
The DNA here is from genome assembly GCF_030273445.1 of Selenobaculum gibii. Classification (NCBI taxonomy): domain Bacteria; kingdom Bacillati; phylum Bacillota; class Negativicutes; order Selenomonadales; family Sporomusaceae; genus Anaerosinus; species Anaerosinus gibii. The sequence goes on from NZ_CP120678.1 coordinate 2,114,098, forward strand.
ATCCCCAAAACAACATTGTTTTGGGGATTATAAAATAAGAGCAACCTTTGTATCTTATATTTCATCTTCAACAATAACTTTGTTTCTTCCACGATTTTTCGCGGCATATAATGCTAAATCTGACCGTTTTAAAAAGTTACCATTATTCGTTCCCGTATTACGCCATTGGCTTACACCTATGCTACACGTAATCTTTTCATCTTCAAGCAATATACTATCCTCAACTGTTCTTCTTATTAATTCAGCTAGCTGGGAAGCTTCCTCCTTATCCGAATCTCGGCATAAAATAATGAACTCTTCTCCCCCATAACGAATAAAAATATGTCGTTTATCCAGCTTAGTTCGAATAACTTCAGTAAATCTAATCAATACTTCATCACCTATATCATGTCCGTAAGTATCATTAATTCTTTTAAAAAAATCTATATCTATCATAAGCATAGACAATGGAGATGCATTATGACTACTGAGAGCAACTTCTTTTTCCAATGCTTCGTTAAATTTATTACGATTATAACATTTCGTTAAAGCATCAATCTGCGATTTTTGTGTAACAACGGCAATTTCATCTTGTAGGTTTAAAGCTAAGTCAGTCAATTCTTGTTCTTTTCTTACATTATAACTAAGGATTCTCAAAATAAAAAATGCAAATGCAAAAATCCCCAAAGGCGTTACATGCGTAACCCACGGAACAATTCTAAAATGGGCACCTAAACCATCATACAAAGCAGCTAATGGTAATCCCATTAATCCAATAAGTAACACTTTGCTGTCTTCGTTTCCACGATAAGCCGATACCGCCAATTGGTATGCTACATAGCTTTGTACAATTCCTCCACTAATATAAAATGGCGATAATAAGTAATTCATCGTACTTAATCCGATACATTCACCTATAATGGCAATTAAGGCTAACACTATGTAATATGCTACAACAAGTTTTATTTTTTTCTTCTTATTATCTTCAATGACTTCATAGACTGTTAAATTTAAAAAAATGGGCATACTATAGACAGAAAGAAGTAATAAATACCACCATATTACTGGAAAGTTAAGAAAAAGCAGCTTTGTATTTGATGCCGCGACGAGCCATAATGCAAAAAATGAGAAAAATATCATCGCATATACATGTAATTTATAATGTTTATGCATACTAAGGTAGTAACATATCATAATTAAAATCATAAAAATTGTTACCGGAAAAGCAACGACATACATAGCATCGTATTGAAATAGCCTTATTGTCTGACGAACGCTATCGTCCAACATCATTCTATCAAAAATCCCCAAACGATCAGGATAATTTGAATACATTTGAAATGTTAAATTTTTTCCTTCATATTCCTCTGGCAATGCGACCATATGCCAGCTCATTCCATAAGAAAAGCGTTTATACTGGAGATCTCCATATTGATAGATCATTTTTTTATCTAAATAAACACGAAAAGATTGTTCGGTTGTCGTAAAAAATAATAAGGGGCTAATATACTGCCCTTTGGGCAAAGTAGTCGTTAACCATACGACATTCGTATTTACAGACAGCGGGGGTTGATGAGGAAAGTCAAAAGATTTCCATTCTTGATCATTGGCGATTGCAGATTGAAGCCATAATTCTGCTTTGTCTTCTGCTACAAGCAAATCGCCTTCATGGTATTTCCATTCGCCATTTAGCTCTGAACACAATGCGACGCTATAATCACTTAATAAAAAAACTAAAAGCATAATTTTTGCGATTAAAAAAAATTTTTTTCCCCTCATAACTTTCACCACAGTCATTTTCTCTAAATTTTATTTTCTTATTTATATCATATCATTTTTTTTCTTCGTGGAAAATGAAAGAATTGAGGAAATCAGTTTTAAATTTAGGTAAAACTATTTATTTCTAGCTAAATATAAAAATTAAGGGAATTTACTTTAATTTTAGAAAAATATAAATAATTTATGCTTTTCGTTTGAATTTATAACCATAACTATGATACAATCAAGGTAATGATTTTGAGCGGATTTTTATTATGTAGGAAAGTTTGATTAGTAGGCTATAATCTATTCGTTTGCTTTATCTGGCAATTAGTCTATTTTAAGACTCCCAACTTCTATAATCTAGAGTTAAGAGTAGATTGTTCCTGAAACAAGTGCGATTAGAATTCAAGGAAGTTAGAACTTCACTTGAATTAAGTCTTACTTTATTTATATTGATAAAAAAATAATAAGCATCATGAATTAAACTTTTAGTCTTAAATGAGCTATTAAATGAAAGAATGCTCATCAGATAAATATCAAAATATTGGAGGTACTATTCTTGGAAGATCAAAACAAATTATTAGTAATTCCCCTAGGAGGATTGGGGGAAATAGGAAAAAATATGACCGTGTTTCAATATGGTGACGATATCGTCATCTTAGATGCCGGTCTAGCATTCCCAGATGACGATATGTATGGAATTGATTTAGTAATTCCTGATATAACGTATCTAAAAAACAATATCGATAAAGTTCGTGGAGTTGTCTTGACACATGGGCACGAAGATCATATTGGTTCATTATCCTACTTACTCAGAGAAATCAATGTTCCTGTATATGGGACAAGATTAGCACTTGGCTTAGTAGAAGGTCGTTTAAAAGAAAATAATGTCGGGGCTTGCAAACTTGTTCCAGTACAAGCTGGTGATATTATTCAGCTAGGAATATTTAAAGTCGGATTTATTCAAGGCAGCCATTCTATTCCAGATGCTTGCGGCATCTATTTCAATACTCCAGTCGGTACAGTTGTCCATACAGGGGACTTTAAAATTGACCAAACACCTGTTGACGGTAAGTTAATTGATATTCATAAATTTGCTGAACTTGGAAATAAAGGTGTTTTACTGCTAATGTCAGATAGTACAAATGCTGAACGTCCAGGATATACTGGTTCTGAAATGGAAGTATCCATCACCCTTGATGATGCATTCCAACAATCACGCGGACGTATCATACTTGCAACCTTTGCATCTAATGTATCGCGAATTCAACAGGCAATTCATTCTGCTTGCAAATATAAACGTAAAGTAATTATTTTTGGACGCAGTATGGTAAATGTCGTAAATATTGCTACACAACTCGGTTATTTAGAAATGCCGGAAGGCACCTTAATTGAACCGGAAGAAATGAATAATTATCGTGAAGATCAGGTTTTAATTTTAACAACTGGCAGCCAAGGTGAGCCGATGTCCGGTCTTAGCCGTATGGCTACAAATAATCATCGTACTGTTTCAGTAAATCCTGGTGACACCGTTCTTATTGCAGCAACGCCAATTCCAGGAAACGAAACATCCGTATCAAAAACAATTGATAACTTACTTCGCTTAGGTGCACATGTCGTATACGAAAAAATTTCGGGAATTCACGTTTCTGGACATGCCAGCCAAGAAGAATTGAAATTGATGCTTAACCTTGTCCGTCCGAAATTCTTTATCCCAGTTCACGGCGAATATCGTATGTTAAAACAACATGGTAAAATCGCTGAACGTTTAGGAATTCCTAAAGAAAATATTTTAATCGGTGAAAATGGCTGCGTATTTGAATTTACGTCAGACAGCGCGAAAATTAACGGAAAAGTTCCATCTGGTAAAGTATTTGTCGATGGTCTTGGTGTTGGCGATGTCGGCAATATCGTTTTACGTGATCGTCAACAATTCTCTCAAGAAGGCGTTGTTATCGTCGTTGTTACCTTACAAAAAGAAGGAAATATCATTCTTGCCGGTCCAGATTTAGTATCACGTGGATTTGTCTATGTTCGTGATTCAGAAGAACTCATGAACGAGGCACAATTTAGAGTGCAAACCGCCCTTGAAAATTGTTTGGGAAACAATATTATGGAATGGGCAACATTAAAACAACAAATTCGTGAAGCACTAGGAAAATATCTATATGAAAAAACAGGACGCCGTCCGATGATTCTACCAATCATCATGGAAGTCTAATGCTAAACATAAAAAGTGCAGTTCATTTCGAACTGCACTTTTTTACGTTTATTTAGATATTTTCAATATCTCCAGCATTCCAAATACCGATATTATGTTTTTTGATCAACTCTGCAGCTTTTTCTGGCTCAGAGAACTTGATAACATTCAATGCTTCTTTGCCAATCGAAAATGCATACATATATTCAATTCCGACTTCCGTAATAATATCTTTCATCGCCTTATGTAGTGATCCAGCCGCATGATCAATACGAACACAAATGACATCCGTAAGCATTGCCGACATTCCTTCTTCTTTTAGCGCCTTGATTGCAGCCTCAGCATCGGATACAACCATTCGCATCATTCCGTATTCCGCTGTATCAGCCAAACTAAGCGCGATTAAATTCACGTTATTTCTTGCTAGAACTTCTAATAAATCAGCCAATCTTCCCGCACGATTTTCAATAAAAACTGACACTTGTTTAATAAACATAAGAACTCCCCCCCTCTCTTAGTATAGATGTCTCTTGTCGATTACGCGTTTTGCTTTACCTTCGCTACGTGTTAAAGTTTTCGGTTCCACCAATTTTACTTTCGCAACGATGTTCAGTGCGCTTTTTAATACGCCGCTGATCTTTTTCGTCAATGCATCTAAATGTCTGATTTCATCGGAGAAGAAACGATCTTCTACTTCTACCTGTACTTCTAATGTATCAAGATTATCTACACGATCGACAATTAACATATACTGCGGTAAAATTCCATCCACTTCAAGTAACGCACTTTCTACTTGTGAAGGAAACACGTTAATTCCACGGATTATAAGCATATCATCTGAACGCCCTTTAAATCGTGAAATGCGCGCTGACGTTCTGCCACATTCACATTTTTCATAAGAAATGCTCGTTAAATCTTTCGTCCGATATCTAAAGAGCGGCAATGCTTCTTTTGTAACCGTAGTGAATACAAGCTCACCCGTTTCACCTTCCGCTACCGGTTTTAATGTATTCGGGTCAATAATCTCAGGTACAAAATGATCTTCACACACATGAAGTCCTTTATGATAAATACAGTCGCCTGCAACACCAGGTCCCATAATTTCACTAAGCCCATAAATATCAAAAGCATTAATTCCTAGTTTATTTTCCAATTGAAGACGCATATTTTCTGTCCAAGGTTCAGCACCTAAAATGGCTGATTTCAATTTTATTTTATCAATCTTCCCGGCTTCCTCTAATGCTTCTGCTAAATGTACCGCATACGAAGGTGTACATGCAAGAGCTGTAGCTCCGAAGTCCTCCATCATTGTAATTTGCTTTTTCGTATTCCCAGAAGACATAGGAAGTGCCGTTCCCCCAAGGTATTCAACACCGTAATGAAGACCTAGTCCACCTGTAAAAATTCCATAACCATAAGCAACGTGCACCATATCTTCTGCTGTAATATTTGCCATAGTTAAAACTCTAGCTACGCATTCTGACCATATATCAATATCGCGACGAGTATAAGCAACAACTGTCGCTTTGCCCGTTGTACCTGATGATGCATGAATACGGGCAACTTGTGAGCGCGGTACTGCAACTAATCCAAACGGATAATTTTCCCTTAAATCATCTTTCGTTGTAAATGGAAGTTTATCTAAATCTTCAATGCTTTGAATATCTCCAGGCTCAATTCCTAACTCTTGCATCTTACGACGATAAAATGGCACTTGACGATATACACGATCCACCATTTTCACTAGTCTTGCACTTTGCAATACCTTCAACTGGTCACGGCTCATGCATTCTTTTGCTTCATTCCAAATCATGTTTTTCATCCCTCTACTTCATTATTTACTGAATTCATAGCCGATATCAAAGGCTTTTTTATTTAACTCCACTGTTTTCGGCGGTACGATTTTTTCAATAATATCATACCACTGAGCTTTGCTGAAGTTCATATTCTTTGCAGCAATCCCAAGGACAATCATATTGGATACCTTCGGATTACCTAATTTTTTTGCTTCCAAGCCAGCATCAATTGCATAAACTTGATATTTTTTTTCTAACTGCTCAAAAATATTTTGAGGATACTCGGCCATTCCTAATAGAACTGGCATTGGATCAATCCGTTGATCGTTGGCGATAATTACACCATCTTTTTTCAAGAAATGGGCGAAGCGCATTGCTTCTAAACGTTCAAACGCAATCAAAATATCTGCCATGCCTTCTTCAACAATTGGTTCAGCAACTTCCTGACCATATCGCACATAGGTAACAACACTACCGCCGCGTTGTGCCATACCATGAACTTCTGATAATTTTACATCATAGCCGGCTTCTAATGCCAAACCACCTAAAATACGACTTGTTAATAATGTCCCCTGCCCGCCAACGCCGGCAATAATAATATTTTTTACTGACATCAATTATTCACCTGCTTTCCGGATTGCTGAAAATTTACATAAATCCTGACACAGACCACAGCCAGTACAAAGTGTATCATCAATATGAATTGTGCCATCTGCGTTCTTCGACATCGCCGGACAGCCCGGTTTTAAACACATTCCACATTTACGGCATTTATCCGCAAGGGCAATATACGGTATGCGTTTGCGTTTATCTAATAGTACACAAGGCGACTTCGCTATAATAACCGTAATTTCGTCTTTTACTACAGCTTCTTTTACTGCTGCTGCCATCGCAACCAAATCAAATGCATCAATTTCCATAACATTTGGGATGCCCATCGCTTTGCACAGCGCCATAAGATTTATCATATACGTCGTTTCACCTTTTAGCGTTTTACCTGTTGCAGGATGATCTTGATGCCCCGTCATTCCCGTTGTAGAGTTATCAAGAATAATTACCGTACCTGTCGCTTTATTATAAACCATATTCATTAAAGAATTGATCCCTGTATGTAAAAACGTTGAATCACCGATAACGGCAACCCAATCTTTTGCAAACTCTTTCCCTCTGCCTTTTTCTATTCCATGCATTGTACTAATACTTGCACCCATGCAAATAAATTCATCAATTACATTAAGCGGTGCCAGTGCGCCCAGCGTATAACAACCAATATCACCTGCCGCATGTATTTTTAATTTATTTAATACCGTGAACACGCTACGATGCGGACATCCCGGACATAATACCGGTGGACGAGGCGATACCGTCGCTGGATTTTCTAACGGCAACTCTTCTTTCGCAATCGCTTTGCGAATCATATTTGCACTATATTCGCCTTGTAAAGTAAAAATCTCCTTACCGATAACTTCTATCCCCCATGATTTCACTTGTTCCTCAATCACAGGATCTAATTCTTCCACGACATAAAGCGTGTCTACTTTTGCAGCAAAAGCTTCAATTAACGGACGCGGGAGTGGATTCACAATTCCAAGTTTTAATACCGAAGCTGTCGGTAAAGCTTCTTTTACATATTGATACGGAATCCCACTCGTGATAATGCCAATTTTCGAATCGTTCATCTCTACACAATTCACAGGAAAATTCGCCCCATCTTCCGCAAGACGTTTATCTCTCTCTTCTACAACTGGATGACGAAATTTTGCATGCCCCGGAATCATTACATTTTTTTTGATGTCACGTACATATTCCTTATCGGAAACATCTTCTCGATCACATAATTCAACAATTCCTTGCGAATGAGACAATCTAGTCGTCGTTCGTACAATCACAGGAGTATCATATTTTTCACTTAATTCATAAGCAATTTTGACAAAGTCTTTCGCTTCTTGGCTATCTGACGGTTCAAGTACCGGTACGTGAGCAGCTCTCGCAACTGCTCTTGTATCCTGTTCATTTTGTGAACTATATAAGCCAGGATCATCAGCAACTGCAAGTACCATTCCACCATTTACCCCCATATAAGAAAACGTATAGAGTGGATCTGCCGCTACATTTAGTCCAACCTGCTTCATTGATGCCAATGCACGCACTCCTGCAATAGATGCTCCCATCGCCACTTCTGCGGCAACTTTTTCATTTGGCGACCATTCTGCATAAATTTCATCATATTTTGCAATGCTTTCACTAATTTCTGTACTCGGTGTACCTGGATAAGCTGCAGATACCTTAACACCAGCCTCGTATGCCCCACGGGCAATCGCTTCATTTCCTAATAAAATTACTTTTTTCTTCATCAAAACAGAATCCTCTCATTCCATTATCTAAATCTAATATTTTTAGGAATAAAATAATCATTATACCATCCCATAAATCCATTTGTATTTCTTATCAAAATACATACATATTTTATTATATAATAAATCCTTCATATCGTCTAAATATTTTTGTAAGTTTGTAAACTTTATATGTTTTATCTAAATTCTTTTTCCATTTGCAATAATTTTTCTTTTATATCCAGACCAGCTGCATATCCTGTCAATGCACCATTACTTCCGATCACTCGATGGCAAGGAACCATAAACAAAATAGGATTACGATTGTTTGCCATCCCTACAGCCCTTGCAGCTTTTTGATTGCCGATTGAAGTTGCCAGCTGTCCATAAGTGTAGGTTTGTCCATAAGGAATTTCTCTAAGTTTCTGCCATACCTTCATTTGGAAATCTGTACCGTGTAAGCTGAGGGGAACATCAAAACTTTTTCGTTTTCCCGTAAAAAATTCTCTTAATTCTAGTTTTGCCTGTGCTAATAAGGGTGTCTCTTGCTCTACTATTTTCCCGCATAAAAAGCCATTATTTTTTAAGGCAATTTGACTGATTCCATCTCCATCATCCACAATAATGAACTCACCATAATCATTTTTATCAAAAGAAAAAAATTGCATAGTACTCCCCCGCTTCCGTCATTTTCTCGTTTCATTATAACGCATCTATAAATTTTCAGTAATACCGCCCATCTAATTCACTAACAACTTATTTTTTTTATAAAAAATACGATATATTTTATATAAGGATATATTTTTTTCTAAGGAGGGAACCCAAATGGAAATATCGTCATCAATACAAAACACATATGTAAATCAATCTTATACCCAAGCAGCAAAGGAAACAACTCAAAAATTAACAAGTAAAGATAGCCAAAAGGATGCTGATACAATTCTTACTCTTGGCAAATCTACCGAAAAAGTTACTTATGACCGTCCTAAAGGATTAAGCAGTGAACAAACACGAGCACTGCAAGAATATCAAGCAACCTCACAACAACAAATGTTGCAATCTATGATGCAAAACATTCTGCAAAGCCATAATCAAGAATATCAAAATGGTGTACAACTAAATTTTAATGGTGTATTTATAAACGCTAGTGAATTTAATCTTCCACCCGTTGGAACAACTCCAGAAGAAGCTGCTTCTGCAATCGCAGAAGGCGGCAATTACTCAGTGGACGCGGTGGCTACCCGTATCTTTTCTTTAGCTGAAAAAATTGCAAACGGAGATCCAGAAAGACTTGCAACCATGAAATCAGCCGTTGAAGCAGGGTTTAAACAAGCTGGTACAGCTTTTAATTCCATGACAAAATCAGCTTTACCTCAAATCTGCAGCGATACATATGATGAAATTATGAAACGCTTTTCAGACTTAGAACAAAAGCTCGCAGGCTCCACGGAAAGCACGATAGTTGAATCATAAACCAATGAATAGAAATATCCTATTTATTTCATTATGCTAAATAGATAGGATATTTTTTATTTTGAATTTATTTGAAATTGATAGAAAATTTTGCTACAATATGGTGATATAGTTAAAAATACCATTATAATGAGGTGAAACGATTGCCATCATCCACAAATAAAAAACCTCAAAGCTTTGAACATAGCTTTGATCGCAAACGTCATACTTTAGGCTTATTTATCGCTCCTCTATTCGCACTTATTATTTTTTTCTTACCGATACCAGGGTTAACATTGTCGGCCCATAAACTCCTTGCAATTATGACCTTAGTTTCTTTATGGTGGATTACTGAGCCTGTCCCGATCGCAGTTACCTCTTTATTAGGACCAACTTTAGCAGTTATTTTTGGTGTTATTTCTGTAAAAGATGGATTTGCCCCTTTCGCAAATCCAATTATTTTCTTGTTTATGGGGGGTTTTATCCTCGCTAAAGCAATGATGGTTCATGGATTAGATAAAAGGTTCGCTTTTGGACTTTTGTCAATGAAATGGGTTGGCTCAAGTCCAACAAGAATATTTTTGGCAATTGGAATTGCCTCTATGCTCTGTTCCGGTTGGGTAAGCAACACCGCAACAGCAGCTATGATGATGCCGATTGCCTTAGGTTTATTAACCGCAATCAAAGATATGTTTGCCGCCAATGGAAGGAATATTCATTTGCACGAATACAAATATGCTACTGGATTAATGCTAATGACCGCATATGCGGCGTCTATCGGTGGGGTTTTAACACCAATTGGTACTCCACCAAATTTAATTATGTTAGGATTTCTTGATCAAATGGCGAATATCAAGATTTCTTTTTTTGAATGGATGACATGGGGCTCCATTGCAATGATTTTTTATTTTATTATCACTTATCTGCTTTTAAAAAAGCTATTTCCAGCTGACGTTTCCTCTATCAATGGTGCAAAAGAACTGATTGATAAAAAAGTACAAGAACTGGGCAGTTGGACACAAGGGCAAAAAAATACGGCATTTGCTTTTGGACTAGCTGTCTGTCTCTGGATATTCCCTGGGATTCTTAATATATTTTTAGGTAGTGATTCTCCTGTATTAAAACTGTACGATCAACTATTACCTGAATCAATTGTCGCAATGCTTGCCGCATTATTGCTTTTTCTGCTCCCTGTAAATTGGGAAAAACGCACGTTCACATTAAAATGGAAAGACGCGGTAGATGGAATTGAATGGGGCACACTTATTCTTTTTGGTGGTGGCTTATCCTTAGGGCACATGATGTACACAACAGGTTTATCAAAATGGATTGGCGATGGCATTGCCAATTCTTTAGGCGAGCCAAATTTACTTATGATAGTTACCGTGTTTTCTTTACTTGCATTAATCATGTCTGAACTAACTTCGCATACAGCCGCAACCAATATGGTTGGCCCCCTTGGAATTACAGCGGCTCTTTCTGCTGGTTTTGATCCTACACCAGTAGCCGTTGCAATTGCGTTATCCGCGTCACTCGGCTTTATGCTTCCAGTTTCTACTCCACCAAATGCAATCGTATATGCTAGCGGCTATGTACCTATTACAAAAATGATTTCTACTGGTTTTATTATAGATTTAATCGGGATTTTTTTAATTACGATTCCAATTGTAATCTATTTTGTCACTTGGATATTAAGCTAAAATATATTCTAAAAAAATACTTCAAATTAAAAGGTAGCCTATAGGCGACAGTTTTTAGTGTCTCTCCTATAGGCTACCTTTATATTCCAAGTTAAACTTTCCTTTTGCTTTTTATTGCAAAATCACCTAAAATAACAATGAAAGAAAACGCAATGGAGGTATTTATGAAAATTACATATCTAGGACATGCCAGCCTACTTGTTCAGTCAAAAAATTATTCTGTAATTATTGATCCATATTTAAGTAAAAATCCCCTCATTGACATTGATCCAAAAACAATAAACGTTGATGCTGTCATCGTAAGCCATGGACATCATGATCATATCGGAGATAGTATCACAATTGCTAAAAATAATCATTGCCCAATCGTCGCCAGCCGTCAACTATGTAATCATTTTCTACTAAGCGATCATAGTGTATCCACAATTTCTGCACAAATAGGCGTAAGAACGCAACTTGCTTGGGGCGAAATAGAATTAACCCCAGCAATTCATGGGGATAAAGTCGATATTATAAATAATCTCAAAGATACTGCTCCACCGACAGGCATACTTCTTACAATGAACGGCAAAACACTTTATCACCTAGGCGACACATATTTATTTGATGAAATGAAAACGATTGGCGATACACATACAATTGCCATTGCAGCTCTTCCAATTGGCGGTATTTATACCACCGACATTGATGAATCTATTATCGTCGCCAAAAAAATCAAAGCTAAGCAGTATATACCAATACATTATGATACATTTGAAGATATACAAGCAAATCCAAAAGAATGGCAAGAAAAAATGCAGTCAAATGGATTTAACACTACACTCATCAATTATAAAGAAACGATATCTATTTAAATAAAAAAACTCTACAAAGGACGTATCCTTTGTAGAGTTTTTTTATTTAGTTATTTTAGCAAAAGCCATTTTTTCTATTATATTACGATACTCCGGATATTTTTTAAGTAATGCATCTTGCGTAAAAAGTTCAAATCCATCAAAAGTAAATTGTGGCGTCGTTACACAACTAATTAAAGTAAATTCATCCCGCTTTATATTTTCCGCAGCAAAAATAGCTCCTTTAGGTATAATCACCATTGGTTTTTCTCCTTTAGTGAAATCTATTCCCAAAACCTCTTCTTGCAATCGTCCATCTGGATAAATCAAATATACCTTTAACCCGCAGCCTTTATGATAATACCAAATTTCGTCACAATCAATTTGATGGAAATGTGAAACTTCTTCTCGGTCTAATAAAAAATAAATGCTCCCTGATATTGCTCGATCAACATCTTGCAAACGATTTGGAGCACTATATACTCGAGAAAACCAACCGCCCTCTGGATGTTTCTTTAAATTAAGTCCTTCAATCAACTGCTTTGTAGCTCTCATTCAAATTACACTCCATTCATTTAAATAACGTATATCCATTGCATATTATTACTAAGCTTTTCTATTTAGACTATCAAAATTCATTCAAAAATACAACGTAATAATATTTGCGTCCCAATAATTTATTTAATTAACTATAACTTATCCACAAAATATAAGTAAATAAGAACAATGTGGTGTGAATAAGTTTATTTTTTAGAAAGTTTTCTTTATCAACTCTCAAAAAGAAAAAATCCAAGCAGCTTATTAAACCACTTGGATTTTTTTTATTCTTTATCGTGCCAGACTTCTATTCCTTTTTGACTTGGTAGAATGTCCGCGTCAAAAACAGGCTCTTTTATGCCTTTACGTTTTTGCGCTGTATAATCTTTCAATGCAATTAAAGCATACTTCGCTAAAAAAGCTATAGCAATTAAATTAGTAATCGCCATAAGTCCCATAAATAAATCTGCCAGATCCCACACTAACGAAATCTTCGCAACTGAACCAAATAAAACCATTCCTACTACAGCAATCCGAAAAATCATTAACCAAATTGGGCTAGAATGTAGAAATTCAATATTACTTTCTCCATAATAATAGTTTCCAATAATAGAACTAAAGGCAAACAACAATACGAAAATCGCCAATAAGCTTGGTGCAAATACACCGATATGCGAAGCTAACGAAGCTTGTACTAGCTCAATTCCTGTTAAATTTGTCATATTATAATCGACAGTTAACAAAACAATAAACGCGGAAGATGAGCATACGATTAACGTATCAACAAATACTCCCAAAGCCTGAATCAACCCCTGCTGCACTGGATGAGAAACATCTGCTGTCGCTGCTGCATTCGGTACCGACCCCATCCCAGCTTCATTAGAAAAAAGACCGCGTTTAATACCTGCCATCATTGCAGCTCCAAGTCCACCACCTAATGCAGCATCCGCACTAAATGCAGTTGAGAAAATCTCTTCAAAGACAAGTGGCAACATCGATAAATTCGTAACAATAATATACAAAGCAACTAAAATATAAATGCTCGCCATAATCGGTACTAACCACTCAGTTACTTTTGCAATTCGTGTAACACCACCAAAAATAACGATGGCCGTTAAAATTGCCAAGCCAATCCCCATCATCATCCGCTCAATACCAAATGCCGATTGAACGGCAAGCGTAATTGTATTGGCTTGTACAGAATTAAAAATCAATCCAAACGTAATACTAATCAGCACGGCAAAAAATATCGCAATCCCACGCTGTCCAAGTGCATTTTTAATATAATACGCTGGACCACCACGATATCCACCCCTACCATCATTAATCTTATAAACTTGCGCTAATGTACTTTCGATAAAACCAGTTGCCGAACCAATCATTGCAATAATCCACATCCAAAGAATCGCACCCGGACCACCACTAACGATTGCTATTGCAACCCCGGCAATATTTCCTACACCAACACGTGACGCCGTACTAATACAAAAAGCCTGAAATGAAGAAACTCTATTTTCTCCAACCTTACTGCCAACTCCTTGTGTAAGTAAGCGAAACATTTCTCCAATCATTCGTATTTGCACAAATTTCGTTGCAAATGAAAAATATGCACCTAGTACCAACAACATAAAAATCAAAATATATGACCATATAATATCATTGATGCTATTCACAAAAGAATCCAATAATTCCATAAATCCCTCTTCAACCCTTTCTATATCCATACTGATTCAATAAAAACCCAACACGAACAAATTACGTTTTTACATAACCGCTATTATATCATAAACAAGGTGTTTTCAAAAATAGTTTTAATACTACTGAAATCAAAATAAGGTAAACTTCAGTTTAATCTCAGCAAAACGATAGCTAAAACTCGTCATTTATTATATAAAATCCTTATTTTATATAATATTATCCTATCTTCATTTGAATCATACGTTATAGAAATATTTTTATTTAATTCGAAAATAATTCAATATCTATATTGCGCAGAGATTTTACTAATCGATCAGAAACTCTATCTCCCTCTACTAAATGGCCATATAATAATGAAGAATATGGATTATGCAACCGCATCTTGCTTTCAATATATACCAACTTTACCCTTGACATTAGATGAATCTATTGCTAAATTAACGCCAAAAAACATGTTTGAAACTCAAAAAAATGCTAGTGAATCATAAACTGCCCCCAGAAGTTAGACCTAAATCTAACTTTTGTGGGCAGTTCAATTTACTAGCATTTTTTAAACGATTCTATCCTATGATTAACCTGCTCTATCAATTAAGAGCGACTAAATCCCCAGGTAACAAAATTTTTATTCTCATCATGACTATAGTTCCGCTGTATCAAAAAGTAATGTCACTGGACCATCGTTGATTGATACAACTTGCATATCCGCTCCAAACTCACCATGTTCTACGCTAAAGCCACGATTTTTACACTCCTCCATAAACTTTTCATACAATGGAATTGCAATTGATGGTTTTGCCGCATTTGAAAAGCCCGGACGCCTACTTTTTAAATCTGCAAATAACGTAAACTGTGATACAACTAGAAGCTGTCCGCCTACTGTTTCTAGATTCAAATTCATCTTTCCGTTTTCATCTTCAAAAACGCGTGCTCCACAAATTTTATCTGCCAGTTTGACTGCCTCAAATTCTGTATCCTCAGGCGCAATTCCTAAAAGGACAAGAAACCCTTGTTCAATACTCCCCTTTACTTTCCCCTCAATTTGAACTGATGCACGCTTTACTCTAGTTACTACTGCTCGCATGTACAAATCTCCTTTTAAATATAAAGCGACCCTAATGCCTCAAAAATATTAGAACCGTAGAATTATATCCAATCGTTGATAAATATCAAAATATTTGGTACTCCCATTAATATCTTTAAGCCCAAATAATTACTCTCATTATCTTATGCGGGCTTTGTATAAAATGAACTGCTCTATAAATTCTATTGTTGATTATTTTATTCTATTTTAAATATAGCATAAAATAGTTAATATCAGGTATTATCTTTTTGCCAACGTTTTAATTTTGGAAAATATTCTCCCATCATTTTTCTAGCTGAAGCTTCAGATATTTCTTTATGTGCAGCTGCCATATGCGGAACACAAAATTCTATCATTTCTTCCATAGAGCAATTAGCGACGAATTTTCCATTTTCATAGCAATATTTACAATACTCCTTACTTTTAGCCCCATCAGCTTCCGTACCATACATTTCTTCTGAATTCCCCATTGGCATACCACAACTTTGGCAATATTTTTCTTCCATTTAAATTCTCCCTTTTATTTTTTATTCTTAATATGTCGTATATAATTAAACAATTTCGATTATAAAAACACCATAAACTTTTTCTAGTATAAATTAATTCTGCTTACGTTTTTCTTCAAGATTTCGTAAGATATGTTGCTCAAATCCTCGAATATTTCTTACTATGTCAATTGCCTCAATAAGGGAACGATATTCTTCCCCTATATTAGTCTTGATATTTTTCGCTATATCAATATCTAAAATTTTAAACTCCTCTTTGCATGAAGAAAATCTTTCTCCTAAATACTTAATTAAAGTAATTTCATCTTCTTCAAAAATACTATTAATAATTAATATATCCTTTGCTTCCAAGAATCTATAGATAACTATATCAATAGGTGCCCATTTTATCTTTTTATACAAATTAGAAAATTTTCCTGCAAAATTTTCGGCACTCTCTCCAGTATTAAAATTTAATTTGTTCCATAAACTCCAGTCACATTTTTCTAAAAATAAGCTTTCATACCTTATTGCATACAAAATAATGTCATTTATCGAATTTCCCTTACAACATGGCATATCCTCTATTACGTTATAATTTTGATTCAATTCAATAATTTTACTTTGCCTTTTCTCACATTCTAGCAAAAAATCAGCTAATTCAGTGAATAGATGAACAGCATAACTGTTTCTCAACTGGTTATGTTTTCTCCACTCTGGATAACGGGCCGTTACAAAATAAAATATCACACTGCAAATTATCGTTAAAGCAATTGCTAATAAAACTTCGCTCTGCACTCTAAATAATTGATAATTCTCATTTATATAAATTGTCCATATACTTAATCCTAATAAGATAAAAAAAATCTTTTCTATAAATTTAAAGCTCTCAAAATAAAAATTCATCTTGCAAAAAAAACCATGTAAAAATCTCCCATTATTTTTAAAACCAATATTCAAATTTTACACCCCTTCCATTAAAGTTAAATTTAGCCAGGTATAGATTTTACCAAACTTCATTTTACTAAGAAAATAATATCTAATTTAAATTAGAATTAGAGAATCAAACTTTTTCCTTTATTGCTTGCTACTATCATATTTTCTCCCCCAATTAATTATCGTACATTTATTCTATCTTCTTAATAAAAATGTAGAAATTTGTTGTAATTAGTCGTTTTTATATTGATTATCCATTTCGATAATCGGTAATAATTCTCCTCTATAAAAGGTTCTTTAAAAAATCTATAGTCTTAATTTTTCTCCGAGGTCTCTTTAATTTGATAATTCCCTGCTCTATAGTAGCTACTTTTTAAAATAAAACTTTATCTTACGATAAAGTTTTATTTTAATATTGCTGTGAAATACTATTAAAGTATTTCATGTATTTTATCATAGGAGTAATAGAATGAAGAAAAAGAATTTAAAAATGAAAAGAGTCAGTATCGAACATCTTGATCAATACAATCAATTACTACGATATGTTTTTCAAGTTACGGAAAATGATCTTAATAAAATAGGCTGGGAAGAAAAGGACATACAACTGGCCAAATTCCCCACATTGGAAAAAGCAAACGTTTTAGGCTGGTTTGATAGAGATACCCTCATCTCTCAAGTCGCGGTATATCCTATGAAAGTTCGTATTTTTAATCGCACTTATGACATGGGTGGATTAACAGGCGTGGGTACTTATCCTGAATATTCTAATCAAGGCTTAATGCATAAATTGTTATATCAAGTCTTAAATGAAATGAGAAATAAAAAACAATTTATTTCTTATTTATATCCATATTCTATCCCATATTATCGAAGAAAAGGCTGGGAAATTATCTCTGATAAAATCACTTATGAAATCTGCGATTACCAGCTTCCCAAAAGACAACAAGTCGGCGGAGATGTCCGTCGTGTCTCCACAGATAGCGACAGCTTAAAAGAAGCTTATCATAGATTTGCTTATCAAACTCACGGTGCTTTCTTTATTAAGAGACGACCTGGCTTGGAATGAGTATTGGTTATGGGATTCTGACGACTTAATGGCAGCAATATACTATAATGAAGATGAAAAACCAGACGGGTATGTAATCTATTGGATTGCCGACGATATATTTCATATCAAAGATATTATTTTTCTAAATGAAGATGCTCGATTAGGTTTATGGAACTTTATTGGTGCACATTTCTCAATGATTTCTAAAGTTATAGGAAACACCTTTACAGATGAACCTTTAGCTTTTTTGTTAGAAGATGCAAATATCAAGGAAACGATTTCTCCTTATTTTATGGCAAGAATCGTTGACTTTGAACAATTCATTCAACTTTATCCCTTCAAAACCTCCATTATAGATAGAGAATGGACTTTTACACTACACGATCCATTGCTTTCATGGAATCAAGGAACCTTCACACTTAAAATTTCAAAAAATGGTGAGGGATCTACTAGTCGTTCATTGAAAAAGTGTCATGATAAAATTGATATTCAAACTTTAACAACTATGCTATTAGGATATAAACGACCAGATTATCTGCACAAAATTGGTCGAATCGAGTGTACGCCTCAAACAATAGATATGCTAGAAGATGCAATAGAACAGCAAACTCCGTACTTCTCGGATTATTTTTAATAATGTTTTTAGTATTAGGTCGATTAAAATTCCCCAACCTCTTGTTTCATTTTAAATATTCTCCAAAATAGTAAAATCCGTTAAGAGTTTCATCTTAACGGATTTTACTATTTTATCATAACTTTTTTACTATCCTCTATAATAAGCATACTGAATTCAACCTATTATTTCTATGGGATTTTTCATTACTTATTAAAAAAACGACCTACTTCTTCATACTGTGGTTCTATAACCATATTTCCTGTCTTATCTATAAATCCCCATTTATTATCTTTCTTTGCAGAAATAAAACCATTATAACCATCTGGAACTTCATCAAATTCTATTGGTAATACACCTGTTCCATCTATATTACAATAACCTTCTTTCTTATCTTTTTTCACGCCAAAAACATTACCCCGAAGTTTCATAAATTGCAGGAACTATTTCTTTTCTGCTTTTATCAAATCATGCTAGCTGTAGAATTAACAAGTTGATTTAATTCAGCACCATAAGCAATATGCCCATATATTGCTATCATCACCCCAAGCAATACCGCTGCAAATTTTGGCCTAACTTTCATTTAGCCATCTCCTTTTAATTATCTAAAATAATTTTATTTCAAAATCCAAAGCTCCCTGCATTGCATCTCGTATAATAAAATGATACAATCTATCCGTTAACCAAAATTTAATACAAGTTAACTGATAAATTATATTTTTGTGGAGGATTTTTATGGTTTTATTTATTAACGGTTGGGCAACAAATAAAACAATCTGGTCTAAGCTTCACTTAAGACAAAATAGTAATTTTTATGATGTCTCTTTGCACAAAAGTTTTTCCGACTTAGAACATCAGCTTTATCATCTTTACAAAAAATCTTCTCATCCGCTAACATTAATTGGTTGGTCTCTAGGAGGGATGCTCGCTTTAGAACTTGCGCATCAACATCCAAGAAAAATAAAAAAACTTATTCTAATATCATCAACTGCAAAATTTGTTCAAGACGAAACATATCCTTGTGGCCTAAATGAAATTATCGTAAAAAACTTGTCTAGAAAAATACATAGAAATTCCATCGCTGCACAAAAAGAATTTTATAAGTTAATGTTTTCGATCGAAGAACAATCTTTTCAACAAGAATTTATCCAAGAGCAATTCCCAGCAATGCTCGTAAGCAATATAGATAACCTACAAGAAAATTTACAATATTTATTGCAAAAAGATTTACGGAATATTTTAAAGGAGATAAAAATTCCTACGCAAATTATTCACGGAACCTCTGATAAAATATGTCCTGTCGACGCAGGTAAATATTTATATGAACATTTATTTAATGCTGAGCTTACCTTACTACCCACTTGCGGTCATATTCCATTTCTGACACAGCAAAAAGCTTGCGAGAAAATATTTTTTTCGCAAGGCAAGGAGGATGTTTAAATGTTAAACAAAAATATGATTACCAAACATTTTTCAAAAGCTGCTAAAGAATATGATGAATATGCAAAAGTACAAAAGAAAATGGCGTTGGTCCTAAATGATTTGTTAGAAGAGAAATCAAATTACGAAATTTTAGAAATTGGGTGTGGAACTGGATATTTAACAAAAATTCTTGCTGATAAATTTCCAGATGCGAATATTTTAGCCACAGATATTTCTCCCGATATGATTGAATCAGCCAAATACAAATTATCTAACTATCAAAATATTACTTACGCTATTTTAGATGGCGAAAAAATTTCAACCGATAAAAAATATGATCTAATTATCTCTAACGCAGTTTTTCAATGGTTTTCAGATTATAATCAAACATTTCAACGTTTTTTCGAATGTTTAAATCCCAATGGGTACTTAATCTATTCTACCTTTGGGCCTAAAACTTTTATCGAGCTCAGTCAATCTTTTACCTATGCATATCAAAAAAATCAGATAAAACAAAACTATATTATCGGACCTTCTTTTTCCAAAATGAATGAACTCATTAATATTTCCACTAGCATAGGTTTCATTTCCACGCATCAAGAAAAATTCTATACAGAATATTTTCCTTCTCCTAAAGATTTTTTACGAAGCATAAAAAAAATTGGTGCAAATAATTCTTCACAAGCAGACCATGTTCTTGTTAATAAAAAAGTTATGACAGATATGCTCACTTATTATGAAGATACGTTCTCTAAAGATGATCAAGTATACACAACCTATCATGCTATTTACGGAAAAAATCAAAAAGTTTAGAGTGATTTTTGAATAAAGTACCGTTGATCTTCATTAAGACGAACTTAACTTATTCATTTACATACATAATAAATATTTCTTTATTAAAAATTAAAATAAAAATATTATTTCTACAGCAAATAAAATATCCTGTCCTCATACAAGAACAGGATATTTTATCGAACTCAACCTTCTCAAATTCAGAATAAGTTCTCTTTTCTACTAAGATTTATTACCTTTTTATTTTTATTATTGAGCAGCAGCTCTTTTAACTTCAGGTCCATAAATTGTTTTGAAGTCATTTTTCATAGAAATAGCTACCCATCCATTTTCCTTTGCACTCTTTGCCATTGAATCAGCTTTCTTTTGGTTGCCAAGTTCGCGATCAAGATCATCACAAAGAAGTGTAAATGCATCACTCTTATATTTATTGTTTATTATCGTATATTGGAACATACTAGCATCACCACTGCTATTACCAAATGCTAATACTGGCTGTTTACCAATTTCTTGTGCGATATTAGAGACTTTATTCATTTTTACATTTTTGCGTAAGAACTCACCACGGATAATTCGATCGTCTTTTGCATAAACATAATCAAGTCCATCTTTTCCATTTTGATGCGATGCAAGAATATCAGCATCCGTTCCAATTACATTATTTGGCGCAATCTTCATAATACCATCAACTAAAATACGTAACGCAGGTCTATCACTACCAGATACGATATAAACAGTGAAGTCGTTTGCCTGGAGATAGGAAACAACTTCTACCATTGGTAAATAGAAAGATTCTCCACGTTTTAAATTGGTCAATCCTTCAGCAGGAGTTTCCATGAATTTTTTCACATAATTTTCATATTCGGGGAAAGTCATTCCTGCAAATGCTTTTGATTGTGCAATAGCTTCTTTAAGTTCCATATCTTCTGGAAGATGTCTTGCATCAATTGCAGCTTTTACAACTTTAGCATAATCTTTATCTTCCGGAGAAGCATTATATGTAGGATCATCTAATACACGGTCCAAGTACATCATCCATTCAAAATAAGACGGTGTAGTTTCACAGATTAGTGTACCATCCAAATCGAATACTGCAATTCGGTCTTCAACAGGAATAAAATTAGCACTTTTTTTGTTTGTAACATCTTTAACATAGTTAACAAGAGTCTGCTTTGCTGGAGAATTATCCGCCCAATACTTAAAATCTCCGGCTTTTGATACATGAATATTAGCGATTTCTTCACGAGATGCTGCCTGTGTACAAGTGGCAATGCCTATCGCCATGGCAAATACAAGGATAAATGAAACCAGTTTTTTCGTTTTATTCATTTTTCTGCCTCCCTAAGAAATATTTTGTTACAACTCCAATATACTCCTTTTAAATTAAAAATTTTGTCATAATTTGTACTTAATATTTATTTAATGGTATTTTGCGCTAAAAAATACCCATTTCACTTTATTGTCAGACATATATCACATCGCAATTAACAATATAGAGTTGTTGACAACTAAAATTTATTATGATACTATTTTCTACGTTCATCGGAGACTTGTAATCGCAATTACAACGGTCGGATAAGATGTCGGGGGATCGCCCGGTATTTTATCCGGCTTTTTTTGTTTTTAGGAGGATAAGAATTGGAACAAAAAAATACTTTTACTGAAGGTGCTATTCTTGTACCTTTGCTTAAATTTTCTTTACCGATTTTGTTCGCCATATTTCTTCAGGCTATGTATGGCGCTGTTGATCTAATAATTGTAGGCCAGTTTGGCGATGCTTCTGGCGTGTCTGCAGTTGCTACTGGCGGTCAAATTATGCAAACTATTACAGGAATTATCACAGGCTTAACAATGGGCACTACTGTATTGCTTGGGCAAAAAATAGGTGCTCAAAATAAATCTGGCGCCGCAAAAACGATGGGAGCATCCATTTGTATTTTTACAGCAATCGCAATAATCTTGACTATACTATTATTAATTTTCGCCCGTCCTCTAGCCACACTTCTTAATACGCCTGTTGAAGCATTTGAAAAAACTGTTCAATATACAATGATCTGCTCATCAGGTTTAATTTTTATTGTAGCGTATAATGTCATTAGTGGTATTTTTAGAGGCCTTGGCAATTCCAAACTTCCATTAATTTTTGTTATTATCGCATGCATAGTAAACATCTTAGGAGATTTACTTTTAATTGGTTTTTTTAAACTTGATGCAGTCGGAGCCGCTATAGCTACTGTGCTTGCACAAGCACTAAGTGTTATTTTATCTATTATGATAATTAAAAGAAAAAAACTCCCCTTTAATTTTTCCAAAAAGCATATTAGCTTTCATAAAAATGAAACAAAAAAAATATTATTACTTGGTTCTCCAATAGCACTACAAGACGCACTCACCAATCTTTCCTTCTTGATTATTACCGCAATTGTAAACGTGCTAGGTCTCGTTGCATCGGCCGCCGTAGGAGTAAGTGAAAAAATTGTAATCTTTATCATGTTGATTCCTATAGCCTACATGTCTGCCATTTCAGCATTTTCAGCGCAAAATATCGGAGCAAGAAAACCAAATCGAGCTAGGCTTGCTATGTTTTACGGCATGGCAACTTCTCTAATTTTCGGCTTTATTATGTTTTATATTGCTTTCTTCCACGGAAATTTGATAGCGGAAATTTTTTCAACTGACAATGACGTAATTGAAGCATGTGCCGATTATATGAAATCGTATGCTATTGACTGCATTCTCGTTTCGATCCTATTTTGTTTTATGGGATATTTCAATGGTTGTGGCAGAACAATGTTTGTCATGATACAAGGTCTGCTTGCCGCATTTTTAATTCGTATCCCATTTTCTTATTTTATGAGTAAAGTAGAGGGTGCCACAATGTTCGAAATAGGGCTTGCATCCCCTATTGCAACAACTTTGTCTATCATTCTTTGCATTATGTATTACATTTTTAGTAATCGAAACGAGAAGCTTTAAATTTATGTTCTAATTAGTCTTTACTAATCTTAATAATACTCATCATTACTATATAGGCGTTAAGACCAAAAGTCTTAACGCCTATATAGTATTTTAAGTAAATTTCCAAAATTGCATCTTTGTTACATATATTAAAATATCATATTTAAATAATTTTTATTTATAAAAATTTCAATTTAAATTTAGATTATACAAGAGAAGCATTTTATCTTTTCCCAACAAAAAGAGTCCCACCTCTTCCCCCCTTAACAATTTCATAAATTCCTAATGGATTTTTCCCATTCATAATAATTGTATCAATTCCCTGCGAAGTTGCCATTTCTGCTGCTTGCACTTTCGTTTTCATGCCACCTGTACCACGCCGCGAACCAGCACCTCCAGCTAGAGATAAGATATGTTCATCTATCTTTGTGATGCATTCTATTAATTTTGCCTTTGGATAAAGGCGTGGATCACTATCATAAAAACCGTTGATATCAGATAAAATAATAAGTTTTTTCGCCCTGCACAGTACTGCAACCACAGCCGAAAGCATATCATTGTCTCCAAACAATCTATCCTCTGACTCAATTTCAGTATAACTTACTGAATCATTTTCATTTACAACTGGAATAATTCCCATTTCAAGTAATGTGTTAAAGGTATTAATTAAATTTTCCTTTTTCTCCTCATTTTCCATATCTTCCGCATTCAACAAAATCTGTGCAATCGTTTTATCATAATTATTAAAAAATTTATCATATAAGTACATAATACTACATTGTCCAACTGCTGCCGCCGCTTGTTTTAACCTCATACTCGTTGGCCGTTTTTTCATTTGTAACTTATTCGCTCCTATAGCAATCGCACCAGATGATACTAGAATAACTTCATACCCCATATTTTGAATGTCAGACAACACACAAGCAAGACGATCAAAAATTCTTAAGTCGCTTTTTCCTATATCATTGGTCAATGTAGAAGTACCAACTTTAACAACCATTCTATTGTTATACAAACTCATCATACTTACCTCATCTTTACAAATTATTTTCTTTCAAAAAACATCAAACTCATGAAAATTTTTCAGCAATATCCCTGATTAAACTCTTGCTTTATCCAATTTATAAAACTTGAAATCTCACTAAAGGAAGTGTATCATAGTAAAATAAATCACAAAAGTGAATGTTTATCATGTTAACAATGATAAAATCAGATGAATATGAGGTAATATAAGATGGATATGAACATCCAAAAATATATGGCATTTGTTCAAACTGTTGAATATGGGAGTTTCACCAAAGCGGCGGAAATATTGAATTATTCTCAATCTGGGATTAGTCGAATGATTAACGATTTAGAAAAAGAATGGAATGTATCCCTGCTCGAACGTAGTCGCTTAGGTGTAAAACTAACCTCTGATGGATTGAAACTATTGCCCTTTGCAAAAAATGTTTGCAACGAATATCAAAAACTCCAAACACAAGTAGACGAGTTGAATGGATTACAATCCGGACTTATCCGAATAGGCACATTTTCAAGTGTGGCAACGCATTGGCTCCCAAATATTATAAAGAGATTCCAAGGTAATTACCCTAATATTGAATACGAACTCTTATTAGGTGACTACTTAGAAATAGAAAATTGGATTTTAGAAGGACGCGTCGATTGCGGATTCACACGCCTTCCTACACATCCCGGTCTTGAAACAATTTTTCTAGAGCAAGATAAGTTTCTTGTCGTCTTACCCGAGAATCACCCCTTAGCCTCTTGCGAAATTTTCCCGGTTAAAGAGTTATGTAATTCCCCTTTTATGCTTTTAGAAAAAGGAGTAAAATCTGAAATCTCAGAAATATTTGAACGTAGCAATCTTTCGCCTAGGATACGTTTTACAACTTGGGATGATTATGCCATCATGTCTATGGTGGAAAGCGGTTTAGGAATCAGTATTCTACCACAATTAATATTAAAGCGGATTCCCTATAAGATCATTCTAAAAGAACTCGATATTCCTGCATATAGAAATATCGCAATCGCTCTACGCAATAAAAAAACTGCCTCATTGGCAGTTAAAAAATTTTTAGACTATTTAAAATATAGATACTAATCTACTTTATATATCAGTTGAAACTGGCAAATAGATAATAAACCTACTACCTTGTCCCACTACACTAGTTGCCTGTATCGATCCATTATGAATCTCTAGCAATTGTTTGACGATTGCTAGTCCAATCCCAGAACCACCACTTTTTTTATCTCGCGATTTATCAGCTCGATAAAAATGTTCAAAAATAAATGGCAAATCTTTTTGAGAAATACCACACCCCGTATCTTCAATAATAATTTGTACCCAGCTTTCATTGTTTTTTTCCACCAATGCACTATATACAGTAATTATCCCCTGATCAGGAGTGTAACGCAAAGCATTTACCAATAGGTTATAAAGTACCTGATTTATGCGATTGACATCAACAAAAACATCCGGAACCGGTTGCAATTTTTTCACAAATAGAATCCCTTGATCATCTGCGATTGCCTCCAGCATATT
Organism: Selenobaculum gibii; assembly: GCF_030273445.1. NCBI lineage: Bacteria > Bacillati > Bacillota > Negativicutes > Selenomonadales > Sporomusaceae > Anaerosinus > Anaerosinus gibii. The sequence goes on from NZ_CP120678.1 coordinate 2,140,267, forward strand.
CAATGCTCGACCAATAAGAATATTGATATCCGTAGCTTTTTTTTCCAAAGTCAGCTGATTAGTTTCGGCTAACGTTAAATCCTTCAAATCATTAATCATTCGATTCAAATGTAAAGTTTCTTCATATAGTGATTGAATTTGTTCATCACTACGCTTAATCACATTTTCTAACATACCTTCTAAATTCCCCTGTATTACAGACAATGGCGTTTTTAATTCATGAGCAATATCAGCCAATAGTTGTTTTCTTAGAGTAATACTATCTGCTAAGGATTTTGACATATCATTAAAAGCAACAGCTAATTCACCTATTTCATCATTAGCTATAACATCTACTTTCTCTCCATAATTTCCTTTTTTTAAAGAATCTACACCTTTACCTAACTTACGAATCGGAATAGTAATACTTTGTGCAACTAGAAAACTAGCAATAAGCCCCAATATTAAAAGAATAGCACCTACCCAATATAGAGAATGATGAATCGACTGTAAAAAAATTTGTTCCGGTGTATCCATACCGATTTTATTTATCATATCAATACTCTGCGCATTTAAGTATGTGTTAAAATGTAGTTCCATTTGGTGATTAGCTAAATACACCAGTAAAAATACAGTTATCAAAATCGTTAAAAACATCAGTCCAGTAATTCGCCAAGTAATATTAAACATTATAATCACTGGCTAATTTATAGCCTATTCCATAAACTGTCTGTATATAAGTTGACTCTTGTTGACTATCTTTTAGCTTTCGACGAAGATTTTTAATATGCGCGTCTATCGTACGTTCATATCCATCAAAAGCATAGCCTTGTACTTGTTCAACAATTTGTAACCGTGTAAATACTTGATTAGGATTCGCCGCTAATAACTCAAGTATTTTAAATTCCGTTGGTGTCAACTCTATAGTAATTTTGCCTTTACTTACAATATGTTTAGCAATATCAATAGATATATTGCCAACGCGAATCAGCTCATCAGCATTCGATACATTTTTTGAGCGTCGTAAAATAACTTTAGCTCTAGTAACAACTTCACGCGGGCTGAACGGTTTGGTAACATAGTCATCAGCACCTATTTCTAATCCAATCAACTTATCGGCTTCTTCATCTCTAGCCGTGAGCATTATAATCGGCACATTGCTTTCCGTACGTATTTGCCGACAAATTTCTAACCCACTTATTTGTGGCAACATTAAATCTAATATAACAATATCCGGATGTTTCTCACGGATCCATAGCAAAGCTTCCTGCCCATCATAAGATGCACTGGTTATAAAATTCTCCAATTGAAAATAAGCTTCTAGCAATTTTACAATTTTCTTATCATCATCTACAATCAATACAGTGTGTTGCATGGTTACTTCATTCCCTTGCATATTTTTTATCTATTTAGTATTAAAAGGGTACCCTAAAGTACCCTTTTAATACTAATATTATAATATTACTTCATATGATGATGTATTTCCATAGTATTAGACTGCCAACCAAGCAATGTTGGATCTGACATGCCAAATACCATAGCAATATGTGAAACAATCAGAAACGCTATCAATAAAAGAAAATGCAATTTCATCTTTTCATCCTCAGACTTATTGGGAGCAATAATGCCTAGTTCTAAAAAGGAAATTCCCATCAGAGGAATTACACCACTAACATAAGAACCAACTGCTAATACGTCTAAAATACCCCGCCATTGGATAGATGGAATAACATTAACACATAATTGCAATGCTATCCCCAAAAAGTAAAATCCTAATACTATGCCTAAGCGCTTATTCCATTTTTTCCAGTTACCAGGATGAGAATTTTTAAGATAAACTGTAAAAAATTCAGTAGCAACTAAAGCTTCTGCTAAAAATACTGGTATTACCATATAGAAAATTAAGTTCCAAGGCTGATTAACCGCCAACAATTCCATATAATGTGTCATATTCATAATTCAAAACTCCTTCATTTATTTTAACTAAAAAAATGATATCATTTAAATTTGAAGAAATTATGAACCTTTTGTGAAACATATATGTTAAATTAAAACTATAATTTTCTTTTCATTTTTTTGTGAATGCATTAATCCTTCATTACCAAATACATGACATGCTTTCGCCCAGTGCTGTATCATACATTCATTTGTTACTTTATATTTTGGGGCTAGATAACTATATCCACCTTCTCCAGCGATGTAAGATTGAACGATTTTTTCTTAAGACCACAAGTCTTAACACCAATTCTATATTTAAATCAATTTTCGTAAATTGCGTTTTTTCTGGGGAATACGACTCTCATACAATCTATAAATACAGAGTAATAAAATTTTTCTTAAAAATTCTAATACCAACCTTAATGGTATTAGAATTCAAAAACTTCTCTCATAGTTTATTAACACATATCCATGCAACTCATAAATATTTTCATATTCAATCTTATCTATTCAATCTTAAACTTCGGATAAACCTTTAATTATATGATAAAACTAAGAAAAATCATAATGGATTCAAGAAAATGTACTTTACTGCTACTTTTCTATCTATAATCGTAAAGGTGATAATATAATGTTTATTCCTAAATTAGTTATATTTGAAGAAAAAGCATTAACCTATCCGAAAGGTAAAGCCTTACAAAAATTTTTCGAAGAAAAATCTATTCCTATTCATTATCAAAAAACTACTCGTATTATTTTAAAAGGTGATGCTCCAACAAAATATCAACAGGGTAAAAACACCTTGGTTATTGGTGTTAGAAAAATCAGCGAATTTCAATCATGCAAGCCTTCTGCCCATTATCAACTTCCTTTAGTTAGTGGATGCATGGGGATTGTTTACTAAATGATGACATTAAATAAATTGACATTAAATAAATTGACATTAAATAATACTTGAATATGCTATTAAAACATAAACAAACTCTTACAATAAAAGGGGTTGTTTTTTTTATATAGAATAACATATTTATACATAATTTGGCATTAATCATTTGCACTGATTTATCTCAAGGAGAGTATTGGCATAAATCATTTAGGAGTTGAATATGTGGGCGAGTTAATCTCAATAAATGAAATTGGCTATAAATTTATAATTAGAGCTGCTTATCATAGAAAAGTTACTAATAGTAAAGATGAGTTAGAACAGATTTGTCTAATTGCTGTTCAACACAATACGCTTAACAGACATTTTATTCATCCTTTTTCGGAATTTGTATTACTATTAAAAAAACAAAGTTATAGTTCGATGAAGAACAGAGCAGAAACAGTTGTCCGATTTTTAAATTTTATCTTAAAGAATAATAACAAGTATAAATTAAAGACTTTTTCGGATTTAGATGTCAGACATGGAACTGATTATATAAATAATCTAGTTTATAACAAGCGTACTATTTCATATAGGAAAACAGAAGAAAATAACCTTACCAAATTTTATTACTTTTTAGCGTGCAAAAACCTCTTGAATTTAGTGAATAAGGATGATTTTAAATTCATTATGAATAACGAAAACAAACACCCCAAAACACAATATTTAGAATCATTTTTTCCAGAAGCAGAGCATTCGAGTAGAAAAAGAACGAATCGACACTTACATACAATGGAATCTGAATTATTAGTTCTATTTTTAGAGACCGCTAAAGTGGTTACTCCTAGAATTGCTTTAGGTGTATATTTTCAGGTTATGGGTGGACTAAGAGCTTCCGAAGTGTGTAATTGCACAAGAACAGGAAATACGCTTTATGGCATGTATGGTGAGTTTGGTGTAGATGTGCGTTTACAAAATCAAAACTTTAGTAAAAAACCACAACGTAATGCAACGCACGTAAAAAAACCAAGAATGCAAAGTATTGAAGTTTTCCACGATTATCTTCCTAAATTATATAAAAAACATATTGAAAATTATCTACCTTCCGATGGTACACTAGCTTTGTTTGCGGATAGAAATGGACAAGCAATGACTTTTAGAAATTATGTATACTATTTCGGAAAGCTAAAAGAAGCCTTTATTAAAAATTTAGAGAAATCTCTTAACCCAAAACTTCAGGCTTATGCTATCACTCTAAAAGCGATTAAATGGGGTACCCACATCGGTAGAGGAATATTTAGTAATATAGTATCTGAAATAACCCAAAGTCCAATAATAACCAAAATAAAACGCGGCGACAGCAATATTAAGTCTCAAGAGCCTTATATGGAAAATACGGCAACCAGAAAAAGGCAAAGCGCAGAAGCACTGGATAAAATGTACGAAGAAGGTTATCGTTTATTGAAAGGAGACAATAATCTTGACTAAGAACGCTGAAATTATTGTAGATGGTCAAAAATATATTACTATAAAAAAAGCAGCTATATATTTAGAGCTTAATTGTGGAAGAATTAGAGAACTTTTAAAAAATAAAAGGGTTAAATATCATAAAGCCCCCTCTCGCATTTATATACTTAAAAAAGATATTTTTGAATATAAAGCAAAATGTGATAATATTCGTGATAATTATTATCCATTGCTCAAAGCAAGCCAATTGGCAAATATGGATACAAAATATTTTTATAAGATTGTAAAAAAATACTTTAAATCCTACATCCTTTTTGGTGGTAAATATTATGTATCTAAAGAAGAATTCGAAAATTACATTCAAAAAGAGAATGATCTCAATAAAAACTATTACACCCTTGAAGAAAGTGCAACTCTTTTGGATCGTCATAGCTCATCTGTTTTCGCATTAGTAAAAAAGAAACAGTTTAAGGGTACGCTTCTCTTTAAAAATAAGTACTATATCCCCAAAAGTGAAGTTGAGTTATTTATTACAGAAAATTTTATTAATAACGATGAATATATAGTTATTACTGAAGCAAACAATTTATATGGCATTGACTTAAGGACGTTAAAAAAACTACCAAACACTCGCATGGTGAAGCAACCTAGATTTAAAGCCCTCATCTATAAAAAAGATATCGAGGCATATCTTCATCGACAAAAATACTTAAATACAGATCCAATTCTCGAAGATTCAAAAGCTGCTTATGAGTTTTTTATCATTGAGAGTACAAATTTATTTGAAAACTCTTTATACAAAGAAACAAGTACCCTATATAAAAATTTTGTATTTCTTCAACTAAAAAAATCAGAGGAAAAAAATAAAAGAAAGGCTATCAGACGATATATCCGATGTTCTAGACGTTTACTTAAACTGATACATAAAGATATTTTTTTATTTGATGATAATGAAATTAAATTATTTTTAAGTGAAGAAAGTATTACGACTAACGACAGTGCCCTTATTTGTAGATTTCTACTTTATTGTAAATCTATAAAAAAAAACAAGTGTCGATTTACTGTAATTCCTGTCATACAACGCAAATATGATAATAGTGAGCAAAGAGAAACAATCCCCGAAAAAACGTTCGTTCAATATCATCAAAATGTAATTGATTTGAATTTCCATATACAAAAAGCTGTAAAGAAATCAAAGCACACACAAATTTGGATATATATTATGATGCACTTATTTGAAGCGTGGAGAGCTGGTGATATAAAATCTATTCCAAATATAGATTTAGATCAAGTAAATATTGTTGATTTCAGTTATTTCAATAACAATTTGAATGGTCTCTCTAAGCTCCAGGCAGAAATAATTCTTCAGCAATACTATATGCACGAACTTATAGTTAATAAAACAGGTGCATGTAATAGTTTTAATGTACCTAAATCACTTATTATCCCTTTTGCAACCGCCTTAACTATTGCTGAAATTCATCGGCGGAAAAATAATAAAAAATGTATAATGTATCATTTCCAGAATAGTTATCCTAAGAAATCGGACTATTTGAGATTTTTTAATGGGCAATCAGAACTTGCCGCGTTTTCTAATTTAAAAGCATGTAGAACTTTTTTAACTCTTTTTTATGAATATGTATCTGAAAAATCAAACTTACAGAGTATCGCAAATGAAGTAACACGGAGATTGCGGAGTCATAAATTGCAAGAGAATGATATGTTGCTAACCAATACTACATCTATTTATATCCAAGAGATGAATAATAATGAAAAAGAAGTAAATTTTTCAGTCCATTTATTTGAAAGAGGGAGCTTTGGTTGGCTCTATCATACTTTATTACTCTTTATCGCTGGTGATAAAACATGGAATCGATTATCACTACAAGATAAAACTAATTTAATTGTTGGAATTGAATCTAAACAAAGTCCTCTTCAGATAGAAGGATTAGGTAAGTTTTTATTACGGCAGCAAGAAAAGAAGAAAATACTTATTGATGAAATACGTAATTTTCCCAAAGAAAAATTATTAGATAAAATCCAAGGAATATATGAAGGGATAATGCCAGCAAGAGTTCCAGAAGCTCAATGTTTTGTTTATGGAAATTGTAAGCACCCAAAGCCACAAAAGATTTGTTATCAATGTGAATATCTTATTCCTAATAAATATTTTCTTGTATCTCTAAAAAACGAATTATTTAACTTGCTAAAAGCTTTTCAAGACTTGATCAATAGAGAAGAAAAAGCAATAAAAAGCGGGTATTTCTTAAGTTTAGACGCAGAAAAAATGAAATTAAGATGGATTTTATTAGAATATATGAATTTATTAGGCGAAGCATTAGATGAAGAGTGTGGCTTAGGGAGAGAAACAGTATCAGCTTTTATTGATTTGAATTTGTTATATAAGAGTCTTGAAATAGTGCGTTAAGGGAAGTGCTTTGAAAATGGATCAATTTGTATTAAAAGAGAGTGAAAAAGGAAAAACTCAATTAGTTATTAAAAATGATAATGTTATTTTTAATTCTTCGGAAATTACCGATTACATAAATCGTTTTGAAAAACTAAAAGAACTTGGGAAAATATCTGTAAATACTAATTTCAACGACATTACCTGGATTGCCTGTTATAAGAACGGAAAGATTCGTAATATTAATTTTAAGGTAAATAAATTAAAATTAAATAATGTTTTGAAATGTCTTGTCATTATAAAACTAGAACAAGGTATAAGGCCGTATACCTTACCCCCACTTATTAATGCTTTACAAGAAGTTTTAATTTTAACAAAATGTTTCTCTAAAGATAAAGTTGAGGATCTTGAAGATTTTTTTTATACAAAACCAAAGAATACTGTAAGGAGAGCATATTTAATAATTGATAACTTTTTATCTTTTTATCCTATTTCTAATTTAGACGACTATGAAGATATCTTAGATAAAAACGTTGCTTTGAGTAACAGTAATGTAAGAAAGTTACCGAATTATAAAAGCATATTAACTTTTGATTATATTATTAATAAAACTATTTTAGAAAGACAAAATAATGATTTATTGAAATATTATCCATTATTTCTTTGGTGGAGGATCACTTCTATTATCCCTTTGCGCCCATCGGAATTTTTAGAAATAGAATTTGAGTGTTGCTGGAAGGATGTAAAAGATCGTTATTGGATAAAAATTCCACGAGAGAAAATTAAAGAAACTACTGCAAAACGCAGAATTGAAAGAGTTGATATTTTAGAAACAACTTCAGACATTTATGGCTTTATTGAAGAGTATAAATCTTTATTAAAACCAGAGTTTCGGTCTCCTTATCTTATTTCTTGGAAAGCATTTAACAGTTTCTGCGTTACTCCTGATAACAACTTGAATAATAAATTAGATCAAGAAATTATGTGTCTAAGTAGTATTAGTCACCTTTTTAACAATTTTTATAAATGTAAAATAACTGATACTGATATAGTACCATTAAAGCCAGGTGATTCTCGACACTTAGCTTTTTGCAACATGATATTGCAAGGATTTAACCCAATCGCAATAGCACGGATCGGTGGACATGTTAGTTTAGAATCGCAGTTACATTATTACAATCATTTAGAAACTTACGCTGAGAGCTATGTCTACACTATGTCAAGAAAACTTAAGATTGAAAACCACCTAAATACAAGAAACGCTTCGGGAAAATATGATGCAATCAAAAGAACAGGGCTTCTATGCACGTATTCTTTAGACCAAATTAGAGGATTCTTGGAAATCGAAAAAGGGTATTGCACTATAAAATCAAAAGATTGTAATGAGTTTTTTAATTGTGTAACGGAGTGTTGGTCATGTTTATACCACATTTTAGATGTAGATCGATATCCAGAAGTACAAAAAGAACTTCATGAAAAATCCGATAATCTTGCAAAAATAATTAAGGAGCAAATAGATTTATTAAAAAATATATCTAAAAACATGTTTATTGATTTAGCTATAGAAAAAGGTTCAGTTGGTACAAATTCAAAAATTAAATCTACCGCTGAGCAATTACAAAATCTCATGGCACAAAAAATAGTAATTGATTCTAAATTATTGGACTATGTAAAGGAGGAGAATTTTGTTGAAAAACAACGAGATAATTCGGCACAGAAAACGAGGCAAACCCGCTAATGAAAGTTTTAATAGAGAAAATCTTTTAGTTAAGCTTCGTGAAATTTCATTAGTTACGGATGAAACATTGAACGCGAATAAATTAGAAAAACTAACTGGAATTAAGCGCCGAAACTGGAACAAAGTAAAAGAAGAAATAGATTACATCAATCACTCTCGTCAAACAGGAATGGTAGACACTAACACGATAAGGTCCTTCCCATTACCAAATATTGAGGAAATTTTTGAATTATATTTTCCTCAAAATCCCAAAAAATTAAAAGAAATTTTTCAATCATTAATTGATATGGTAAGTAAGATGTATGAAAAAGTGCTAATCTTTGAAAAGACAAAAGAAAATGCTATAACGGCATCGGCTGAGCAAGCTAGAGAAATAGAAAGATTAAGAAATGAACTCAAACAAGCAAAGGCTGATATAGAATATTATAAAACTAAGTATGATGAAGTATGCGGAGATAGTACATATCATAGTAAGAGAGAAATTCTCAACATCCCCAAAAATGTAATCCATATACCAAAAGGACAAAAAAAACTTTTAACTCTTGATTTTCAAGAACAATTTGGTAAGATCTTACTAGACTCAAATAAAGAGATTTTCATAAAAAAGAATGATTAACAAGCTTCATAGAATTATTTTAAAAAGCTTGTCAATACTGAGTTAGACAAGTTTTTATAAATTAGATTACAAAAATATTATGTTAGTTTGATCACATGATCCAAAAAAGTGAATAAGCCATCAAACTTTTAGTTTGGTGGCTTATTCGTATAGTTAATATATGAATTTTATAATAGTTCAGCGATAATTTGAAGAACTCTCAATATATTAGGAAATCATACTTAATACCAATCTAATCTTTTCAATAATTCCTCATAATTATTAGCAACTTTTTTAAAGTTTTCATATGATCCAGAAAACAAACCCGCTTTCAAAGGCGCCCATTCATCTTTTTTCAAATCAGCTTCTTTTACAATTTCCGCAAAAGGGTTTGTTGAATAACCACGTCTATATTTCCATGCAAACCTTCCAGGTGGTCCCCAACTATTTTTCGTAAGATCTGCAAAAATCAAAGCGATAAATACTTCTGCCTTATCAAACAAATATTCATAACTTTTACCTAAAAACAATATATCATCTAAAATTGGCTGTACTACTTTAAACATATACTCACTTCTTGGAGCGTAATAATTTGGATTTTCTTCATGAACTGCTTGAAATACCTTCGATCTATCAAGTTCTAACATGGCCTTAACTGTTGCTTCAATAGCTGAGTTATTATCGGAACTTTCCTCTGATACGATTTCTGTAGTAAGTATACTAGCAATGGTATCATACCTTTCATTTTCAATAGCAGCGATCGTTGCTACATAAATTAAAATAGATATCGGATACCATCGCATTTTCAGCCAAACTCCGGTTCCACTTTCTACCTCAATATGATCTGCTAATCGTGTTATTATTTTTCTCAATAGATGATTATGGGTAGGATATCCCCAATATGCAACAGTAACAACAATCTTTTGTAACCCCTGACTTATTCTCTCATATTCCTCCAATCGATTACGTACATCATTATTAGTAATGGGGCTTCCCCCCGAATCGATCGGAAAGTATTCTTTTGAAGATAAAGAAAGGTATCTTCGAATTTCTTGTGTAATAATTGTATCCAATTTTATACGAGTACTTTCATCAGAAAGATACAACTTAACATCCTCTAGAAGCTTATTTTCATCATTATCAATATTTCTATCTGAAATAATAGGAATTTCAATCAATTTATCTTCACTAAATTTATCCGCTTCTTTTAAACTAGAAGACATAGGAACATTAAATATAAAATCACCATCCCCATCAAAATAACCATAATGAGGGCTCTGGTTAGAATACTGATCCCTTGAAACTTTGTCAGTAACATATGCCATTAATCTGTTAGCAGTTATTATTCCGTCAGAACTTGCAGCTTCCCCCTCTAAACCGTTAATCAAATGGCCTGTAAATATAGAATGTTCTGGAATTGGCCCACCAGAATCGGCTACAACTTCATCCGCCTTTCCTGCTGTTAATACCTGCCTAGAATATCGTTCTAACATATTCTTTAGATATCGGGTGCTTCCTGGTGGAAGAGAACGTGTAATAGCAAGTCCACTAAAACAAGCATCCATTATAAAAAAGATATGTTTAGCTTTAATTAGGTCAGTATTTCTAGTTAATTCATCCCATCTAATAAATGTTGAGATATCATCAAGCGTTCCATCTACTGGAATCAGGTATCCTATATTGTTACGATTTCCCAATAAAGTATGCCCATGCCCAGCAAAAAATACTAAAATTCTATCATTCTCTTTAATATTTGATTGAGAAAAACTCATATAATTACTTAATATTGCTTTCTTTGTTGCGTCTTGATCAAACAAACTTATTACATTCTCCTTAGGAAAACCAAATTTAGTAATAAGTATCTCTACAATCGCTTCAGCATCATTGCGAGCATATTCAAGCGGATTTACGTACTGATATTTATTAATTCCAATTACTAATGCCCAACTATTATTGTATTTAGATAGATAATTAAATTCCATATTACACTCCTATGTCAAATTCCTAATAATTAACAATACACTGCAATAAACTACAAAATCCTTTTTATTTTTCAATTAAATATTATCGCCGATATGAAAAACAATTTGATAAAAATTATGTATCAACTCCTACCTAGCTACAAAGGAAAAGGTTTCAAAATTTTAATGATTAAAGTATATTTTGTGAATGAAAGATTTAAAGATAAGCTATAACAAATTTACGATTGTTATAGCTTATTTCGTATTGACTTTAAAATTTGATTATGTTGCTCGTCAATAATAGCTCCATTTTCATACCTTATAATCTATATATCTGTTGGCAGAGCTATTTGATATTGCAATTATTCCAAGAGATAAAAGGTTTCAATGGCTCCAAACAAAAACACCTAATAAAAAAAAAGAAAAACAATTCATGGATAATAATTCCAAATAAAACTCAATACGTAATTGGTTCATAACCAAAGCTATAAGAGAACGTGACGAAAAAGCATTAAAACGATATTAATCTGAAGACTGTAAATTCCATGAACGTAAAGATGTTAAAATTTTTAATATTGTTTTAACAGATACCACTAAAGATAGAAACAACCAGACTCTAAATTCAGCTTATTTTTAAAATTGTAAATTTGTTTTAATTCTCTATTTACAAAATTTACGTTAAAAATTAATTTTTAAGGCATTCCTTTATTAAATGATACAAATATTAAAATTATCTTGAATAGTCTGATGGTGTTTTCATGTTACCATTTATAACAAAAACAAATGCTTTAGATGGAAATTTCTTTGTATTGTCAATTCCACCATGAGTTTCAACATCTGTAAGAATAATATCATTACGAATATCCCCTGGAGGATTATCCTTGCTTGTTAGATCAAGAATTAGTAGAATACTCACCTGCCTTGCGTCCACACCAGCATATTGCACAGCTTGAGGTGCATACTTCTTAGAGATAAATTCTCTATCACCTTTTTTCTTTTCGACTTTTAGTTCTACAATTACACCATGATAACTAATATCCGTAATCCCTCCAGCTTGGCTTGGATGTTCTTGAACTTTTTCTTGGTTTAACATTAATCTGAGGTCTCGAAGAACAGTTTTCTGAAACTCTGCTTCTGTCACATCGTTACGGCCTTTATAAATAGCCTCTTGAGCATATGTAGTTAGCAGGCGTGTAAGAGCTTGAAGGATTTCAAGCAAATCTGGTAGCTCGTCACGTACACTTGGGCAATCTCCTATCAGCTTAGTAACAAGTTTCTCAATATGACTATCCATTCGTCGGTTTCCTGTCATTAGAGGGGTACTATCGTCATTAGTTATCCTTAGGCAAAGTTTACTATGTCCGATTACCGGTATTTCCGTAAAACTCCCATCCTCGTTTAAGAATGCGCCCCTAACTATAAACACTATATCGTCTATCAGACTACTCTGTCCTGAATGGAAAATAATATTTCCAGACAATTCTCCGTTATATTCCCCATTTTCAATACAACAAGGCTTTTCTAATATGAATTCTGAAACTGAAAACACCCCATTTGGACAAGTTGTAAGTAAATCTAATCGTAGGCGTATTGCATTAGCGTTCCAGAATAGACCACAAACTTGAAATTTAAGCGGATATAAAATATTAGATTTCAAGAGTGTAGGACTAGCAATTGGTGCATTATCCAAAAAAACGATAACCCTCAACATCGGATTCGATTCAACAACGTTTCCTTTAGGCTCTCTTATATTCACTTCTTTTGACTGCCAATAGAGCAATGGCAGTGGAATTAATAGCAAAAACGCTCGCAACTCTTCATAGCTAGATCCAGGTTGTAATAAAATCTGCCTTACTAACTCTGTACTACTATGTAACTTCAAGTTACTAGAAAGTAATAAACGACGTAGTTCACCAAGTAATATTTCGTATTTTGTACGTTCCTTAACAAGATCACCCTCACCAGTCTGAGCAATTGTTAAGCATGTAATCTGACTAGCTAACGTATGAAGTCCAGCAATCATAATTGTCCATTCTATAGGGATATGAACATGAAAAGTTTTTTTGATTATTTCTTCAGCTCTTTCAATTAAAGAAGTAACTTCTTTTGACCATTCAGTATGATTACTATTTACTACATTCAGTGTTTTACGTATCTCCGAAAAAAGGGTCGCTGAATTAAGAGCATGTTTAAAATTTATTTCTTGTTCTTCCATCAAACGTCACTCCAACTGCTGCAAAAACAATTATTTGCCTTTTCTTTATCATTATTTTGTAGTGCCGCATTTCCTGCAGAAATGCTTGCTAATTTCCTTAATTCTTTACGAAGTGAATCATGTCTTGGCTCTTGCGGTAAACCATTAACTGCGCTTTCTAGTACAGCAGATTCTAAATTAAATGCTCTATGGAGTGAAAAAATACTTGCAAAATAGCATGCCTCCCAAGCATCACGTTTTGCTATGCCGATTGCAGCAGCCAGTAATTCCTGTTCGACTCGCTGATAAGATTCTTCCGGCAAATTATGCAACCACCAGAGCATCTGAAATCTTTTCGAATATGCATAGTGATTGAAAAGATCTCGTTCATAATTTCCAAGATAAGTAATAATATTTTTCGCAACAAGATGTGCCATAGCTTCTGTTGGTTTGCAGAAGAATAGTAAATTCCCAGCAATTTTAGAATCCACAAGTTCTTCACCTGTAGGATAAACAGACTCAACCATATGTAAGGCCAATACCTTGAGGCGCTCACTATTTCGTGCAACTGCCATCAAGCCATCACAGATATCATCTAGTTGGTATTTGTCGCTCTTATATACTTTTAAATGATTCATAAGGCAGGAAAGAACTTCAACTGACTGCTTTTCGTCAAACCAATTCGCGTGCCAAGAAACAGCTCTCAAAGCAGATTGATGAACAGCTACATACGTGTCTTGCAAATGTATAATAATTACGTCCACAAGATTAGGCGGTGGAGTAGCACTGGAATGCGAGAACATTTCGATGGTGGCATTTATTGCTACAGCTCGTACCAAAGCTGAACTATAATCCATTAATGCGCGCCAAATGAGAGGCATAACCCGCACGCGAAGCTGATACTCCTTGCCAAGTTGCCCTAACAAAGACACGCAAGTTGCTCTAAAGCTATCTTCCATTTGATCGTATGACTGGTTTAGACAATCTGCGACTAGCTCGAATACCTCTGTTGGTCTATTTTCACAGATTTCCTCCAGGCATTTTTGCAATCTCTGTTTAAAAATTTCCCATTCCTGTTTACGATTGAAATTATTTAATTCCTCAAGTTGGGGATTATTTTTTTGACCTGGGATAAAAATTTGAGGTGGAGAAACAGGTAGGTTTTTCTTACCACTTATGAGTGCAACGTATCCTAGGAGAGCGTTAAAATGCGGAAGTACACCGGCAGTCGCATAATCACAAGCCATCTCAAATGCCTCAATCGCACAAGAACGGATATCTATTTCGATTCGATCATCTTTAGCCCACCCTAACAGTCGTTTGATTGCTTCTTCTTCGTTTTTCGATACCGTGTCTCTTTTTTTACTTTCAAGCCTTTGATCCCAACTTATGGTACAATCAAAAAATTGATCACGGTATACTTTAATAATGTCCTCTTGAACTGCTGGGCGGACACGAATAAATGAATCTGAAAGCACCTTATCAACCCTCTCAGGATAATCCCGGAAAACTGCTTGTAAAAGATGAATGATCTTTCCGGAAGGTGTCTCTATTCCCGACTGCGCATCTTCATGCATTTCTAATGCTTTCACAAGATTATCAAGAAGATTCAGCACAATTTGCGGTCTTTCCTCTTGAATCAGTTTTAGTGCCCCGCATAATTGAACACGTGAATGATCATCTTGTTTCTGTAAAATTCGGCTAATAACGTGCTGAACACTATTCGGTTCAGCATCAAAGCAATGAATAAGGACTGCTGTACTTTTAGGATATGCCAGCTTACTATCTCCCCTAATACCAAAATGGTGATAGTGATCTTGTGCTAGTATCAATTTTTCAATATACTCTTCATCAAGAGGATATGTAATAGAATTTCCAAGAGCCTCAAGAACCGAAGCAGATAGTTCTACATGTAGCCTCTTTTCAATGTTATCTAAGGCTATCCTATAAAGTCGAGAAGATAAATCAGCGCGTTTCGCCGCTAATTCTGAGCATATTGGAAGTATTAGCCCACTAAATTCTGTCGATATCGCAAAACCAAAAATAAGATTGACTGCCACATCTGGAAAAATATCTGCAGCCAAATGTGCTGATTGCTTTAGACTTTCGGCAGCCCGTTTTCTTGACTTTTCATTCTCATCGAAAAAAGCTTCTAGAAATTCAATGATACGCTGGGATTCAGATTCCACCTCAACGGCAATCTTCTTAGACATTATGCGCATTTCCGAGCGAAGTTGCGATATACGTTCTGCTTCTTTTTTATTTTCCTGTTCGTATTTTTGCATCTCCACTCGATTATCTTCAATTATTTTTGTTCCCCATGTCGTATTCCCATTAGGAATTTGATTACTACATACAGCACAATTCTTTATAAGAAATTCTGAAAATATCCAGCGCAAATTCATAGATTGTGATTCGCCATGCACATATGGACATCCTAAACTATGAGTCGCAATAGGCAATCCCGACATTTGGGCATAAAGTCCTTCGGAAACCCTTTTAATCTTAACACTCTTACACCAACCTTGCATTTGCCGGAGGCAATCAGCATTATCATGTCCTAGCTTTAAAGCCCTCTCAAAATCATCTTTCTGTGATTCATCAAACCGTCGCAATATTTTCACCTACCCAATATTTTAGAGACACTTGTCATGATTTATCAGGTCTCCCAATATACATCTCGTTTATATTTAAAATCGGAGAATTTTATGTATTTAAAAGAAGTAAGCCATCTGCTCATTATACTTTGTCTCTATACCCGAAATATAGGAATACAAAAGAAGTTCATTCATCACCAATAATACCATATAAGTTTTTACACTCCCATTTTTATTGAAAGATTTGAGATATTTAGCTATCTAAACTTTGCTCTTTTGCCTTTAAACTTTGAATAAGTTTATCATACAATTTTGCTTCTTCTCCGCTTTCATTAGTTTTAATTCTTAAAATAGGGATATCATATTTCTTTAAAATAGTATCTTTCAATTTATCCCGTTCCAGTTGTTTAGGATTATTAGCATGAAACTCATAACCATCTACTTCAACTGCAAGTACTGGTGATTTATCTGACTTATTAAAAATGAGAAAATCCGTATGAGTTAATACATTCATAGTAAAGCTATATTCACTCGGATCTAGTTTTTCTGAATTGCGAATGAGCATTTTTAATGGCTGATGCAATACGCAATCAAGGTAATTAAATTCTGGCAAGTTTAGAACCTTTTCAATTACGATATACATTAGGTTCTCTGATTCATAATGCGATACATTCTTTTTCTTTTTCATAAGTGCAAGTAAACGATCAGAATAATCATGATATAGCAAATCAAATACTGAATAAATGCTGCTATTAATAATTTCAAAGTTATTATACTCAATGTATCTTACTAAATCACCAATGTTAGAGCCAGCTTTCTTTTCACCTTCTGAAATAATAACGACTAACTTGTCCACCGCACGAGAAACAGCCACATTGATTAAATTAGGATTATCTACAAAACTATTTATTTCATTTACAACTGTCGTGAGAATAACAACATCTTTTTCCCGACCTTGGTACTTATGAATGGTATCAACTTCAATATTTCGTGTTCCTATAGATTCTTTTACTTTATCTGTTTGAAGTCGATAAGGAGAAATAACCCCAACAGTTTGTTTTGGATCGTTATCAGTTTGATACGGAAGTACTTCTTGTAATATAACGTCAATTTGACGCTGGTTATAGTTCCCCCGCGCATGATTGCCTTTCACCGTCTTATATGCTACTAATGGATTTTTACGGCCATCATCTTCTGTAAGTATAATCAATTCATTATTGTAAAACTTCTGATTACAAAAACCAATAATTTGCGGATGACATCGATAATGTTCTTTTAGCAACGACCTAGGAACATCATTAAACAATCCTGTAATTGATGAAAGCATGCTGTTATCTGCATAATGATATGCTTTATTTAACTGATACTTTTCAAATATCCGATTAGACTCTTTAGAAATGCTATTTGAAACCACATTAGGCAATTGCTTTAGATCACCCACAATAACAGCATTCCTAGCGCAAGATAAAGCTAATGATCCAGCAACAATATCAACCTGTGAAGCCTCATCCATAATTACATAGTCAAATAAGTAGTCTGGACTGATACAACTCCTCAAAGAATGTGTCGTACTTAAAATAATTGGATATTCCCTATTAAATGAATCAATGTTTTTCCATAATGCATCTGCTGTAAAAGTTTCTCTTTCTTTATTTTTCGAGAATCTTTTAACAAGGGTAGCTTTGAATAACTTCATTGACTCTTCGCTATATTTTTTTATAGCTACATCAAATTGGTAATTCTCAAGTCGCTCTGTCAATCGCTTAATTTGTTCATTTAACTCTTTTTCTTTGAGATCATAATATAACTTTTGAAAAAACGCAATCATTTCTTCGTTTGAATTTTTATAAAAAGAAAAACTAATAATTCCATACCGGAATAGATTTTTGAGCTTGTAGATTAATGTGATATCAGTGCATGTTTCCATCATCAACTGATATTCTAGCCATAAATTCATAACAATATTTGAGCTATGCTTATACAAAGACTTGTAGGCTAAAATACTCTTGCTTGCTTCATTATAATATTTATCAAAATATTCTTTTTCTACCTTTAATGCTGCTAATTCTTGTTTTAAAATCGCATTTGTATTTTTTATTTTGAGCATATCTTCTAATTGTTTTCCACTCGTCTCGATACTTTTTCGTATAATATCATAATCTTGCTCATTTATCACCCAACTAGACATATCCGGATATATCTTAGCTTGGTTAGCAAAAAATTCTTTTTTGTTTTCATTTTTCCCCAGATAAGCTGCAATAAAATCTACACCGTACTTTTCTAATTTTTCTAAAACATTTGCCGTAGCCGCATTATTATTAGAAACAATAGCTACTGTTTTTTCATTAATAATTGCATTTGCAATAATATTAAGAATGGTTTGCGTTTTTCCCGTACCAGGAGGACCTTCAATGACACTAATTGGGTTCGCTAATGCTTTTTCAGTAGCATCTTTTTGACTTAAATTAAAACCAAATGGAAATATTGGTAGATATCCATTCAATTGGCTATTCAGTATAGTGGGATTTAAATATTTTGCCAAAACGCTATTAGAATTTACCTTCGATATTTTTTTATATTGATTACTTAGAAAACTAGAATTCTCATCGCTACTAATGCTAACAATCTCCGCTAATTGTTTTAGATATTCAAAACGCTTAGAAGCATTTGGATTATTAAGACAGCTTTCTTCAAAGCGTATTTCTTGGCTCTTATAGATTTTTTTATATCCACTTGCAAAACAAATTCGTATATGTTGCTCAAAAACCAATATTTTTTCAATTCCAGATAAAGGTTGATCATTATAATATACATCTGTTGTAGTTGGATAACGTAAATCAGGTTCCTTAAAGCATTTAACCTTAGAATAATGGTAGAAATATGTCTTATCTTTCCCAAAATTAATTTGCCATTTGCCATTTTCATAGGCACAATGACTTATAGATTCAGTCTTATCCTCATCGTCTATAAGAATAAGGTGTTTTTCAATATTCAAAATTTACTTCCCTTTCGTTATTTAATATATATTCACACAATTATAAGTGAGTTTATACCAAATACATTAATCTAAATTTATAACTATGATTCAAAAAGGGATTAAAATATCTTTACCTGCTGCATTAAAACCTCTTTCTATAACTTCATCTATACGATTAAGTAATATATTTTTCCCCACTATATGCATACCTGCTACTAACACTACAATTCACAGTGCAATTTGTGACTGAATTTCTACACTTTAATCTTGATTTATCAATATAAGAGCAATATCAAGTTTATCTAATCCTATTTGTATTTTTTTAACTGAGTCCAGGTGATCTTTATTTTTAGGCAGGGCTATCGCTACTCTAATTTCACAATCTTCATTAAGAGAAAATATTTCATTGTTCTTATATAGTTCCTGTCCAATATGGGCTCTTACCTGACTACAAGTAAAATTTTTCCCAAATCGTTCTGTTGATTGAGAATTACGCCAGTATAACATCTAGATAAAACTATATCTTTTTCATAATTTAACAACGCAATACAAATTCAAGAAGGTGTTCCTATGCCCCGTCTAATCACTACAATCGAACAAAAAACTTCATTATAGAAAAAGCTATTTTTCTTTACGTAATAACGTATCATGATTAGAAACTTTAATAACTAATCAATCCATTTTGCTTTTAATTCGATTAAGAGTATCGAAGATTTGTTCATTTACATCAAATTGAAGCTCATGGGCATCCAAGAGGGATTTAAATTTTTTACCATATTGATTCTTCATTTTACCTAAAGCTTGTTGAAACAATTGTTGACCAGCGATAAGTTCCTTTTGCCCTTGAGCAATTGCGGATATTTGTCCTAACATTAGTTTTTGAAAATCCTCATTTGTCATAGTTAACATCCTTTCAAAAATTTAAGTATCTTGAGTAAAGCTTTTTTCTTCATCAATTATAAGAAATATTATCATATAGACCTCCCCCAAAATTAAAATTTCATCTAATTCTATATTTATATGTCTTTTTATAAATTTTCCTTATTTTTCAATTATTTCTTTATAGTTAATTATACTATATAAATTTACAATATTAAACAAATAGCGCAACATATTTTATACTACTTCCTTTTTTTAGATATTACAAAATACTAATTTTGTAAATCAACTAGATTCTTTATTTACAATTTAATTGTTAGTGTGTTATATATAAAGAGGTTTTAGTATGAAAAGCACAAGATTTATATGTTCTCGTACTCAAGTAAAATAAAAAAATTATACAATCTAATTAGATTGTAAGATAAAAAGTTTGAACAGATATAACTATTATAATAATTATATCTATTCAAACTTTTTAACGTAATTCACCTATTAGAAAACATAAATATAAAGTGTTCCATCAGCTTTATTAAATTCACAGTAGTATCCCCACCAAATTTATACACCCACTTTTTTAGGATGAAAATAGACTTGAACGTACTTTCAAAAGCTTTAATAGCCTCAACATGAACAAATTTGGAATCAATATAAAGAGCTTACCTAATAAAAATTGATATCGGATGACAATATTTAAATTGCACTCTAATCACTAAACTATTTAATGCCAATTATCTAACGTCATAAAACCCTTGATTTATAAAAGGCTAAATTTATGCCAATCTATTTTATTGGTAAACAATTCGTATGTGCGAATATTGCTATCTTAATACTCAGATGGCCAAACGTCCCTATATTAAAATTTATGCAAATTCCGAAGAAATATTTTCAAAAGCGGATGAATATATCAAATCCAGGTTACCAGAGATAACTATTTTTGAAGGGGCAGCTACTTCTGATCCATTGGCATTAGAACCTTATACTCATGTGCTTGAGGATGCTATACTTCATTTTGCTAAAACTAAGCAAGGACGATTTCGCTTTGTAAGTAAGTATGCTGATGTTAACAGTCTGCTAACTCTTGAACACAATAACCACACTGAAATTAGGTTAAGTTTAAATATAGATGCTGTGATTAACGCCTATGAACACCGTACACCACCATTAGCTAAGAGATTAGACACACTTAAACAGCTTGCCGAAGCTGGATATCCTACAGGAATTATTATTGCACCAGTATTTTGGACTAAGGAAAATAAGCCAAAATATAAAGCTTTAATTGAGCAAATTGGCATCTTGTTAGGCAAATATCCTATTACCTTTGAAATAATCTCCCATCGTTATACTGCCGCGGCAAAGAATAATATTCTTGAAATCTTCCCCAATACTCTACTTCCTATGAATGAAAAAGATCGAACTTTTAAATTTGGTCAGTTTGGATATGGAAAATACGTTTATCCCAAAGAAACTTTTACTGAATATAAAGAATTCTTTTCTCAAGAATTAAGTAATTATTTTAATAACGAAAAAATTTTATATATTATTTAACCTTTAATTATCTTTTTCTTCACTGTCTTTACATTTTCAGTCGGTAGTAAATCAATATTTTCCGTATCATCAGTCATTACGAAAGGGAGATACTCAAATTCAAGAGTATCTCCCTTCATATTATTAAATTATGCACATTTATTTTCTTCATTAAATATAATTTCAACAGCTTCATTATCTATAATTACCTTTTGTTAGCGATGATTTTTAATCCTAAGATCACTAGTTGTAACCAAGGCATTATCTTCCCCCCCTCACAAAAGTAAAAAATCCGCTAAATCGCAATATTTACGATTTAGCGGATCAATTATTTTCTATTTGATTTTTCAAGGTGTTAATTCTAGCATTTCTTTGCAGATTTCGAAACTGTCTTCTGCTTTTTTGATTGCTGGTGGAGACACTTCAACTCAATAAATAGAAAAACCACTTAAGATTATTCCTAAGTGGTTCTGATTCTTTTATATGATTTTTATCTTCACTCTTCTTAGTACAACTTAAATCGTTTTATCATTTCATCCAAAATAGCTGCTCTGTCTTTAAGATTCTCACTAATTGCCGTGTTTTCTTCTGATGCAGCCGCCGTATTTTGCACAGCACCCGCAATCTCCTGAATTCCCTGATCTATCTGCTCTAATGCCCGAGTCTGATTTTCTACATTTTGATTTGTCATTCGCGCAACTTCCGCAAATCCGTTCATCTCCCTTATTACTGCTTCAATAGCTTCAGAAGTGGATGCCGTAATTATATTTCCTTTTTCAATTTCCTCTAGTGTCTTACTTATCAATTCTCTTGTATTTACTGCTGACTGTGCACTATCAGCGGCCAATTTCCCAATCTGTCCAGCCACTACAGCAAATCCTCTTCCTGCACTTCCTGCCCTTGCTGCCTCAATAGAAGCATTCAAAGAAAGTAAATTCGTCTGTGAAGCGATATTCTCAATCGCAGTGATGATATTTTCTATTTTCCTGGAAATTTCCGTGATGCTATTCATTTCCTCAGTAAGCTCTTTCATCTTCTGCTTTCCATATTCCGCTTTCTGCGTGGACTGTTTGACATCATCATAAGCTTTCTGTGTATCCTCAGCACTCTTTTCTGCAAGATTTACCACTGTAGCTATCGTAGCAGTTAATTCTTCAATTGCACTTGCCTGATTTGCTGCTCCATTTGCAAGAGATTGCGATGAAGCAGAAATCTCAATTGAATTTTTTGATACAAGTTCAGACGTTTTCTGCATATTCGTAAGCGTAGAGTTAAAAGATTTTAATATATGTATCAAAGATTCTTTAATTTCTGCAAAATCTCCTAAAAAATCTGTAATCTCATTACTATCTTTAGTCAAATCTCCTTTTGCAATTTCACCTAAGGTAGATGAAATTTCTTCTATGTAATCCTGTAAATTCTTCATTGCTCCACGCAAAGAATCTGCAACAATACCAATCTCATCCGACGATTCATAAGTAATTAGTTTTCCTGCTGACATATCTCCCTGATGCATTCTTTTCACTGCTTCTTCAATCTGAGCAATTGGTTCTGTAATCATTCTTGTCACAATCCTAGCTACCATCGTTGCCACTACTATGGCAATTAGAATTAGAATAACAATTACCGCCACGATAATAATAAACATAAGATTTGCACTATCTTTTGCTTTTTGTAGTTCAACTCGTGCAAATTTTGTTAATTTATCGAAATCTTGTTGAAAATCTTGATAAGTATCAAGTACATCTCCAATCATTAGTAAACCAGCATTTTTTGTATTATGAGCACGACTCGCTTCTAAAACCTGCTCACTCTTTGCTTTATATTTAAGCCACTTTTTATTAACCTCTGCAGATATCTTTCGTTCCTCATCGCTAGTGCTATATTTCATAAACCTTTCACTAATGATTGTAATTTTCTTATCTATTTCAGAAAGTTCAGCTTCGTATTCCCTCATCTCAGCATCTGTTGTAGAAACTAAATGACCATACTGGTTTACTCTATAATTTGAAGTAAGTATATCCAATTGTTGCACACATTCCAACGTTGGTGCCCATACTTCTGTAATTTCTTTTAAGCGAAGATTCAATAAGAGACTAAGTACTATTACTACAATTCCCAAAACAACAATAATGCCGAGCATATATTTCTTATATAGATTGAGTTTCTCCTTTACTTTTATGTTTTTCAATCGTTCAGCAAAATACATTTCCATATTTTCTCTAATTTTCATATCGTTTCTCCTTCCTGTTCGACAATATTCGACAGTTTTTATCTAAAAAAAAAGGATACTAAACATTACATATCTTGTCAACCTTATTTATCCTAAAAAATGGTTGCATTTGCATTTGTATTTATAAGAAATAGATTTGTAAATCAGTAACATTCATATGTAGAATTTTACTAAAGTCACGATTGAATAAATATAATTGATTATATTTATTTTTAAAATAATAAATCTGTATTACTAGTCAAAAAATTTTTTTGCTATATTTAAACGAAAAAGCAATTTTCTTCGCCAAATATAAAAATATAATTTAATAAAGTAAAACTTGATTCAATGTGACAAAGCTACTTCACTAGACTGGCTCTGAGGCTTAAAAAATCAGTTTCCTCAGTGTGAGTACCTATTAGACTCCACCATAAGTTGCAATCATCTCTTTTTCTGCACTACTAGGAATTATACTTTCTAGTAACTGTTCATCTTTTAGATAGTCAAAATTAGGCATAAAAAAACCTCCTTGAAATTTACTTGGTAGTATTTCAAGGAGATAATATATATTGATATATGTAGTTGTTTCGATAAATAACTACATCAAAATATCTTTATTTATGTTCAGACAAAAAGTCATATAAATTTTATAATAAAAAGCATTTAAGTCTACAGTTCTTGTACTTTTCTTTTTAAAAATGACCTATCTTTACTTAAATTTAAACTATGCATTTTTCTGTGACAATTTGCACATAAAGCAACAGTATTATTAACAGTATCACTACCACCTTCTGATAGTGGTATTATATGATGACATTCTAAATAAGGTTCGCCATTTTGTTTTTTAAACGGCGCATTTTGTTCACATAGTTGACATATTCCTTTTGCACGCCTTTTGGCATATTCGGCAATATCTGCATCTCTATCATATACAATAGAGCTAATATTCCTTACACTAGATTCTCCACCAATCTTAGCTTTGATTCTATCTCTTAAATCCGATTCAGATAACCTTCTTGCTTTTTTTTCTTTAACTTCTTGATTTCGCTTAATGATATCCAAAGGTATAATTTGGTTTCTTTCTGATAATTTTAATGGAAACATCCAAACTGAACGTTCTACACCATCCTCACCTTTTTGCCTATCTTGATATGGCTCTGCTACAAGTTTAACCTCTCCTCTGTATATGTATTTAGTTGCCTCGAATACTTCAAACAAATGAACTTCTATACCATTTTCATTTGATTGGGCTAATGTCTTATTCTGTGCAAAATTAATTTTCTGATCACCTGATTTTCCCATTCCAGTGTAATGTAATATATCTCTATCCCATTTATCCTCATACAAACCTTTAGTGTGATCAGAAATAATCATTAATGAATTAGTAACTCTAGAACGCCTCATTCCTCCCATATTACCACATTTAAATACATTTATAATTTGGCTATTTGATACTTCTTCTCCAATTTTAAATGTGCAGAAATTGCTCATTATACGATTCCTCATCTTAAAATTTTAAAAATGTACTTTTCTCATAAAGTCTATTTTCATTTTCAACTATATCTTTTCCTACAAAAGCCTTTTATTTATGGAATTAATCAATTCCTCTTAAAGCTCAAAACTATAATTATATCTACTTATTAGTTTCTATATTTATATAAAACAATCCTTTTATTTTACCAAAATATTTCTTTTTTCCATATAAGAAAGGCGCTAAGACCAAATAGTCTTAACGCCTGATTCTATATCCAAAACGATTTCCCAAATCGCATTATTTCTGGTGGAGACGACTCTCAACCGACCTTAATGCGATTCTAGAAAGCAAAAAATTGAAATTACTTCATGATACTTTATCATATCACTCTTTTCTCTATTTTAGAATATATACATAACACATATCTATGTTTTGTATTATTTAAGATACTCCAATTTATCATTATATCTAGTTAATTATTATATTTTAAACTCTTTATATAATAATTTTAGATTATTCTTGAAGAATCTTTTCATTTTTATCAATATCAATTAATCCTTTTAATTTTTCACCTGGATTTACTCTGTGAAAAATTAATTCTATATGTTCACTATTTATTTTAGGTGGAGTGTTATCAATGATAAAAATCTGATTATTCTCTGCTAACTTTATCAAATAATTATATATTTCTTGATACGTTTTGGGATCGATACTCTCTTTATCAGCTTTGTCTGTTCCAATATTATTACTCAGCGTATCAAGCATTAACAACCCTGGATGACAATTATTATCCTCCTCTTGATTTAATTCTAATATTGCTCCAAGGTAAGCAATTTGCATACATAATAATAAACACCCACTGCTGTGTTTCATCACACTAGCACCACTATAATATGGCAAATAATTCTCTTTATCTATATAACATCGTTCTTCATTAATATCTGTAAAATTAAACTGCTTCATCAGCATCCTATATTTGTAATTCAATCTGTTTAATATTAGTTCTTGCCTAACAGTTAACTTCTTTAAATCATTTTTTTTACTTTTTAATTTGCCTAATTTATCTTGTAACCTATTTAAATTAACTAAGTTATTATTTAATTCATTATGTATATCTACCAACGAATTAATTTTATTTTTTTCTGTTGTAAGGTCTCTTATTATAGAATTAATTGATTCAATCTCTGACAAAAAAGGAACCTCTATATTCTTTTTATAAGTATCAAGCGCATGTAAATAAACTTGTTTTTTTTCATGCACTGCACTAAGTTCAGAATCAAACTGATTGATTTTTCTCTCTTCATTTTCCGAAAGAATTTTTAATGTTTCTATTTTATTTTTAAGTTTTTCAAGAACATTTTCTATATCTTCACATTGTTCTTCTTTATCCTGTAGTACTGATACAAAAGAATTACATAATGGACACTTTTCTTTATGATCAACTATTTTAATCTTTTTCATAGCTTCTACAGTTGCTTCTAATTTCACATTCTCATCATTATATTCCTCCAATAAAATTTCTTTATTCTTAATTGAAAGAATCACATTACTCTTTTCTTTTTCGATTTGCATTATTTTAACATTTATATTATTAATATCTTCCATTAATCGGTAATGAAGGTCTGTCTTTTCACTTTTATTATTTTCCAAAATAGCTTTTTTCTGCAATTTTAATTCGCCAATTTTTTTATCCAGTTTATCTCTGTCATTGTATAATTCACCAATAATTATAGAGTCGCGATTATTAAGATAATCATTTAATCCATTATTAAGACCTTCTAATCTATTACATTCATTTTGTTTAATTTGAATTTCTTTTTCTATTTCTTCAATATCAGGAATAATTAGATCATTAATAATTTTAAATACTTCTTTATTTTTCCCACTTATAAATGGATTATTATTTTCTAAAAATTGATTAGTTCCTAATTCATTTTGTTCAATATAAATATACCTCATTAAATCTCGAAAAGATATTTTTTCAGGAGCCAAGTCTTTACTACCAGATTTTTTTCTTAAAATACTATGAAAATTTATACTTAATTCATCTACTAAAAAGTCTAAAAGTTCATCTAACTTTTTCTTCCATGGAGAATATTCTTTATGTTCTTCATATGATGATAAGTAGACGTCTATATTATTTTTATTATTTTTCAACTGTCTACTTAACGTATATATTTTCTTATTTATAAAAATCTCTAAAAATACAATATCACAATACTCTTCCAATTCTGCCTGAACCGTCAAATTAATAGATTCACTTTTACTACCCAAGCAATATTCAATCAGCTTTAAAAAAAGTGATTTACCTGAAAAGCCATCGCCCTTAATAATTATTAATGATTTATCAATTATTAAACTTCTCTTATATTTTTCGCCTTCTAATACTAACTTAGAAATCCTTAAACTTCTCATTTATTTTCCAAAACTCCCTTTTCATTTCTTAAACTATAAGGCATAAATTTTTTCAAATAATTTATTTTCTTTATTTGCTGATCAAAATATATGTTTTCTAATTCATTAACTAATTTAATTCCTGCATCCAAAATTTTAAAGTACATCGAATTCTTTTTATCTAATTTATCTATTTCAATCCAGACTAGCCCTTGATTAACTAAAATCCGTATATCTATTTTTAATTTTTGATCATAATTTAAATAATTATTTTGAAGAAACATTTTATCTAAATTAAATTCTTTATTTTTTAGTTTTACAGAATTCAAAAGGGTAAGCCAATACAAAAGCTCTTCATAATTAATTCCTTTTTTTCTTCTTTTAAATATATACAAAACACATAAAATATCTATATATTCTAGATATTTATTTTCAAACAAAAGCTTTATTGATATAGGTAGAGTATTATTTGTCAAAACGTTTCTCCCCCCACCAAACTGGTTGTTGTGATTTCTCATCATCAGCAACTAAATGTATAAACCCCTTTTTATTCGCTTCATTGGGCATATTTTTATCTAAAAATTTTTCAACATGATTAAAATTTAATATACTTAATGCATTATGTACACTTTGCAAAAATTCATCGCTATTTTTATGACCTTCATACACTTGAATTAATAAATCTTTATATTTTAAATAACAGAAATGTAACATATGTGTTATTATTTTTTCATTATTTTTAATTCCTGATTTTTTTAGCCATCTAATATATTGCTCTGCTGTAAAAAAACAATCTTTACTATAATCAATTTTATTTTCTTTAATATTTTCAAGCCTTAATTTTTGACAAAACAAATTTTTTTCTAATTCTCGTTTTTTCTCCAAATTAGGTAATACTTCTATTAACTCATCCATAAAATCATCAACTAAATCCTGTTTTTTAGTATCATTTTTTAATTCAGAAATTTCAAGTAAAATTTTTCTTATTTCTTCTACATGCGAAGAATCGTGACTATCATAAGATATCGTTTCCAGATTAAAATTACTTTTCAAAAAAACTATTTGTTCCGCAGTAGGGCGATCCAATACAATATAATGTTTTACTTTAAAAGCTTCATAATTCTCCTTGATAATCTTTTGTATAAATATATCATTAAAAGAAAAACCAATAAATAAAAATGTCTTAGTATTTGTAAATGTAGAAAATAAGATTTTATATTTATCATCATTATATAATTCCATATATTTATCATGACTAAGAACGATGCTACTAGAGTCTGAAATATGACCATGCAGATGAAATATTCTTTTTTCACTCTTTGAATTCACAATGTTTTGTATATTAGAATTAATATCTTTTAAATTAATTGGAATAAAATTAGACATCAAAAATTCGCTTAAAATATGATCATAATTAGTCGTGATATACGAAGTAAAACTCATTTTAGATAAATCTGAATAATTATGGTTAGATTTATCAACATCAAGATTAATACTTGCATTTACAGTACGTGCAACATATTGTTGAATATCCTCGTCTGACCGATTTAAATAGTTCTTAATTAACCTTACAGCTTCCCAATAATCATATTTTTCCAGATTATGTTCCACCATCTCTAATAATGGCAATTCGATTTCTTTTATACCCATCTCTATTGCACAGTTTCTAATTAAATTCCCCCAATCTGGGACACTAAATGGTATGGATAATCCTGCTCCTATAAATGGAACTAAGTAACCATCCTCATATATATCTTTTAATTCATTTATAAAAGTTTTATTACTCATACTGCACTTTCCCTCTTTGTAACATTAATCGTATTACTTTCTCTAATTTTAACATACATCATTTTATCTAACTTTATTTTTCTATATTTATACAAATAAACCCTTTATCCTATCAAAATATTTCCGCAAAAAAATATTTTGATAGGATAAAGGCTATATCAAAAATCTGCTTTCCCCGATAAAATTACACTTCACTTCCAATAATATTGCATTATCGGAATCTATAATAAAAGGCAGATACTCAAATTCAAGAATATCTGCCTTCATATTATAAGTTATGCACATTTATTTTCTTCATTAAATATAATCTCAATATCTTCATTGTCCACTATCACCTTTTTGATGTATGAAGATAAGTAATTTTTTACCTTTTGGGTATTGTTAGCTTTTACATATTCGTTTAATCCTTGAATTGCTTCTTGTACCTGTTCTTGGGTAAATCTTCTTTGTTGCATTTCTTCCATTACTTGTATTTTCTCTTTAAATTCAGCTTGTTCTGCGGATAGTTCTTCGATTTGATTTGTTATTCTACTTATCATGCTATCAGATTTTGAATATTTTAAACTTCTGTAAAGGTTTTCTTCTTGCTGTTTTTGCTCTTTTAAGGCTTCCTTATACCTTTTGATTTTATGAAGCATGTCTTCATCATTCTCGATTATGTGATTTATCAATTCAGTAATTTGCTCAATATTTGCATTTTGAAAGATTGACTTATGTAATAGCTCTAAAACAAAATCTTCAAGTATAAACCGATTAACTGGTTTTACATCACAGGCTTTTACTTTTTTATTTGGACATCTGTAATGAGAACGTATTATAGATTTATTCTTAGAATCACGGTTCACATCTCCATGTAACATAGCTCCACAATTTCTGCATTGAATCATTCCCCTTAATATGTAATTATTTTTACTTTCTCTAGCTTTCCTTGATTTTAATTTTATACGTTCTTGAACTCTAGCAAACATTTCTTTATCTATTATGGCAGGATGATTATCATGCACCCTTATAATGTCTTCATCATCTTTATATTTATGGGAATTGTTTTTTCCATTTGGATCTCTTGGATATGCTTTATTATAGCAGTATGTACCTTGATATTTTTCGTTTATTAATATGTCATGGATAGAATTTTTCTTGAATTTTAATTTTCTCTTTGTAAGATATCCCATTTCGTTAAGCCTTGCTGCTATATTTCCGTAACCATATCCATCATCATACATTTCAAATATTTTTCTAACAGCTTCCGCTTCTGTAACGTCAATTATTAATTTTTGTTCTTCATCTAACATATAGCCAAGTGGCGGAACTCCTCCACAATGCAAACCATCTCTAGCATTACTTTTTAAACCGTCAAAGCTTCTATCTCCAATCACCCCACGTTCGTATTCATTTACCGCATATTGTATATTTTTGTGAAATATTCCGGCTGTTGTTTCTGCCATTTTTTCAGTTGCACTAATAAAACGTTTTTTATTTTCCAAAAGAATAGCTTCAAGAACTTTCATATCGTGAACATTACGACCTGCTCTATCGTAGCGATAAACAATCAACGCATCAAAATCTAATAGATTATTTTTTATTTCATCTAACATTTTCAAATAATTTGTACGTTTTCCAGTTCCACCGCCACTTTTTGCTTCATCTGCAAATGTTGCAACTATTTCATAACCATTCTTCTTACAGTATTCTCTGATTCCTTCGATTTGTATTTCTATACTTATTGGATTTTGATGATCTGATGAATATCTTGCATATGCGATTACTTTTTTTATTGTTTCTGTCCTAGAAAAATATACAGCCATATCTCTCACTCCTTGTGTTAAGTAGGTGGAGATATCTCACAAAAGCATACCTCCACACGTACTATCAACTAAATTTTCTTTGCAGTATTTCAACTAATAAGGCTAAAAGAACGGTATTTAAAGAATTTTCGAGTTTATTGTCGAAATTTTCAAAATTATCTTTCGTTAACTTTATACGTCTAAGTTTAATATTATACATCAGTCATCCTCCCTTTCCATATCAACAATCTGAATTATTGCGATAGGAGATTCGCCTGTTGTATCAACCTTAACACATGGGAAAGAAATACTTGTTCGATTACTATAATCCAAATTAAATGTCTCTGCCAACGATCTGACAAGCGGTTCGCTATATACTATCGGTCTTTTTTCTGAAACATTATAAGAAATTTTATTACTCAAATTTTCTCCTATTAGAAGCAATCCTCGTTTAGGAATAACCATAAATTGTACTTTATCTGGGGAATTTAATTCAGTGTATAAATTTTCCGTAAAAGAAACTCTGTTTCCATTTCGGTTCTTCACTATAGAAATGCCAAGTAAACCTCTCCCTTTACTTGATTGAACTTTTGATACTTCTACTTCCATAGCTTCCTTACGTAAATTTTCTAAATTTAATTCCATAATAATAACACTCCTTATTAATAATTAATTTTTATAGCTGAACAGTTTTTACCTTTTACTGGTACTACCTCAAAATCTGAAAAAGTTTTTATTTTTTCTTTGTTTTCTAAATGCATAGCATCAAGAATTGCCTTAACCACACCATGTCCAAAAACAGCAACTTCATTTGCACAAATAATATCAAAATATGAAGAAGTCCCTAAATTTTTGCCTACTAAAATGTAGCGATTATCGTTATCTACAACGAGTTGAATTCGTTTTGGACTACCAATCGCCTTATATGCCAAGCGGGGTAAAACAATCTTAGAAATAATATTATTCCTATATAGCTTGGCAGTCTCTACTTGTTTTTCTTTTTCTGGTTCGGGTTCTATTTCTATATCAACAATCCCCATTTCAAGAAGCCTCCTCGCAAAAAAGATTATCTTCAGCTGCTACCGTTTTCTTGTCTTCATAGGTTGGATAGGATGAATCCTCTTTGGCAAACTGAATAATATACACTCTCGATCTAATACCATTAATCGTACGTTTTGTGTCTAATCTACCTGGGTCAGAACCAATCAAAATTCCTTTCTCACGCCAAGCTTGCAATATGGTTTGAATTTTTGGAAATGTGCTTCTTTCAAAGACCTCCTGAAATTTTTTAGTTAATATGAGAACCTCAAGAACATTTTCCTTATTGTCTATTAATATTTTCCCAAAACTATTCACCCCAAAGCTACCATTAAAATGTGTATTTTTAGCATTGCGATACTGAGGAAGAATCTCATGATGAAACTGACTTTTCTTCTCGCTAATCCAGCTTTTAAAAAATTCTAACGCTTCGTCAGCTACATCAAAAGACCTTGTAATACTATCATGAATGGATATAATTTCCTTATCTATTGATTCTTCATTGACTTTTAAGCCAATGTTTGTATTCATAATAGATGCCGTTACTGATATTACAGCTAGTTTTTCTATAATACGGGATGATAGAGAGTTTCTTTTTCTAAGCTTATCTGATAAAGCATTGCGTCTAGTATGATATAATTGGATCATTTCGTCATCTTTTAAGCATATTAGAAAGTTTGCAAAAGGAATTACAGCATGCCCATAGTTTTGGGAAATCCCATCTACTATACGATTGGAATGTTCCGCAGAAGCAGTGAATTTCCTTTTTAATTCAAATAAACGACATCTTAAACCACCATGTTGTGCTGAGTTTTCAAGCATAGAGACTTCTGAGGTCATTACAACAGTCGTTCTCCATTCTCTTTGGTTACGTGCAATTAGATCTTTAGATAGTCTATTTTTTTCTGTTCCACCTTCAATCCTATAAATGAGATCCTCCCATCCAGTTCGATTATTCATCATCGCTTCGTCAAGCAGGACAGGAAATCCGCATTTATCACACATCAAGTTTATCAATGCATTATGCGTAGCATCAAACGTATTTACTATCCCGTTTCTACCAATGCTTGGATTTCCGTATATACTAGCCATCAACTTTAAAGCAGTAGTCTTCCCCAATGAAGTATCGTTGTAAAAAAGAAATAACAAGTTACTAAACCCAATTAAAGAGGAAAGTCTCCCTACTACGATAGCCGAATACCCAATAGTTAAGGCAAATTCTAAAGCAGGATATCCTATAACCTCGTGATTTATGATATTTAACCACATTTCGTAAGTACCCCTTGGCAACAATTTTTCATTCTCAACATAAGTTGATGTTACTTCCCCACCTATAGTTTTTGATGCTAGATACAATAAATGATCGTTGACCTTGTGAAAGCCAAGCTTATGGTGTTGATAATATTTAGGAGCACTTTCTTCTAAGTAGAACAAGTACTGTATTAACGCATTCGTATCCCAAGAATTTATACTAAGCCCTTTTCTCAGCAGTTCATTAATTATATCGATTTTTGTAAACCTGCCTCGTTCCATCGCAAATTCAACTTCTTCATTTTTTAAAATAAGTTTCAAATAAATTACTTTGTCATTAGAATGCAAATCACTAAGAACGTGTGAAATTTGCACCTCCTGACACACTTCTAGTTCTACTCCTTTTTCATTTAATTTGTACAGTTTACCGTTATGTAGATACAACATTAAGATAGCCCCCTTAAACAAATTAGCTTTATTGCTTACTGATATAATAAGCTAAGAATCACTTTTTGTTAAATAACATTATTGGAAACTTTATATCTTTTTATCATTTTTTATTGACAATTTCTTTATTAAATTTGTATAATATTCATGTTTTAGGAATGTATAATCATTTTCTCTTAGGACTTCCTTTACCAAACGACTTTCCCGATTTAACCTATGGAAAACCATTACATTACCCTATTTTGAGCAATTATTCATGAAACTTTTTAACTTTCAACTATTTTTTTAGGAGGATTTATGAAGAAGTCTAATAACCCAATTGACATATTGGATGAACAAAAATTTTCTTTAGCTAAGTTAAGCGAAACAAAAAAAAATATTTTATTCTTTATTCATGAACAGAATATGTTAGGAAATAAGGTAAAAAGTCAAAAGGAAATAGCTAGAATTTTAAACCTTAGTGCCTCTACAATAAGCAAATACTTGAAGGATTTGGAACAAGGTGGTTTTATTTCTTCTGCTGGCAAAAATCATACTAAAGAATATTTTATAAGTTCATCTTACAAATCAAATTCTTCACGCGACAAGCTAGAGAGGTTAAATTTACTATTTGGAAGTACACCCCATGTGTCATTTGATGTTAAAACCATATTTATAAAAACCGCACCACATCAGGCTCAAGTATACGCTAATTTATTAAAAGAAATTTTTCCAAAAGAAATTTTATCTACTTTTCACAATGACGAAGGTATTTTAGTTATCCTTTATGAACATACCTATGATATAGTGAAGGATTTTTTAAGTAAGCAATTTATTTCG
Source organism: Selenobaculum gibii (assembly GCF_030273445.1). NCBI lineage: Bacteria > Bacillati > Bacillota > Negativicutes > Selenomonadales > Sporomusaceae > Anaerosinus > Anaerosinus gibii. The sequence goes on from NZ_CP120678.1 coordinate 2,174,595, forward strand.
TAAAAAAAATAGTCAGTTTATATAAATACATGCCCCATCTGCCCCATTTACATATTCAGATTCCCCATTCACTTCTCTTATCAGGTAAGGGTTTCCCCAATCGCCCCATCTGCCCCGTTATTTTCAGAAAAAAAATATTATAATATGTAGTATTAAAAATGCACTCCAAACACAGGTTTATCTTACCTGCCATTTGAAGTGCATTTTCTTTTAACTACTCTTTTCCATTTTTACTGTGGAACTATATTCTTCATAGATAATTTGCTTTTTTATTTCAAGTGAAGTATCTAGTTCATCTATAATTCCTAAGCCTGTTTTTATTATGAAACAGACTTTATAGGGATAAATTACAACTTCTTCTATTACTTCTTGGATTAACGTTTTAAATTCTACGCTATTTTGCTCTAACATTTCAAATTGATTTTGTTTTTCTGTGAAGTCACTTTCTTCATATTCAGGATAGACAGCTTGTTTATTAAGTTTACAGAAGATTTCTTGTTTGCTTATTTCTAACGTTTCTATCCGCTTTATTATCTCATCCGTTATCACGCCTTTTTCTATGAATTTTGTTAAATTTTCTATTTTACTCATCACTTCTTCATATTGAAGCTTTAATTCTTTATGAATATTTTCAGCGTTATCTTTTTGGGATTTCACATATTGGTTAATTTTACAGATATTTCTTTTACATGCTTGTTTATTAAAAATATACCTTTTTAGCAATTTGACAATGTAATCGTCAAGGTAATCTTTGTTTACTTCCTTGTTTTTACATTCAATCCGATGGGTTTGGCATCTATAGGTTACGTATCGGCTTTTGTTTCTGCCTGAATATCTCAAATCACCGACCATTTTTCTTCCACAAATCCCACATCTTATTTTTGTGCTTAGTAAGTAAAATTCTTTACTGTCATATGCTCCACTAGATAGTTTATTTTTTATCATGCGTTCATTTGCTTTTGTAAAATCTTTTTTATCTATGATTTTAGGACAACCACCTTCTACTCGAATTACTTTATCATCTTTTTTATACAGGTGATTATTTCTTCTTTCTAAAGCATCTTTCGATTCTACTTTATTGTAAATGAATACTCCTGTATATTTTTCATTGATTAAAATATCGTATAGGGAATTTCGTTTGAAAATTTCTCCTCGCTTGTTTTTGTAACCTAGCCTATTAAGTTCAGCTATGATTTTTCCATATCCGTATCCTTGATTGTATAGTTTAAAAATCAGTTTTACTGCTTTTGCTTCTTGCTCATTGATTACGAGTTTTTTATTTTCGTCTAAATCATAGCCAATTGGTGGTTTCCCTCCTGTATGTTTACATTGCAGTGCATTTTCTGTCATGCCTTTCATTACTTCTCTGGCTAGGTTTTTAGAGTAGTATTCACTCATTCCTTCGAGTAAGGCTTCTAACATTACGGATTCTGGACTGTCGTCAATGTTTTCTAGTACACTGTAAACTTTGACTTTGTTCTTTTTGAGCTTGGTTTTGTAGATGGCGGAGTCGTAGCGATTTCTGGCAAATCGGTCGAGTTTGTGCACGAGGACGATGTCAAATTTGCCTTCGTTGCTTTCTTCTATCATCTGTTGGAAGGCTGGTCTTTTGTCTGTGGTGGCAGATTTTGCTTCGTCCATATAGATTTCGACAATTTGGTATCGCTTGGTTTGGCAGTATTTTTTCATGGCTCTGATTTGTGCATCTATACTTTCACTTCTTTGATTGTCTGAGGAAAATCTTGCATATAAGGCGACTCTTTTAATTTCAATCATTTTCATCACATTTATTTATTTCAGGATGATTTTCACTTACTTGAAGATTTTCTACTTCTTTATCAATTGGTAAGTCAGATGCATTTTGAGGGTTATGTTTTTCAACTGGTTCGGGTGGATTCATTAGTTTTTGTAATTTTTCCATTGTGATTTTTTCTAATATCCATTTATTCCGTATTTGTGGTGTTAATGGATGAAGTCCTCTTCTTCCGTGTTCATCTTTAATAATTCTAATTTTTTCTGCATAGGGTGCAAGAGCAACTAAGATTTCCTGCTGACGTTCTCTGACTCTTTTAGTATGCTGTCCGATCTGTCCCCATGCTAAGATAATATAGTCTACTTTATCAGCAGATTTTTTCATATACTCGTCATTTTCATTGACCAGAAGTTCTTCATCGTCTTGAAAGCGAAAAGATATTTTATTGGTAATGCGTGTATACATATTAAAAATATCTACCGAACCGACATTTAATTTGTCTAAGTTATTAATTACGCACATCGTTGTTAAGTCAGTTTGAACATTTTGTATTTCACTTGGATTTATCATGATAACCATAGCGGATTCTTTTGTTTTATCCCATTCCCTTTTAAGTAAGATTCTGTGTTCCTTATCTTCTGAATAGATACTTTCACATTTTATGATTGTTTTTTCAATTTGCATGTTTTTATCCTCCTAAATAATAGAAAAAGACCAATATAGATTTTTGTCTATATTGGTCTTTCGTTTTGTATTTTGTTATTTAAAAAATCCTATTACCAAAAGTATTATCCCTAGAACTACAACTAACCAGATAGGAAAAATCCACGATAATAGCCATACAAATAAGACAGTTACCCCTATTAGTAGAACATATGGCAAAAAGTAAATAGCCAGTCCTGCTCCAACTATTATCAGCAATGCAGTAAAGATTATATCCATATTATTTTTCTTGTTCTAAAATGATATTTTTAATTTCTTGCGAATTTCTGTCTACTTTAAATTTTAATATACATTTTAATCCGTTTTCATAGGTTTTGTTATTCCTATACGTATATACATCTAAGCTGTCTTTTGATTCTTTCTCATAACCATCACCATATTTACGGAAAATGCTACTAACATCCATTCCCACATTTACGTCTCTTGGAGTTCCCTTATACAATTCTTTATTTAATCTTATTGAGTAAACTATTCCTTCTTTGTTTAAATAAACCATACACTTTCTATCTGTATCTTTATCATCAATAGTATCGTTTTTTATATATTTATATTCATCACTTACATAACCTGAATTCTTAGTTGAAGATCCTATACGTATACCAGCTAAAGAAAAATCTAATTCATCTAAAGGTATAACTTCTTCTTGCTCGTCTTTCAAATTTATCTTTTGGGCTAGTTCTAATATATATTTATACTCTTCTGAATCATCCTTTTTAAAGTCTTCTTTTATTTCAACAACAATTTCATTTAATTCATCTTCAGAAAAATTATCTCTGTATATTTTTACTATTTTTTTCATAGGATATTCATACTCAGCCCTACGAGAAAGTTCAAATATACTTTCATGTCGTCGATACTCTCTTATATTTAATACCTCCTTCTTTAGTTTTTCAATTTTATTATTTATTTCAGATAATTCTTTTTGCAAATCATCTAATTTTTGTAAATCATTTTTTTCTTTTGCTTCATCTATTTTTATTTCCGTTATAATTTCGCTTGACCGTATCAACGCCTTTAACTCATTATATTTTTCCTTCTCATATTCAAGAGACTGAAATGCTAATTTACAGTTCTTTAACATTTCAATGTATTCTTTCTGAGCCGAACTAATTTTATCCTGCTCATCTTTTTTTAATGAACTAGGCATTTTCATATTATCTAACTCTTTTAATCTATCATCAATTTTCTTAATAATTTTTTCATTAAATAATTTAATTTGATCTAAATCTCTCTTATCCATATCGCTTGAAATCGCAAAACTCCCTTTACCTATTACATTCACATACTCATAAGATTGCTTTATACATTGTAAATCTTTTGAGTAAGCTTTAATTACCATTTTGAGCTCATCTTTTTTTTCATCACCACAACCACCTAACAACAATGCAATCAGAGGAATTAATAATAAGTACGCATATCTTTTTACATTCTTCATCTTATCACCTTTTATTCATCTTTTATTTTAGCTCCGATACGGGTTTGATTAAGTCTACTGCATCTATGCCCAAAGTATCGGATAGGACAAATAGTATATATAAGGAAAATGCTCTTGCTGTTTTCCCACTTTCAATTTTCTTTACGTAGCTTACACTTATGCCTGCTTTTTCTGCTAATTGCTCTTGATTTAATCCTCTTAGACTACGATAGAATGCTATTTTTCTCCCTATCATTCTATACCTTTCAGCGTAAATTTTTCTCATCTCCCGTCTTTACATTACATATATAATTATGGCATAAAGTAGCAGATTCTTAGGGACAATCATAGTGTACTATAGAATATTTATAGTGTACTTTTAACCATTTACTTACATTTGCTATTTTAATATTCATCAGCTAATAGCATTGTGGCGTTTGCTCCATCATCTATTACGAAAATTTTAGTTTCAACAGCTTTATCTACATCAATAAGAAACGTCCTTTGATACTTAGGCTCTTCTTGTCTATGTATGATTTTCTGTCTAATTCCATCTTTTGTATTCATTTTGCTTAAACAGAATACTTGCAGATGATCTTTTTTAGAAACTTTCATTGCATTTATCGCCTGCCATATTTTAATCTGAGTCAGAATTGGTAATGTTGAACCTATTCCTTTTGTCAGATATCTCTTATTGTCAAACATTGTTTTCCTCCATCCATCTTGTAAATTTTATTAGTCTTCTTGATTGTTAACGATGATTTGTAATACTAGGATTGCAATTTGTAGCCAAGGCATTTTCTTTCCCCTCCCCCTAGTAAAAAATCCGCTTAATCGCATATTTACGATTAAGTGGATTAGTTATTGTTTATTTGATTTTTCCAAGGTGTTAGTTCCAACATTTCTTTTGTCATGATGATTACTATTGAAAAATCACTATTTAGTAGGATTAGTGTTTCAACATAGGTTTGCTTATCTTTATTTTTTATCATTTCTACATATTCTGGAATTGCACTTTCTACGTATAGATGATATTCTTCCAGTTTTTTTAAATCTGCAATATCTTCAAGAAGTACAACAAAACCGCCCTCATCATGATAAATAGTCCTATCATAGGATTCTTCAAAAATTTTTATTGTTTTAGTAATTCTATCCTTTACTTCTATTGGCAATGATAATGCAGATATTTGATTTTGGTTTGTAATTTTTATCATATTCTATATTCCTTTCTAGATTGCTAAAATAGTCCTTCTTCCTTGAAACTAAAATACTGCCCTTTGCCTATGATTACATGGTCAATTACTGGTATTTCTAATAGTTTACCAACTTCTATGATTTTTTTTGTAAAGATTTTGTCTTCATCGCTTGGCTTTGGTATGCCTGTCGGATGGTTGTGGACGAGTGCAACGTGAGCTGCCCGAATTCTGACGGCTGGGCAGAAAATTTCCCGCGGTGTGACGAGGGTTGCGGTTAGGCTTCCCCTTGATATTTTACTTTGCGTTAGAATGGCATTTTTGGCGTTTAGATGGACAACACGGAATTCTTCGATTTCGAGCGTTTGCATTTCTTTGCAAATTACGAAAATGTCTTTTGGCTTTTTGATTGCTGTTGGTGGCGGATTGAGTTTGCTGTGCAATCTTTTGGCGAGTTCTGTTATGTAGCAAAGTTGTTTTGCTCGGCTGACTCCGATGCTTGGAAAAGCTTCGAGTTCTTTTACCGTGCTGTTGAAAAGAGCCTGCTGGACTCCACCGTAAATAGCAATCATTTCTTTTACTGCACTAATAGGAATTATACTTTCTAGTAATTGTTCATCTGTTAGGTAATCAAAATTAGGCATAAAAAAACCTCCTTGAAATTTACTTTATAGTATTTCAAGGAGATAATATATGTTTGATTTATGTAGTTGTTACAATGGTTAATTTCCGTATAACATTTCCCCCTAATAGTACAAAAGGGCATTAGAACTCCAAAAGTCCTAATGCCCTTATTCTATATAGAACAATATTTACAATATTGTGTCTTTGCTGGTGGAGACGACCGTCGTGGGAATCCTGTCCAAAAATTTATTATCCCATCTACGCTTTATTTATAATTTTTTCATTTAGATTTCCTATGGCTTCTTATCCATTCTGCTATTTTCTCAACAAAAATAGTTTTTTCTGCGATACCTACTGCTAGCTCTTCTATTTCTAACTGCGTATATTCTATATCATACTCATTTAATAGTAAAAATACAAGCATACAGTGCAAACCCGTTCTTTTATTTCCATCAACAAACGGATGGTTATTTATAACCCCAAATGATAATCTTGCGGCTTTATCCTCAATATTTTGATATAAATCTTCACCAAACATTGATTGAAACGGATTGCTTATTGCCGATTCTAATAATTTTATATCTCTAATTCCCTCTAAGTTCCGATATTCCTTGGTTAAATCACTATGAAATTCTATCGCATCACTAAGTAGTATTTCTATCGTTTGTTGTGACATTTTTATCTTTTCGCAAGATTAGAATAAGCTTGTTTATTTTTTTCCATTAGCATCTGCGAAATCTTTCTAACCTTTTCCTTTCTTTCTTCTTCTTTCATCGAAATTTCAAATTTATTTTTCTTTTCCATAATATTTTTCTCTCCTTTCAAAAAATAGAGCTTCATTTTACAAATAGAGGGGTAAAGAACACATATTTTACTGTCCTTTACCCCTTTATTATTTACCATCGGACGCGGTATCCGCATCCGTCCACGTCCACTGGTAATTTCCATTTGATTTTAAAAACTTCACAATATATTGATTTTACTAAGTTTTATAATTCTATATTCAAAACGATTTCCCAAATCGCATGATTACTGGTGGAGACGACCGTCGTGGGAATCCTGTCCAAAAATTTATTATCCCATCTACGCTTTATTTATAATTTTTTCATTTAGATTTCCTATGGCTTCTTATCCATTCTGCTATTTTCTCAACAAAAATAGTTTTTTCTGCGATACCTACTGCTAGCTCTTCTATTTCTAACTGCGTATATTCTATATCATACTCATTTAATAGTAAAAATACAAGCATACAGTGCAAACCCGTTCTTTTATTTCCATCAACAAACGGATGGTTATTTATAACCCCAAATGATAATCTTGCGGCTTTATCCTCAATATTTTGATATAAATCTTCACCAAACATTGATTGAAACGGATTGCTTATTGCCGATTCTAATAATTTTATATCTCTAATTCCCTCTAAGTTCCGATATTCCTTGGTTAAATCACTATGAAATTCTATCGCATCACTAAGTAGTATTTCTATCGTTTGTTGTGACATTTTTATCTTTTCGCAAGATTAGAATAAGCTTGTTTATTTTTTTCCATTAGCATCTGCGAAATCTTTCTAACCTTTTCCTTTCTTTCTTCTTCTTTCATCGAAATTTCAAATTTATTTTTCTTTTCCATAATATTTTTCTCTCCTTTCAAAAAATAGAGCTTCATTTTACAAATAGAGGGGTAAAGAACACATATTTTACTGTCCTTTACCCCTTTATTATTTACCATCGGACGCGGTATCCGCATCCGTCCACGTCCACTGGTAATTTCCATTTGATTTTAAAAACTTCACAATATATTGATTTTACTAAGTTTTATAATTCTATATTCAAAACGATTTCCCAAATCGCATGATTACTGGTGGAGACGAGGAGAATCGAACTCCTGTCCGAAAGTATTGTTTCATAGGCTTCTCCGAGTGCATTTTGTGTTTTAAATTTAAAACCGCCGACGCTCACAAACTGGCTTCATTGGTTCGATCTCGATAAAATTTCCCAGTCAAGCCTCCGAGAATTGGCTCTCAGGTATCCCACTATTTGCCCCTGTTCAGTCCCGCGGGATTAGACTGAGAGAGGTTAGCATTAAGCTGCTAAAGCGTAATCTTCGTTAGCTTTTATATTTAATATAAAAGGTTCACCTTACTAACGGGTTGATGACCCCCCGACTCGCTACCTATGCACCAACTACCCCCGTCGAAACCATTACGTCCCCAATTGAGCAGTGTACAGTATTCTTTTTCTTCTACTGTACATGATAGTATATCACATCTAGAAAATTTTTTCAATTGTAAACTTTAGGAAGGGATAATATGTATCAATTTTAAATACGATTAAAGGTAGAAAATATTGCCATTAATTCATATTCATCAAGAACCAATTCTATTTGTAAATCTCTATTTTGATATAAATCTACTCGTTTTGGATTTTTAAATGGTTTCATATTTTTATCTGCAATAATATGTACAATTGGAGTTTGCGTTCTACCAGTCTGTACATGAACAACAATTGCATAAGATCCTTCGTTTAACTTCAATATCGTCCCTACTGGATAAATTGCTACATTATCAAAAAAAAGTTTTAGTAAATTCGCATCGAAATGGCTCGCATTAAATTTTGTCATAATATTAAACGCTAAATCAGGTCTATAGGCTTTTTTATAGGGGCGGTCTGAAGTCAAGGCATCATATACATCAGCGATTGCCACAATTTTCGCAAATTCATTAATCTCCTTACCTTGCAGCTGATGCGGATAACCCGTCCCATCGCATTTTTCATGATGTTGCTGAGCAATATAAATCGGAATATCTGAGGCTAATGAAGCTCTTTCTAGTATCTCTGCACCTTTAAGGGGATGCCGACGCATAATTTCTTCTTCAAAAGGAACTAATTTACGAGGTTTCTTCAAAATTTCTATAGGCGTTTTCGTTTTACCTATATCATGAAGTAACGCACCAAGAGTAAGGATGTTTAACTGTGATTTCGTATAATTTCTCATCGTGCCAAGCATCGTAGATAAAATAGCAACATTTACTGAATGCGAAAATGTATAATCATCATAGCGACGAATATCTGTAACTTGAATTAAGTTGTTGTGATTAGAAATCAAATCTTCTACAATTGAAGACGCTGTCTGCTTCATGAAATCAACATTGATTGATTCCGTCAATTGACAATTATTAAAAACCGCAAAAACATTTTGCAATGCGTGGGTACGTGTCTTTTCTTTTACGATATCATCAGTTTCGGGAGAAATGTCTAATATAGGATTCCCAGATAAAACATAAACAGAGGGAATATTCAATCGTGTTAATCTCTGAATATATGTTATTGTTAGTACTTGCCCACGAGTTAACAAAAAACATCCTTCTGGATTATAAATGCTCCGCCCAATTACCATCCCAGGTTTCAAAGCTTTTATTGATAACTTGTGCATATTTTCTCCTTCCATTTCTATAAATTAAACAGAAGATTTTCCGCATCTACCATCACACAAATCCATTATCTAAAATAAACCTTTTCACGATAAACAACGTTCTATTTTATGAATAGTATACAATTATTTATTATATACTATTTATTAATTAATTTGAATATTTAACAGAAAACTATCTGCCAAGTCACTAGACAATTTTACACAAGGATATATAATTCCTTTTTCTTTTTTTAACTTTAATTTTTATAATAATTTATCTATAGGATATAAAAATGGGGGTGTATTTTATAAATACACTCCCATTTTTCTTTAATAACTTCTTTGCCGTTCTTTTAGTGCACGGTCTACTTCTCGTTTAGCTGAGCGTTCAGCTAAATCTTGACGCTTATCGTAGTTCTTTTTCCCTGAAGCTAATCCTAGTTCTAGCTTTGCTTTTCCTTTTTTAAAATATATTTTTAAGGGAACTAAGGTAAACCCTTTTTCTCGCGTTTGGCTGAATAGTTTAATAATCTCAGCTTTATGCATCAAGAGTTTACGTGTACGAAGCGGTTCGTGATTAAAGATATTGCCTTCCTCATATGGACTGATATGCATATTATGCAACATAATTTCACCATTTCTAATTTGTGCAAAGCTATCTTTTAAATTTGCTTTTCCAGCTCGTAATGATTTTACTTCTGTTCCCGTTAAAACCATTCCTGTTTCAAAGACTTCGTGTATATGATAATCATGTCTCGCTTTACGATTTTCTGTCGCAATTTTAATTCCTTCATTTCCTCTACCCATATTCTCACTCCATAACTCAGTCGCCCGAAAACCCTCTACTATCAGCTTTGAAATATCGGCCTATTTTATCTATACTATGTCAAATAGGTTTTACTTTTTCTTTACCTTAGTCTTGGTTTTTCTTTTGACGGTACTACATTTTTTCTTATCTGAGCGACCTTTTCCTTTCGGTGCAGATTCATACCATTTTGCACCACTCTTTTTCTTTTTCGATTTTTCTTTGCGTTCATCCTGCTTTTCTTCTTGTATTTCTAGGTTTCGAATAGATGAACGTGTTTTTTTTGGTGCAACTGGTCTAAAGGTTCCATTATCAGCCAGGATAAAGTCAATTGTTTTATCTTCTACATTTGCATTCACAACAATAATTTTCGCTGGATCACCAAGGCGATAAACTTTCTTTGTCCGTTCACCGACAAGTGCATATTGTTCTTCTACATATTGATAATAGTCATTTTCCATACTGGAAACTCTGACAAGACCTTCTACGCCATTATCAAGCTCTACAAATATACCAAACGCTGTAACGCCATTTATTATTCCATCAAATTCTTCCCCAATAAATTGCTGCATATATTCAACTTTTTTCATTTCAACAGTTTCACGTTCTGCTTCTGCCGCAAGGCGTTCACGTTGTGATGAAGATAGTGCAATATCAGGTAAAATAGTTTTTAGTTTGTCTTGACGCTTTGGTTTTAATAAGCCATTGAAGTTTTCTCTTAACAATCGGTGAACAATTAAATCTGGATAACGACGAATCGGCGAAGTAAAGTGTGTATAGTACTTTGCCGCTAAACCAAAATGTCCAAGGTTTTGCGACTCGTAACGTGCTTGTTTAAGAGATCTAAGCATGACTGTACTGATAATTCTTTCCTCCGGTTTGCCGGCGGTGGCCTTTAATATCTTTTGGAGTATTGCTGGCTGAATTTCTTCGCCCTCTTTTAGACTTGGTAAACTTAAGCCAAAGGATTTTAACAAATCTTTTAATTTTTCAAGTTTACTCAAGCCCGGCTGTTCATGTACACGATACATAAACGGTAATTTTAATTTAAACATATGCTCAGCTACCGTTTCATTGGCAACGAGCATACATTCTTCAATTATAGATTCCGCTAAGTTTCTTTCCCGTTTTACCAGCTTAACTGGTTTTCCTGCTTCATCCAATTTTACTTTAATTTCCGGGAAGTCAAAATCAATTGCACCGCGATTCATTCGCCGTTGTCTAAGTACGTGACAAATCGCTTCTAAATTGTGGAGCATTGGCAAAATATCTTGATTATCTTGCGTTAATGCTTCATCTCTATCTACGAGAATTTTACGGACTATATTATACGTCAGTCGACGATATACTTGAATAACACTTGGAAAAATCTCATATTTTTGAACGTTACCGTTTGGGTCAATAATCATTTCAATTGACATTGCCAGGCGATCTTCACCGGCATTTAAACTACATATTCCATTAGATAACCTTTTGGGTAACATGGGAATTACTCTATCAACTAAATAAACACTTGTGCCACGATTTTTTGCTTCATAATCGAGTGCGGTATTTTCTCTGACATAGTAACTTACATCCGCAATATGCACACTAAGAAAGAACGTTCCATCCTCGCGCTTTTCAACATAAACACCATCATCTAAGTCTTTTGCATCATCGCCATCAATCGTAACGATACTGAACTCACGTAAATCACGCCGTCCTGTGATTTCTGCCTGATCAATTGTTTCTGGAACATTTTCTGATTCTTTTACGACTTTCGCCGGAAATTCTAACGGCAAATCATGCTTTTTAATGACAGTAAGAATATCTATTCCCGGGTCACCAATATACCCGATAACTTCAATGACCTTTCCTTCTGCACTTCTTCTATTTTCAGGCCACTTTGTGATTTCAACAACTACTTTTGCACCAATTTTTGCCCCATTAAAAGAGGCTTTCGGAATAAAAATATCCTGTCCTATTTTAGGATCATCCGCCGTAACAAAACCAAAACTCTTACTACTTTCAAACGTACCAACGATTCTTTTGTTTGCTCTTGTAATAATGCGGATAATTTCGCCTTCACGTGCTTTGCCAATTCCAGCAGCTCCATGGAGTCTTACGACAACTCTATCATTATTCATCGCACTGTTGAGCGCCGAAACTGGAATAAATACGTCCGTCTCTTCTTCACTATTTTTTACATCAGGAATTACAAAGCCAAATCCTTTACTGGTCATACTAAGTGTACCGACAACTAGATTCATGCGCTCGGGTACACCAAATTTATCATAGCGCGTGCGAATAATTTGCGCATGATGCTCCATTTGATCGAGCAAAACCCAAAACTCCGTCAATTCCTCCCCTTTTATTTCTAAAGCTTCTGCTAAATCTTCCGCACTAAGAGGTCTATAGGCTTCATGTCTCATAAAATCAAGAATTTTTTCTTGTAGCATGGTTTTGTCCCCCAAAACTTTTTTTCGTTAAAAACTCAAATAGGATTACTGCGGTCTTTGTCAAGAAATTCCACAATCTTAGCAAAAACAATTTCTTTTTCTGTATCTAAAGTAACTAAATGGCCTGAGTTTTCAAGCCAAAATAATTCTTTTTCTTTACTTCCAGCCGAACGATAAATATATGCCGCACTATGATATTTTACAGTATGATCATTTTTGCTTTGCACGACTAAAAATGGTCTTTGCAAATCAGGTAAATGCTTGGCAATATGGCGAATTAACGCCAATAGACTATGAACACTTGTCAATGGCATCTTATTATAAGCAACTGTATAAATCGAATCAACACCTTGGATTTGTCGCCTTTTTTTCGGCACATATCTTCCCTTACAATCTTTTGGAGCTGGAATAAAACGCACTGCCTTATTCATAATATAAATAGGAGAGCTAAGTGCCACGACTCTATCAATATTATTATCTATTGCTAATTTAATCGCAAGTAATCCTCCCATGGATAACCCAATAACAGAAATAGATGTACAAATTCCTTTTAATAAATGATATCCATCTCGTACAGAATTATACCAATTTGCCCAATTGGTGACTTCCATTTCTTCCGGTGTGGTCCCATGTCCAGATAAGCGAGGTGCTAAAACAGTATATCCACAAGCATTTAAATGTTTTCCTAGTAAAACCATCTCCGCTGGCGAACCAGTAAACCCATGAATAAGTAACACCCCTTTTTCACTACCGTATAATAAAAAAGGTTCAGCTCCTTTTAATATTGCCACAAAATCTTCCCCCAGATTTATCGTCTTAAATTATCATTACAATATATATTATTATACTTTATTTAAATTAATTTTCATAACAAAAATCGCCATATATAAAAACGTCCTGCACAAATCATGCAGGACGTCATAAGTAAAAATATCTATTAAGCTTGCATTTTTGCAATAATCAATGTAATAATTGCGAATAGTGCGCCTAAAACCATTGTTGTTTTTGCTAATAAAGCATCAATGCCTTTAGCTTTGCCACCAAATACAGCGTCAGCACCGCCAGATATTGAGCCGCCCATACCCGAACTTTTGCTAGATTGTAAAATTACGCTTACAATTAACGCTAAACAAATAATAGCATCAATTACCATTAATGTTGTGGTCAAAATCCTGCACCTCCCTTAAACTAATCCTATTTATTTTATCATATAAAGATGAATATTAGCAAGAGATAGAACCGCATAATCAAGAATTTAATAATTTCTTTTTTGCATTTTTAGTTATAAAAAAACTCCCTATTCATAAAATTTATAAATTTAATTTTTAATAAAACAAATTTATAAACAATTGATTCTATTTATAAATTCATGAACATAATTTATAATAATAAAAATCAATGAGATTTATTTTTCACGATTATTTTCTTTTAAGGTACTACTTAGTAATAATAAATTAAATTTATAATTGTTAGAATATTTTAAAAAATCTAAATATTTTCAGAAAATTAGGAAGGTATTTTAAAATATTTGTTGAAATTTAACAAATATATAAAGAGGCAATGATAAATGAATCATAAATTTTGTTGAAATTTAGATATAGTATAAAATCAGATTACCCAAGTTTATTTACTTTTAGTATATACTTACCATTACGGTTTAAGGGAAAGGATGATTTATATGACTAACTTATCATGCGGCGGAAGCAAGGATTTCTTAAAAGGAGCTCGTAAAATTAAACGCAACCTTACTTATGTTGAATTAATGGAGGAAGCAGTAGTTCACAAAGAAGGGGTTATTTCTCACAAAGGTGCGCTTTGCGTTACTACAGGAAAGCACACTGGCCGTTCACCTAAAGATAAATTTATCGTTGATACGGCTGCTGTTCACGACAAAATTAGTTGGACAAATAACGCACCATGCAGTGAAGCAACTTACGATAGTTTGTACAAAATTATGACAGACTATGTAAGAGATCATCAGGTATATGTTGGCGATGGTTTTGCGGGTGCTGATCCTGAAAATCGTCTTCAAGTTCGCTTTATTACTGAGTTTGCATGGCAGAATCTTTTTTTACAACAATTATTTATTAAAGCAAAACCAGAGGAATTGAAAGAAGTTGAAGATTTCACTGTAATTTGTTTGCCAGGTGTACAGGCGGTACCTGAAGTAAATGGAACAAATTCGGAATGCTTTATTATTATAAACTTTGACACCCATACAGTTCTAATTGGCGGTAACCGCTATGCGGGAGAAATGAAAAAATCTATTTTCTCCGTAATGAATTACATCTTACCGCAAAAAGGAATCTTGACAATGCACTGCTCAGCAAACGTTGGTAAAGATGGTAAATCCGCTTTATTCTTTGGGTTAAGCGGTACAGGTAAAACAACTTTATCAGCAGATCCAAATCGCTATCTGATTGGTGATGACGAGCATGGCTGGAGCGAAAATGGGATTTTTAATATTGAAGGCGGATGCTATGCAAAATGTATTAGACTTACAGAAGCAACTGAACCTCAAATTTGGAATGCAATAAAATTTACAAGCGTACTAGAAAACGTCATTATTGATCCGCAAACGCGTATTCCTGATTTTGATGATGGTTCACTTACGGAGAATACAAGAACGGCTTATCCACTTGATTTTATTCCAGGAGCAATTATCCCTAGCGTTGCTGAACATCCTTCGACTGTGATTTTCTTAACAGCTGACGCATTTGGCGTACTTCCTCCAATCGCTAAATTAACCAAAGAGCAAGCAATGTATCATTTCTTATCCGGATACACAAGTAAAGTTGCTGGTACGGAACGCGGCATCACTGAACCACAAGCTACCTTCTCCACTTGTTTCGGTGAGCCTTTCCTTCCACTTTCTCCGCTTAAATATGCAAGATTACTAGGAGAAAAAATAGAAGAACACAACACTGATGTTTATTTAATTAATACGGGCTGGTCCGGTGGTCCTTATGGCATTGGAAAACGCATGAACCTACCTTACACTAGAGCGATGGTGACTGCTGCTTTAGATGGCAAATTAGATAGCGTAGAATGGGAACTTGACCCTATCTTTAATATTGCAATTCCTAAGTATTGTCCAGATGTCCCTTCTGTTATCTTAAATCCTCGCAATACTTGGGAAGATAAGGAGGCCTATGAAAGACAAGCAAAAAAACTTGCTGAATTGTTTAATAAAAATGTCGTAAAATTCAAAGGTGAAATGACCGACGAAATTTTAAATGCCGGTCCAAAGCACGAATAAAATCTTTCTCACTTACAAGTTCACTTCAATATAAAAAGCTGCATTCGTCTAAAGCGAATGCAGCTTTTCTATGTTTATTTTACAAAATCCAAAGTTTTAATAAATCGCTAAAGATTAGAAAATTAAACTATATGAACTTTAATCATATTTGTGTTGCCAGCGGCACTTAAAGTAATACCAGCAGTTACAACAGCAATGTCACCTTTTTTTAAGTAGCCTTCTTCAACGGAAGTTTTCATTGCACCTTCAATCATTTCGTCAGTGCTGCTCCAGCAAGATCCAACGATTGGGTATACGCCCCAACGTAAGTTTAATAAACGTTGTGATTTTGCATTAGGAGTTACAGCAATAACACCAGCTTTTGGACGGTATTTGGATACCATGCGAGCTGTGTAACCACTTTCAGTTGGAGTTACAATTGCAGAAGCATCTAATTCATAAGCAAGTTGTACAGTTGCATGGCTGATTGCATCTGTAGTGTTAGCTTGTCTTTCAATACCTTTATTTGTAAGAAGCTCATTGTATTGTAAAGAGTTTTCTATACGATGCGCAATTTTATTCATTGTTTGAACAGCTTCTACAGGGTAGTCACCGGAAGCTGTTTCACCACTTAACATGATTGCATCTGTACCATCCATAATTGCATTTGCTACGTCACTAGCTTCGGCTCTTGTACAACGAGGATTGTTAACCATGGATTCAAGCATTTGAGTTGCAACAATAACTGGTTTACCAAGTTTGTTACATTTTTCAATGATCATTTTTTGAATTAATGGTACATCTTCAGCTGGAATTTCTACACCAAGGTCACCACGAGCTACCATGATTCCATCGGAAGCTTCGATGATTTCATCAATATTTTGAACGCCTTCCATGTTTTCAATTTTAGAGATGATTTCCATTCTAGCACCATTTTCTTCAACTAATGTACGAATTGTTTTTACATCAGAAGCACGTTGAATGAAGGAAGCTGCAATAAAGTCCATATCATTTTTAATACCAAAAAGGATATCTTGGCGGTCACGATCGGAAATTGGTGGTAAGTTAACAGCTACGCCAGGAGCTGCAACTCTTTTTAAAGTTCCCATGATACCAGAGTTCATAACTGTTGTAACGATATCTGTACCGTTAATTTCTTCTACAGTCAAACTAACTAGACCATCAGAAAGTAAAATTGTGTTACCTGGTTTTACTTCTTTGTAAAGTTCTTTATGACTAACGGATACACGTTCTGCTGTACCAGGAGTTGAATCATCAGTTGTTAAAGTAAATTTTTGACCTGCAACTAATTGTACTTTACCATCAGCGAATTTACCAAGACGCATTTCTGGCCCTTTTGTATCTAATAATAAAGAAGGCATTTTTCCAGTAGCTTTACCAGCTTCTCTTACTTTATTAATGCGATCAAGATGCTCTGCATGATCACCATGAGAAAAGTTGAAACGAGCAACGTTCATTCCGTTTTGCAATAACGCTTCAATAACTCCTTCTTTTTCTACGCTAGGACCCATAGTACAAACAATTTTCGTTTTCTTTAGCATTTTAAACTATCCCTACCTATTTTTATAAATTTATTCTTATTATATTACATCATGGCTTTAAGTAAACACTTAAAGCCATGACCAACCGCAATAATAATCAATTATTATTTGCTATACGCTCTGCTTAAAATAGTCAATGGATGCAACGACTCTAAACCACTACCACTTGTCATTTGTAAACGGCAAGTACCACATTCAGAAAGAGCTGTTTTTGCACCAGATTGTTTAATACGATTAAACAATTTTTCACCAACTTTAAGAGAAACAGGACGCTTATCCTTTTTAAAACCATAACTACCAGAAATACCACAGCAACCAGCATCGGCATTTTCAATTTCAAGACCTGGAATCAAGCTAAGCACTTCAAGACTTGGCAAACCAAAACCATGTGCACGTAAATGGCAAGCTGCATGGTAAATAAATTTCTCGTTAATTGGTGCAAAGTTTGTATTTAACTTGCCTTCTTCATGAAGAATTTCAAGATATTCAATAGAATCGTACAAGTGTTTTGCGTTATTTTCTGCATCTTCAGAATGAAATAACTCTTGATATTCCTGTTTAAGCATTAAGCCACAGCTTGTGCATGCAGTAATTACATCATACCCTTTATCAATCCATTTTTTGATTAAGGCAATATTTTTATTTGCATTTTCATGAGCTTCATCTAAATATCCACCAACAACTAATGGAGACCCACAGCAAACGAATGCGTCATCAACGATAACTTCAATTTTGTTTGCTTGGTATACTTTTACAAGATCTACACCAACTTCTGGTTGGTTATAGTTAATAAAACAACCAGGGAAGAATACAACCTTTTTAGGGTAGCTAGTTTGTTTAATTTTTTTGAATTTGCTTATAAAGGATTCACTAGCAAAAGCAGGAGTTGGTGCATCAGCAGCAATTCCCATTGCTTCCATAATGCCAAGACCTTTACCAATTGACATTCCCATATTAACTAAGCTAGAACCAAATGGAATAGAAGTCACTAATTTACCCATTTTTTCGCTATGTGCAAGCATATCGTCAGCTTGAGTTTTGCGTTTATGAGTTTTATAGTATTCAGCACGAGCAAGCATATTTAATGTCGATACAGGAACACCAGATGGGCAAGACATATCGCAATTTTTACAGTTTGAACAATAGTCAAGCATAACATCGTCGCCATCTGTTAACTTTCTCATTCTTTCAAAAGCAGGACCAGTCATTTTAGGTCCGCGGAATTCTCTTGTAGCTGCAGTTACAGGACAATTTGCAACGCACACAGTACAAGCGGTACATTTATCTGGATCAATTAAATGTTTAGTCATCTTATCATCTGCACTCCCTTATAAAGATATAGCCGCTTTATAAGCTGTCGCTATCGCTACACCATTACCTGATTTTTCAAAGCAATAATCGTAACCTGCTAGGCTGCGACCAACCACTTTAACATTGGAAAGAAGTTCATTTCCTTCACCGTCAACTGGTGCAAGTGAGCTATTTACAAGAACACCCAATTGCGCAAATAGTTGTTTTTCTTCAGAGAATAAGTTTTTGTTAGACCAATCAGTTTGTACTGTTGGTGCAGGAATTGGTAACCCAAAAACAGGCTCAACCATTTTACCAATTTCAGCTTTTAAACCGCCGCCAAAAACGCCGCCACTAGCTAAAATAAATTCTTTTGCATAGTATTTACGTTCTCTATCAAAACCTTCTGTAACAACATATTCGCATTTACCGTTCTCGATATGTGAAGATGTTACTTTTGCTTTTTCAATAATTTTAACGCCTAATTTTTTAGCATAGTTTAAAAGCATAACGCGTAATCTATAGCCTGTTACAGATGGAGGCATAGCTGAAACTTCAATAAATTTGCAAGATAGGCCTTTTTCTAAAGCTTCTAAAACTTTATAATCTGGAGCAGTTCCAAGCACTGGAGGTACCACAACTGCCATACCAGGTTTAACTTTATCTTTAATTTGAGCAGCAAATTCATTGCGGCCTTCAGCTGAATCTAACCAGCGAGCAACGTCCATAGCGTTTACATCACGTCCAGCGAAATTCAAACTCACAACTGTTTCACTAACGGATTTTTTATCGCCATAGAATTTTTGTAGATTTTTTGCAACAATATGTGCATAAAAATCTTTTAAAGTATCAAAACCTACAACTAATACTTCTTTCGCATTTTCTAAAACAGTAACATCCATAGTTTTAGAAGTTAAGCAACTTGGTTTGAATGTGCCAACAGCCGTTGGAATCCATTGATTGTGATCTAATTCACCAATATAAGCATAACCTTCAGCTTCAGTAATTTTTTTGAACGCATTGAAAGCTGCACTTACTACTGATTTACCAACTTTGGCATAAGGATGTGATTCTGCTACATTTGCTAAAGCAACGCTTGGTTTTGCAACTGGTTTTGCATCATCAGTATACCCAATTGCATCAATAATACCACCGCCGATAGTTAATGTACCAGCACCATACGTAAGAAGTTGAACTTTTTTCCCTTTTTCAGCTGCCACACATGCAGCTACTAAACCTGCTAAACCGCCGCCAATTACTAATACATCACTATTTCTCATCGTTAATCATCGCTCCATTTATGTTTAAAGTCGCATCATAAATTCCGCGCGTAAGTTCAGTATCTCTAAACATATTGCCCCAAAGAACAGGACGGATACCTTTCCAGCGGGATTCGATAAATTCTTTGAACAAGAAAGTTGTATCTTTTGCCCAAGGGAATTCTTCATTATCTAACGCACCAACTGCACGGTAAGCACAGAAAGCCCCTTGGCAAGTACCCATACCTAAACGAGTTCTACGACGTACGTCACTTACTGTATGACTGCTTGGTTCAGCAGCAATTTCTTGAATTTCTGCAAGTGTAACGTTTTCACATTCGCAAACCAATTGTTTTGTTTCTGGTTTAGATTCAATACGATCCATTACACGTTCTAATTTTTCGTTACCAAGTCTGGAAGCTGCAAGTTCAGCACCATACGTTGGGAATACTTTTCTTGCTCTGCTCATCAAAGCAGGCGTTGGATCATCTACTAAATTTTCTTCAGCTGTACGACATTTTGTAGTAACACCTAATTGAGCACAAACCATGTCACATACTTTTTCAGCCATTAATCTATAAGTTGTGAATTTACCACCACATACACTCATAAAGTGTTTTACGCCATCATGCGCATGGTCAAGAGCAACGAATCCACGGGAAGCGTTACGACCACCAGCATTAGGATCAGCACTATAAAGTGGACGAGTACCTGCAAATACACGTAAAATACGGTAATCATAAATATTTTCAAAAGTTGCTTTACCAACTTCCATCATTTTTAATACTTCATCTGTTTCAGTATGCGTATCTTCTGGAGCACTATCAATAGAACTAGTACCTAAAATTGTAATAGAACCATGTGGAACGAAGATATCAGCATCAGAAGGCTTATGAAGTCTATGAATTACACGATCGCAAATACGATGATTGAATGCAATCAAAGTACCTTTACTTGGTTTAACGTTTACGTTAAGACCTGCCATCGCAGCAACTCGACCTGCAAAAGAGCCGGCAGCACTGATTACATAATCACAAGCGATTTTATCGACTTTGCCAGTCCATCTATCTTTGATTGTAACCCCTTGAACAACACCATTTTGTACATCAATACCGATAACTTCAGTATAAGTCATGCAACGTCCGCCATATTTTTTTGCGGAGGCAACGTTTTGCCATGTCATTCTAAAACCATCAATCGCAGCACCAGGGCAACGATATGCAGATAAAATTTTGCGGCTTAAATTTGGTTCTAACCGGCAAGCTTCATCTACAGAAATAGGAATCGCAGAAATACCACATTCTTTACAAGCTTTTACCCATTCTTCTTCGAAAGCTTCATCATCTTCCGGAGTACGAACGAATAAGCTTTCTGTAGCTTCTACACAGTGTTTACCAATTTTGCGTAAGATCATATTTTCTTCAATACATTCTTTTGCTGCCTCTTTATCCTTTACAGCATAACGACCGCCACTATGAAGTAATCCATGATATCTCGAACTAGTCCAGTAGCCCAAATCATCACGTTCTACCAAAATTGTATCTACTCCACGCATACACAAGTCACGAAGTATCCCAACCCCAGTAGCTCCACCACCAATTACTACAACTGTTGCTTTTTGCATATCCGACTCTCCTTTGTAAAAAAATAGAACAATCCACCTTACACTGGCGCATATCTCACCAACAGGGACTGCTCTGATTAATTATGACTTGGCTTATTTTACTGCAACCGGCAAAATAAGCAATCCCAAAAAAGGCACTCTTCATGCCTTCACTCGGATTCTCAAGTTCTCATCCGACGCTATTAAATTTCACGCCAATACTATTATAATCGCATAATGTAAATAGAGCAATACTTTTATACTATAATTTTGACATAAATACACAATATTTTCTGGTAAAATGCAAAATATTTTGAAAATAATTTTTAATTAAATTTTGCTTAAAAACATCAAAAATTTTTATTTTTCTGCAATATAAACACAAGACTCAAGGCATATAAAATGTCCTGAGTCTCTGCAATATATATTACAACTATTGTACTAACGACGAAGCTTTTCTTACCACTTCATAGTCACTATCGTTAGTTTTTACAAATCCATTAATCTTTGTTTTACTGCATTGTGTCTGCGTTTCTGAAAGCGATTCGAAAGCCGTACGAAGTTTTTCAACGATTTCTCCATCAAATCCAGGGGAAGCTGCGATAACATCCTTTGGAATTGGCTCTGTTTGCGAAATAATTCTTAGTCTATCTACTGGAATTCCTGCCTTTCTCGCTGCATCCATAGCCTCAGAATAAGTTGCTCCAGCATCAATCCCACCGTTAAGTACTTCTTCAATTACCCGATTATGACTGCCAAGGAAATGAGTTTCAGCAAAGTATGTATCAGGATTTTTTCCCTGCTCTACGAGTAAAGCCTTTGGATATACATAACCGGATGCTGATTTTTTATCAACAAAGCCAAAACGTTTTCCCTGCATATGATTAACACTATCAATATCACTATCATTCCGCACAACAATATATCCTAAGTAAGAAGTTGCTTTGTTTACTATCGGCGTTACAATTGGGATAATATCGGCTCTTTCTTTCGTTGAAACATAAGCAAATGGTGAAAACCAACCGACATCAACCATTTTTTGTTCTACGGCTTTTCCCAATGCATCATAATCCGAAACAATAATTACTCTAGCTTTGCAGCCAATGCTTTTTGCCGCTTGTTCTAAAATAGGTACATAGTTTTCTTTAATCACTTGTGGAGAAACGAAAGGATTTACACCAAATATGATTTCATCTGATTGTTTATAACGACTAGCAATTCTTTGCATTTTTTCTGCTGTTGACAACATGGATTTTGCATGTCCAAAAATCTCTTCGATATTTTTCTCTTGACCGTTCACACTTTCTAATGAAGTATGTGTACTCCCCGCAATATGTACAGTTGCATGGCCAATTGTCTCAATCACTTTTGCCATTTGTTCTGTTGTATCCCTTTGGTTACCAGCTAAATTGCACAAATGATTTACATTTTTCTCAATACCTTGTACATCATTGACGATTTCATTAATCGCGTCTGCTGAACTCTTCGCTAAAGCTTCTACTGTCTGCAATTCAGTATTTCCCTCTTGCATATTACGCGTTACTTCTGCCGTTTTTTCAGTAATTTCACGAACTATATCCTCAATTTCTTTCGTCGTTAACTCGCTTTCACCAGCTAATTTTCTAACTTCTTCTGCTACGACTGCGAATCCTCTACCGTTTTCGCCTGCTCTAGCTGCCTCAATTGCAGCATTTAATGCTAATAGATTAGTTTGACTCGCTATCCCACGAATTTTTTCTACGAAATCTGTAATTTTGCTCGACGCAATATTTAAATCATCAATATCACGAACTGCAGTTTGTACTACTCGTACAACATTCAACATAGATTGACTTACCTCTTCAATTTGCGCATGATGTTTACGCGCAATCTGGGTAGAAGTCTGACATTGGGAAAAGCTATCTTGGGATGCCTGTGAAACAGTAGTAGCTGCAGAAGCAATTTCTTCTACTCCAGCAGTAGCTTCTTCGATATTGCTTGCATTAATTTCACTATTACGACTAATCTCATCAGATAACTTACCTAGACGTTGTAAAACATTTTGATATTGCGATACACCCCAAACAAGTTGTTGCGCTGAAAATCCCAACTCTTCTGCCATACCTAACATATCTTGTTCAGGATCCAACTCTTTTACGTTTGTATCTTTCTTGACTTCTTTTGGCTTAACAGTCGAAGGCTCTAGATTTCCACTATGTTGTGCACAATAGCTCTGTCCCATAATCAAACTTGCTCCCACTGCAACTACTAAAGCACCCCCTAGAGCTAAAAGGGTACTATTTGTCGCACCATAAACAAAGATACCAATACCGCTTCCAATGAATGTAATAAATGCTTGATACAACACTACTTTTTTGTCCACGATTATGCCTCCTCCATACTCGTTCTACTATATGCAAAAATCAGCAAATTATTTCTATTAAATCACCTCAAATTATTCATGATACGCCTCATGCATATAAAAATAAAGTTAATATATATTAACTTTATTTAAACATTTAATTGATTTTTCCTCTATTTTACGAGACATATTTCCTATATTTTTTAAAGAAAAAAACTACTGAATTTTATATGAACGATTTAAGTCCATTATAATTTCCAGTAGTTTTTGCAACTTATTTTAAATTATAAAATACACATTGACCTTTGTATTCAGCCAAACAATCCAATTCTTCCTCAATTCGTAATAATTGATTATATTTGGCAATACGATCACTTCTTGAAAGTGCTCCAGTTTTAATTTGTCCCGCATTTACGGCAACAGCAATATCTGCAATCGTTGAGTCTTCCGTTTCTCCAGAACGATGAGAAACGATACATGTATATCCTGCACGCTTTGCCATTTCCATCGCTTCAAAAGTCTCAGTTAACGTCCCAATCTGATTTACTTTAATTAGAATAGAATTTGCAGTCTTACTATCAATTCCCTGTTTTAAGCGTTTTGGGTTTGTGACAAATAAATCATCACCAACCAATTGAACGCGGCTACCTAGTTTTTCTGTCAGCTGACGCCACCCATCCCAATCATTTTGATCCATACCATCTTCAATTGATATAATTGGATATTTATTAACTAACATCTCGTAATACTCAATCATTTCAGATGTCGTTTTACATACACCTTCACCTTGCAAATAGTAAGTACCATCTTTATACATTTCTGATGCTGCTACATCCAAAGCGAGTTTTACTTCTTCACCTGGTTTATAGCCAGCTTTATCTATTGCTTCAACAATAACTTTAAGTGCTTCTTCATTAGAGCTTAAATTAGGGGCAAATCCGCCTTCATCACCTACTGCTGTATTTAAGTTTCGCGACTTTAACACTGCTTTTAATTGATGGTAGATTTCCGCCCCCATTCTTAGAGCTTCACTGAAAGATTTTGCACCAACCGGCATAATCATAAACTCTTGAATGTCGACGTTATTATCAGCATGCTCACCGCCATTTAAGATATTCATCATTGGCACAGGTAACTCTTTTGCATTAAACCCACCAAGATATTGATATAGTGGTAAATCCAACGATTTCGCTGCTGCATGTGCAACTGCCATTGATACACCTAAAGTAGCATTCGCACCTAATTTACTTTTATTTTCTGTTCCATCTAGTTTACAAAGTAATTTGTCAATACCAATTTGATCTGTTGAGTCAAAACCTACAATTTCTGGTGCAATAATCAAATTTACATTATCAACTGCCTTTTGCACACCTTTTCCTGAATAGCGATCTTTATTTCCATCTCTAAGTTCTACAGCTTCATACATTCCTGTAGATGCTCCTGATGGTACAGATGCTCTGCCAATTGTCCCATCTTCTAGTACAACTTCAACTTCAACCGTGGGGTTTCCACGCGAATCCAAAATTTCACGTGCAAATACATCTTCAATTATTCTATTCATTTTCTTACCTCCTAAAAAACTTTGATATCAACCATAGTATGCATTTTCATATTGCATATTATGTAAAAGTAATACTATTACAAACTATAACAACCTTTAATATCTAAGTGAAAAGGCTGTAACCAAACTCTTCTTGCAATTTATAACAAAATGTGTTATACAAATAGTATAAAGAAGGGTTTGTAAATACTTATGAAAGGAGTTTTAATTATGAATGTTAATTCTGTTGCTTCTATGAGTCAGATATCTTATAAAATTTTTCATACATCACAAAATAATGCATTGTTTAATCATGTTTTAAATCAAGGTTCAAGTACTAATTCTTTATTTGGTTCAACTAACAACACTCTAAATTATAAAAATTTACAGGATATTTTATCAAATCGTTTAAATGAGCACAAACAATTCCTTAGTGATTTAGATACATATAATAAAACTTCAACAAGTTTTTATAATGATTATTTGCCCGCAATGAAAAATTTAAAAAATTCTTCTACTGCATTGAACAATACCTTATCAGATTCCACAGCATCAGCTGATACAATAATAGCCAAAGTTAAAAACTTTGCATCAGATTATAATAAAACTGTAGATGTTTTAAATGCGAATAGTAACTTATCTAATAAAATATCCAACCTTGCAGAATCCTTTGCTTCGCCGAAATATAACAGTCGTGCATTTACCTCCATAGGGATTAGTGTAAACGATAAAGGAACTCTTACGATTGACGAAAACAAACTAATGACTGCCTT
Organism: Selenobaculum gibii; assembly: GCF_030273445.1. Classification (NCBI taxonomy): domain Bacteria; kingdom Bacillati; phylum Bacillota; class Negativicutes; order Selenomonadales; family Sporomusaceae; genus Anaerosinus; species Anaerosinus gibii. The sequence continues at coordinate 2,200,562 of NZ_CP120678.1, forward strand.
AACAAATAATTTAGGAAAAGTAAATGAATTGTTAGGCGGCAGTAATGGCTTGGCGAACAAGACCGCACTTAAGGCGGATTCTTCTATCGCAAATTCTACAAATTTAATTTCATTTCCTAAGCTGGTAAACAGCTTCATGCCTGGAATATTTCTTGACTTATATGCATAGAAGATCTGAATCGCTTTTAGCGATTTAGATCTTTTTATTCTGCAATTTTATTTAAAATCTCTTTTGCATAGTAGTTAATAATATCACTCCGTCTAATAATCCCGATAAAAATACCGTTATCATCTAAAACAGGCACAAAGTTTTGCGCACTCGCGAGTGTAAGTAAATCTTCAATTTCAGCATCAATCTTTACTGGTGCATTCGTCATTCGCCAATTGATTTCCGTGATTTTAATATGCGAAGTTTTTGCAAACGTCAATCCAGGCGTATTTTTTAACTTCCATAATAAATCTCCCTCAGCTAATGTTCCTACATATCTTCCCTTATCATCAATAATGGGAACCGCAGTATAGCGATGATATTCCATTCTTTCTAATGCTTGCCGCATATTTGAATTCACATTTAAAGTTACAACTTCTTCTTTGGGTATTAGAAAAAAAGCAATATTCAAGCAACCATCTCCTCTTCACCATAATGCCCCATAATCCTATACAAACTTCTCTCTAAAATTAAGCATATAGCAAAGAGTATGAAAAAGCAACAAAAGAAATGAATATTATACAAAAAGAGCACTAGAAAAATAAACCTCATTCTAGCGCTCTTTTTTATTAATTCATCTTATTTTAATAAGGATTTTCCAGTCATTTCTGCAGGAACTTTAATACCAAGAATATCAAGAATCGTTGGTGCAATATCAGCTAAACGACCATTGTTTACAGTCCTACCAATTTTGTCTTTTCCAACAACGATAAACGGTACTTTGTTCGTTGTATGTGCAGTGAATGGTCCACCAGTGATTGGATCAACCATTTGATCTGCATTACCGTGATCAGCAGTAACACATACCGTACCACCAATTTTAAGCATAGCGTCTACCAAACGACCAACACAAGTATCTACAGTTTCAACGGCTTTAATTGCTGCAGGAATCACACCTGTGTGCCCTACCATATCACCATTTGCATAGTTTAATATAATCACATCATGATTTTTTGCTTCAATTTCAGCAACAACTTTATCAGTAACTTCAATTGCACTCATCTCTGGTTGTAAATCATAAGTTGCAACTTTTGGTGAAGGTACTAAAATACGTTGTTCATTTTCAAGTGGAGCTTCTACGCCACCATTGAAAAAGAAAGTTACATGAGCATATTTCTCAGTCTCAGCAATGCGCAACTGCCTTAATCCATGATCTCTTAACACTTCACCAAATGTGTTTGTTAAAGTTTGTGGATTATAAGCAATTTCTACATTAAGACCTTTTTCATATTGTGTCATTGTTGCAAAGGCAATTTCCATATAACCTTTTTGACGAGCAAAACCATCAAATTCCACATCCGTAAATGCATGTGTCAACTCTCTAGCTCTGTCTGGTCTAAAGTTAAAGAAGATTGCACCATCTTTTGCATTCATGCCAGTATAATCGCCAATTACTGTAGGCACAACAAATTCGTCTGTTTTATCATCTGCATAGGAATTCTTTACACATTCTACTGCTGTAGCTGCTTTATTTCCTTCTGCACACGCAATCGCTAAATATGCTTTTTCAACACGATCCCAACGTTTATCGCGATCCATTGCATAGTAACGTCCTGATACAGTTGCAATTTTGCCTACACCAATTTCAGCTATTTTTTCTTCTAGCGCTTCGATAAATTCAACTGCGCTAGATGGAGGAACATCACGCCCATCAAGGAAAGCATGTACATAAACATCTTTAACCCCTTGTTTTTTTGCAAGTTCCAATAATGCATATAAATGGGTGTTGTGACTATGCACACCACCATTAGATAAAAGTCCCATTAAATGTAATGCTCCACCAGCAGCTTTTGCTTTTGCAATTACATCTAAAAGTACAGGATTTTCAAAGAATTCGCCTTCGCGAATCGCTTTTGTAATTCTAGTAAGCTCTTGATATACTACACGGCCTGCACCAATATTCAAATGACCTACTTCAGAATTTCCCATTTGGCCATCTGGAAGTCCTACAGCTTCGCCAGAACAAGCTAGGGAAGTATTCGGATATTTTGCAAGAAGTCCGTCCATTACTGGTGTATTGGCTACAGCTATTGCATTGTTAGGATCATCTGCTTTACCAATACCCCAGCCATCAAGAATAACTAACGCCACAGGTGCAGTTAATTTTTCCATTTCTTTCATTCCACCTAAATTAAAATTTTACGATTTGACTGAAGTCTTCAGCTTTAAGAGAAGCACCACCAACTAAAGCACCATCAATATCGCTTTTACCCATAAGTTCAGCAATTGTAGCAGGTTTTACGCTACCGCCGTATTGAATTCTAACTTTATCAGCAGCATCTTTACCGAAATCTTTTGCAACAACGCCACGGATAAATGCGCATACTTCGTTTGCTTGATCAGAAGTTGCAGTTTTACCTGTACCAATTGCCCAAATTGGTTCGTAAGCAATTACAAGGTTAGAAACTTGTTCAGCAGTTAAACCAGCAAGACCAGCTTCTACTTGTGCCCCAACGAATTCATTTGTAGTACCAGCTTCACGAGTTTCTAAGCTTTCACCACAACACATAATTGGCACAATTCCACCAGCGATTGCAGCTTTTACTCTTTTATTTACAGTTTCATCAGTTTCACCGAAATATTCACGACGTTCGGAGTGACCGATAACCACGTATTCAACGCCAATTTCTTGTAACATAGGTACGGAGATTTCACCAGTGAAAGCACCTTTTTCTTCCCAATGTACGTTTTGTGCGCCAACGTGAACGTTTGTGCCAGAAGCAGCTTTAGTCGCAGCTTGAAGAGCAGTATAAGGAGCGCAAACTACAACAGTAGCTTTTGCATCTTTTACTAAAGCAGCTAAATCTTTTACTAATTTAGTACCTTGTTCCATAGTGTTGTGCATTTTCCAGTTACCCGCAATAATAGGTGTACGCATGTGAATAATCCCCCTAATAATTTTTATTTTATTTGAATTTATTTGTTGCCGATATTATTTAATCGCTTATTTATCTGCAAGTGCAGCAATTCCAGGTAATACTTTACCTTCTAAGAATTCTAATGTTGCACCGCCACCAGTTGAGATATGTGTGATTTTATCGGAAAGACCAGTTTTCTTAAGTGCGGAAATAGAATCTCCACCGCCAACGATACTAGTCGCACCGGAATCAGCTACAGCTTGTGCAACATCTTTTGTCCCTTGTGCAAAAGCATCCATTTCAAATACGCCCATAGGTCCGTTCCAAACAACAGTTTTTGCACCTTTTAAAGCATCTACATATTTTTCAGAAGTTTTAGGACCACTATCAAGACCTAACCAACCTTCTGGAATTTCTTTAACATCAACGATTTGTGTATTTGCATCTGGAGCAAATTTATCAGCTGCAATAATATCAACTGGTAAAACAAGATTTACATTTTTTTCTTCTGCTTTTTTGATCAATTCTTTTGCTAAATCGATTTTATCTGGTTCGCAAAGAGATGCCCCAATTTTGTATCCTTTAGCAGCATCAAAAGTATGTGCCATACCGCCACCGATAATTAATGTATCTACTTTTTCAAGTAAGTTAGAAATTACACCAATTTTATCGGAAACTTTCGCCCCACCAATAATAGCAACAAAAGGGCGCTGCGGATTTGCTACAGCTTGACCTACGAATTTAATTTCTTTTTCCATTAAGAAACCTGCAACTGTAGGAATGTATTTTGTAATTCCTTCAACAGAAGCATGGGCACGGTGAGACACACCAAATGCGTCATTCACTGCAATATCAGCTAAAGAAGCCAATTGTTTTGCAAATTCAGGATCATTTTTTTCTTCTTCACTATGGTAACGAAGGTTTTGTAATAATAAAACTTCACCTGGTTTTAAATCAGCAGCCATTTTGCTTGCTTCTTCACCAACACAATCCGGAGCCATTTTTACTTCTTTGCCAAGTAATTCACTTAAGCGTTTTACAATTGGCGCAACGGAGAACTCAGGAACTGGTTTTCCTTTTGGACGACCAACATGACAAGCAAGAATAACAGCAGCATTATTGTCTAGTAAGTAATTTACAGTCGGTAATGTAGCTCTGATTCTTGTATCATTTGTGATATTTTGTTCAGCATCCATTGGTACGTTATAATCGACACGAACAAAAACTTTTTTGCCATTGACATCAATATCAACGATAGATTTTTTGTTAAGCATTTATGTGCCTCCCTAAATTTAAAAATGGTCCGGCCCAACAAGGCCGGACCTTAAAGATCATATTTTTAAAGATTATGCAAGTTCAGCAAAATATTTAATAGTACGAACCATTTGGCTAGTATAGCTGTTTTCATTGTCATACCAAGAAACAACTTGTACTTGAGTATCGCCATTTTCCATAGGAGCTACCATTGTTTGAGTAGCATCGAATAAAGAACCGTATCTGATACCAATGATATCACTGGATACTAATTCTTCTTCAGTGTAACCGAAAGATTCGTTAGATGATGCTTTCATCGCTGCATTGATTTCTTCTTTAGTTACTTTGCCTTTTACAACTGCTACTAAAATAGTAGTGGAACCAGTTGGAGTTGGAACGCGTTGTGCAGAACCAATTAATTTACCGTTTAATTCAGGAATAACTAAACCGATAGCTTTTGCAGCACCAGTAGAGTTAGGAACGATGTTAACTGCAGCAGCACGGGATCTTCTTAAGTCACCTTTTCTTTGTGGACCATCAAGAGGCATTTGATCACCAGTGTAAGCATGAATAGTGCTCATGATACCACTTTGAATAGGAGCTAATTTGTTTAATGCATCAGCCATAGGAGCTAAGCAGTTTGTAGTACAAGAAGCAGCAGAAATTACTGTATCGCTAGCTTTTAAGATGTCATGGTTAACATTGAATACAACTGTAGGAAGATCGTTACCAGCTGGAGCAGAGATAACAACTTTTTTAGCACCTGCTGTAATATGAGCAGAAGCTTTTTCTTTAGAAGTATAGAAGCCTGTACATTCTAAAACTACATCAACGCCGATTTCACCCCAAGGTAATTCAGCTGCATTAGCTTTTGCATAGATTTTAATTGTTTTGCCATCAACAGTGATGGAATCTTCACCAGCAACTACTGTATCGCCTAAAGCATATCTTCCTTGTGCAGAGTCATATTTTAATAAGTGAGCAAGCATTTTAGGACTAGTTAAATCATTGATAGCAACAACTTCGTACCCTTCAGCTCCGAACATTTGTCTAAATGCAAGACGACCAATACGGCCAAAACCATTAATAGCTACTTTTACTGCCATTGTGTAAATACCCCCTAAAAATTTTAAAAAGTTTTCTGAGCTTTCTCAGAATTTTATTATTGACTGAATATGTACACCAACAATGAAACATCAATTTAAAAATATAAATTGACAATTGACCTCAATCATTGTCATACAATTCAGACGAAAACCTCATTAAACTATACCTTCTAATTCTTCTTCATTCAATTGAAATATCCTGCTTTACTATGATATTTTTTTTGAATTTTATGAAAGAATTTATTTTTTTTAGTACCTAGAACCATTATTAATCATAATCTTTATTCTTCTTTCATGCAAGTTTTTTTTGTAAGAAAAACACGAAAATTTATGAAAAATACTTACAAAAATAAAAAACCCTAGTATATCATTTCATAAAAATCTTTTTTTATACATCATTACAAAAAATAATCTTCAAATAGATGCAAATTATGAACATCCACGCTACAAATAGCACGTCTAGTATTTAATAAAAGATTTTATTATTTCATCGCGAAATACGCTTGAATCATCAAAGCACATTCCATCCGTTTTTTCTGTAATTCACAACCGATTTTATAAGGCTTTTTAATATCATCATTAAATAAATCCGCATTTGCATGGCAACCACCACTACAGTAGAATCTAGCCCAGCAATTACTACATTCAGGTTTATTTAAGACATGCGCTTGTCTAAAATGTTCGGGCATCTCTTTTTTCTTTACACCTTCAAAAATAGTTCCTAATAAATATTGGTCACGTCCAACAAATTGATGACATGGATACAAATCTCCATTTGGCGCAACTGCAAAATATTCATGACCAGCACCACAGCCGCTTAAGCGTTTTGCTACACATGGACCATTATTAATATCCATATTAAAATGGAAAAACTCGAAGCCATTACCATTTTCTTTACGTGTAATAAATTCTTTTGCTAAACGCTCATATTCCTCATACAGTTTCGGCAAATGTTCCTCTTTTAATTCATAATCACAATCCTTTGCAACTACAGGCTCTACCGATAATAGATTAAATCCTTTATCCGCCATATCAAGTACATCGGTAGTAAAATCAAGATTGTACGCTGTGAACGTTCCACGTAAGAAATAATTCTGCCCATCTCGCGCTTTCACTAACTTTTTAAAGTTAGCTAAAATTCCATCATAACTGCCTTTACCAGCAACATTCAGTCGCATATTATCATGTACTTCTTTGCGACCATCTAAACTTAATACGAGACTAATATTATTATCATTTAAATATTTAATATTTGCATCGTTTAATAATACGCCATTTGTCGTAAGCGTTAATTTAAATTCTTTTCCCGTTTCTTTTTCTCTTTTACGAACATATTCAACGACATGCTTTACTACTGGCATATTCATTAACGGCTCACCACCGAAAAAGTCCAATTCACAATGTTTACGTTGACCACTATTTTCAATGATAAAATCAACTGCTTTTTCGCCAACTTCCTTACTCATTAAGCTACGGTCATGACCAAAGTCACCAGTTCCCGCAAAACAGTATTTACAGCGTAAGTTACAATCATGCGCTACATGCAAACAAAGCGATTTAACTAAAGGTTTTGCACTAAAGGTTGGCGGTACATCTAAGTCCGGTGCAAATAATTCTTTCCGCGCAACAAGCGTTCCTAACTCCTCCACCGCTTCTATAAGCTCCGCCTTATCATATTGATTACTTAATGCTTCAACAACTTTATCGCCGTTCGTTCCATCATAAATATCCATCATATCATAAATCATTTTATCAATTACATGTACTGCACCGCTGTTAATATCCAGCATAATATACATGCCATTTAGGTAAAACTTATGAATTCTTTCTCTGTCTCCCATCAAAAAACTACCTCCCAAATATATAAACTTAATCTATATCACAAACCCCTTCAAGCATTCGCTTTCTTAGACAGTACCGCCCCTATAAACAAAAGATTAGAAGGCTTTGGATTTTATCATCACACAAAACAAAAGGATGTTGCAAAATGCAACATCCCCTTAAAAGATTATAAACTAGCACGAAGATGAATTGCCGGCTGCTGAAAAGTGCTTAGATGCTAGGCGCACCGCAATGGCGTGAGGAAGTCGTACGTCTGTACGTCGACCGAACCCATGAGGAGCAACGACGCAGATGAGTGCTTTTCAGCTGCCCGCGATTCATCTGTCCCCGCTACTAGATAACTACTTCGCGCAAACTTGGTTTCCTACAGTGCAGGAAGTTTTGCAAGCGGATTGGCAAGATGCTTGGCATTCTCCGCAACCGCCAGTATGTACTGTGCTTTGTAGTGAAGCTTTGTTCACAGTTGTAATACGTTTAGCCATAGTAAAAGTCCTCCTTAAAACAAAATCATCATACTTCATTTATTTTAGCCTTTTTTACTTAAGTTCGCAAGAAAAAAATCATTCAACTGGTGCCAAAATAAGTTTTACCGGTAAGTTAGATGCTCCTGGTGGAGAGAACTCGATCCACAATGGATGTCTATTTTCATATTTCCCCAAATAGGCAATTTCATCTACCTTTTTCTCCGTTCCAAAAAACGGCTTTTCACTTGGAGTCTCTATAACTGTCATATCATTAAACACATTGTCTTTCACGCCGATAACACCAGCATAAACTCCGCCTCTTGGAGAGAGGTAATAATTTGTACTGGCTCTACCTTTTGTCGGAATATTGATTTTGTATAAAATTCCATAATTGCCGTAATTCTCTGTAATACTTCCATCAGTCGCATCAATACCAGTACGATATTGATCAATTTTTCCATCTGCTAATGTAATTGAAACTATACCATCTTTTTTAGGATCGTATTCGCGTTCACTTTTAATAACTCTATCCATTCCCGTAAAAGTCCCACGAAGACCATGTTTATCTCGTGGTAAAACTTTCGCAGTTTTTAAAAATTCTATTGGATCTGCATTCATTGGCATAATTGCAACTGTAACTTTTATAGGTGTTTTTGCTTCAAATTCAAAAATTCCATTTACTAACTCATCTTTATCGATTTTTTGTTGTTCCATCATTGGATGAATTACTTTACTTTGATTTGCTTTTAAATGTACATAGGTCATATATTTACCATCAAAAAAATCTTTTTGGGCAGTTTTCCCAACGTATAAATAATCTTTACTTGGTCCTGTTAATGCATAACGGTTAACAACAATACTCACTTTATCATCCATTAAATTTTCCATTACTGCAACAACCTTTTTAGGTTTGTTCGTTGCATTTGTATGATAGTAAAAAAGTCTTGTCTTTCCTTCTACTTTATCGGTATACAAAATTCCATCTTCTTTAGCTTCCTCTGGGCTATCGGAAAATAACAGCGTTCCTCCAGTATCAGCAGAACTTACTTTCCATTCATTCACATTGACAAGATCCGCACGTTTTACATTTTTATGCTGACTAGCTTCAGCAAATGTTGAACTAATACAAGTCATTGATATAAATAAAGCCAAAACCACTTTAACAAAAAACCTCATCCTTTTTACAATTCTCCCCTCTTTACAAACTGCCTATATTATATAATGTTCCTTTTCTGCTGTAAATGAAAGACGCATTGGTAAATTTACATAATTACCAACCCATATGCGCAGCAACATTTGCTCTCATAAAACGCAATTTAAATTCCGTCAATCCAAAAAACGGTTGTGGAATGTTAATTCGATGCAGTTGATAAGGATTTGTTGCAAAAGTATTAAGGCCTGTATCTCCAGTAAGTCCACCCAAATATTCACCATCTTTTAACATTTGTTCAACTTCTTTATCATAGCTTCCATTTGGATATGCCATAAAAAATACAGTTTTTAACCCTTTCCATTCTAAAAGTAGCTTTGATTTATCTATTTCTGATTTTTTCTCTTCACTAGATAACGTTGCTAAAGGCAAATGATTAGCCGTATGCGAACCAATTTCAATATTACGTTTTTCCAAATCCTTTAATTGATCAATCGTTAAGTAACGTTCTTTACCAATTTCATTCACTACCATAAAAATTGTACCACGCATACCATATTTTTCCATAATAGGTACTGCATTTGTATAATTATCTACATATCCATCATCAAAAGTAATAATGATCGGTTTTTCCGGTAAATTAAATTTACCTTTTTTCGCTTTTGCAAATTCAAGTAAAGAAATTGGGGCGTAGCCCTCTTCTTTTAAATATTTCATTTGCTCTTCAAAGTCGGCGATTGAAATACTATAATGATTATCTTCATCACTTACCATATGGTAAGCCAAAATTGGTATTCCATCCGCTGGAATGCTCCCTAATATTCCAAATCCAATGGCGAAAGCAACAGCTAACGCAATTGCCGTTATTTTATACTTTACTTTCATGAATGTCACCTTCTACTAATTCCATAGCGATCTGTTCTAATTTGCGCAATCTATGATTTATCCCTGATTTCCCCACGGTGTTTCCCATGACTACTACTAGCTCTTGTAATGTTGCTTCCGGATAATTTAAGCGTACCTTCGCAACCTCTTGCAAATTTTCTGGCAGCTTATCTAAGCCGATTTTTTCTTTAATTAAGTTGATTCTCTCCACTTGCCTGCAAGCTGCATTTACTGTCTTTTGAAGGTTCGCCGTTTCACAATTCACTAAACGATTTACTTGGTTACGAACATCTTTTACATTTTTCGCAACTTCAAATTCAACTAAAGCCCCTTCAGCTCCAATAATGCCTAGAAAATCCATAATAGCATCACTATCTTTTAAGTAGATAATATAATCATTTTTGCGGTCTGTGATACCAACTGGTAAATCAAGTTTCTTGAATAAAGAAACTAGAACTTGCGCAAAGCTATAATTTCCTGTAACTAATTCTAAATGATAGTCACTCTCTGGCTTATTTACCGAACCTCCGCCAAGGAATGCTCCCCTTAAATAAGATTGCCGGCAGCATTCCCTGCGCAAAATACCAACATCTTTCCCAACATTAAGATTGTCTCCCTGCATAATTCCTAATGTGGTCAACAATTCATTCACAAGCGGAGATGGTGCAACTTTGATAAAGTAATGATTATTCTTTTTTAACCGACGCGCCTTACTCACCATTACAGAAGTCTCAACTGGATAACTTTCTTTTAACAGCGTTAACGTTTTCCTCGCAATTGCAGCATTTTCTGTAGTAAAATTCAAGCCAAAATTTCTACCGCCGATCGACATCGTTGCTCCCATGCGCATCAATGCAGCAAGTTCAGCAATTTTACAGCATTCTGTATCACTGATAAACCGCGCCAATTCATTTTTAACCTCTGTTGAAAACGATGGCATTATGCTTCATTCCTTTTTAACTTTTTCTTTATTCTCTTTCTTTAATTGTTCTTTAAGAAAGTAATAATCAAATAAACCTACCTTATCCGTCCCCGTTCTAAGTTTATAAATCATTTTCATAATAATATGCGACAACTTTCTTGGATCATGACGAACCAAATTCGTTTCACTGACGATATCAGCTTTTATCGTCCGAATCCCTAAAGACTCTATTGCTTCTTCATCTACTCTTACAGGATATGCTTCCTCTCTTGCGTATACTTGTCTTACATCATTGCCTAATTCATGAGAATTGACGATGATATAATCAATAACGCCCATACCAACGTGGTCAAGGATAGCTTTTGCATGCATAGATGCAGTATAACCATCTGTTTCTCCAGGCTGTGTCATTACGTTGCACACATAAACTTTCACTGCACTGCTGCTACGTAAAGCATCAGCGATGCCATCAACTAATAAGTTCGGCATAATACTCGTGTACAAACTTCCCGGTCCCAAAATGATTACATCTGCATTAAGAATTGCATCTACCGAACTCTGTACAGGATCTACATCAGGCGGATAAAGATGAACGCGTTTAATTTTCTTTCCCGCGAGAGGAATCTTTGATTCCCCTTCAACGATACTTCCATCTTCCATTGTTGCCACTAAGCGCACTCTTTGTGTGCTCGCTGGTAAAACGCGCCCTTTTACCGCCAATACTTTACTAGCTTCAGTCAAAGCTATTTCTACATCACCCAGAACTTCAGTCATGGCAGCAATAAATAAGTTTCCAAAGCTATGTCCCTTCAAATCCCCATGTCCACCAAATCGATGCTGAAATAATTTTTCCATCAGAGGCTCCGTGTCAGCCAGAGCAACTAAACAATTCCGTAAATCGCCCGGCGGTATCATCCCCAAATCTTCACGTAACCTTCCAGATGATCCCCCATCATCGGCAACAGTTACAACGGCGGTAATATTATTTGTAATTCCTTTAATCCCCCGCAATAAAACAGATAAACCAGTTCCCCCACCGATTACCGTTACTGCTGGTCCGCGGTTTAATTTGCGTTTTTCAAAAATCAAATCTACTAGTTTATCTGAACTTTCAGGAATTAACACACTAATTACCGAGCGAATAATCATCCGCGTTGCAAAGAGCATCGTAATCAATCCAAATAAAATAACCGTTATCCCTACGATTGCCGTAACTGTATAGTAATACGTTCCAGTCATCATATAAACGGTGCGAAAAATAAACTCTTCTAGATTGCCAATGTATTTATAGTTAAAAACAATCGCAATTCCAACACTTGCAACAATCGTACCAAGTGAAAATAAGAGTAACCATCTTTTAAACTTCATTCCTGGATACAACCATTTCAATAAGTGCATTGCACTCCACCTCAATCAATTACAGCAGTTATTTGTGGGTGTTCAATCCCTTCATTTTTAAATACATCACGATGCTCAATATTTACTCTATAGCCTTTATTGCAAAGCAACGTATAGACTCTATTCGCAATAAATACTGATCGATGCATTCCACCCGTACAACCAATGGCGATAACTAGCTGGCTTTTACCTTCTTTAATATAATTTGGCACTAAAAACTCCACTAAATCATTTAGCTTTGCAACAAACTCTTTTGTTACCGGCCACTTCCAAATATACTCAGCGACCTCTGGCACAGCACCACTTTTATGACGCATAGAGTCAATATAATATGGATTCGGCAAAAACCTTACATCCAGCATTAGATCGGCATCGAGCGGCATACCATGCTTAAACCCAAACGAAACAACCGTAATATTCATAGAATTAGATTCTGAAGAATTACCAAACCAACGAATAATTTTTTCTTTCAAACTGCTTTTCTTCATATCGGAAGTATCAATAATATGTGTTGCTCTAGCTCTCACTCTCGCCAAACGTTCCCGTTCTTTTGCAATTCCTTCACTAATTCTGCTATTGGGTGCCATCGGGTGACGACGGCGTGATTCTTTGTAACGACGTATAATCGTTGCGTCAGAAGCTTCCATAAATAGCATTTCATACTTCATACCGCTTTCATCCATGCTATCTAAAATATGTATCATTTTATCGAAGAATTCACGTCCTCGCGTATCAACAACAAGCGCGACTTTATGTACGCTTCCAGAAGAATGCGTACAAAGCTCTGCAAACTTAGGAATAAACATCGGCGGTAAATTATCAACACAAAAATACCCCAAATCCTCCATATGACGGCTGACTTGTGTTTTTCCTGCACCTGACATACCAGTAATAATTACCAAACGAAAATCTTCCATACTTACCACCTCCATAATTCGCTTTTAATGAAAGCTACAACAATTATATGGCAAAAGTAAAAAAAAAGCAAAGTACAGAATTCTTCTTTCTCTACTTTGCCTAATAAATTTAATCGCCTAAAATATATTTTTCTACAGCGGTTGCAAAACCATCTGCCTCTACATCATCCGTAATCGCATCAGCAACTGCTTTTATTGATTCAAATGCATTTCCCATAGCAACGCTGAAGCCAGCATACCCAAACATTGCTAAATCATTATCGGAATCTCCAACTACCATAATTTCAGAAGGACGAATCCCATATTCTCTCGCTAAAACCTCAATGCCCTTTGCTTTATTCATCCCTATCGATACAACATCAATACAATGATCTGAAGTTATCGGTGTATCTAATCTTCCTGTAAACCTATCACGCACTTTTGGAGCGATGGATTGAATATGACCAGCTTTATCTAAAATAACCATCTGTACAATTCTTCTAGAATATTTATCCAACTGTCCTTTAGCTTCTTTTACATCAATTTTAAATACATTTTCGTACCCCGTCCACAAATCAGGTTTTATTTCATTTACATACAATTCATCATCAATATACCATTGAATATGCCAGTTATTTTCTAAACAGAATTCGATCGCTTCACGCGCAATTTTATCATCTATGTGATGTTCGAAAATCGTTTTACCATCACAAGATTTTATCACCGATCCATTACAGCTAATAATTGGTAAATCAAGATTCACTTCCTGGGCGAATCTAACTGCCGCTTTATGCATCCGCCCTGTCGCGAACGTTACCTTTACCCCTTTTTCCTGCGCTCGCTGAATCGCCAGAGCATTTCGCGATGAGATTTTCTTTTCTCCATTTAATAACGTACCATCTAAATCAGTAACAAGTAATTTTATTGCCATATAGTCACCATTTTAACCTTGCTTTTGTAATACGTATTTCCTGATTGCAACGGCTACACCACTATGATTGTTGTCTTCAGTTACAACTTTTGCTACTGCTTTTGCTTTTTGATTTGCATTTCCCATTGCAACACTTAACCCTGCCGCTTTAAGCATTGGCAAGTCGTTATTAGAATCACCTAATGCCATAACCTCTTCACGCGATAAGTTAAGCTTTTCAATCAACCGATCTACTGCCGCCGCTTTATTTACGCTCGGATGAATAATTTCAATATAGGTTGGCATAGATTTCACTGCGGTTATTCTTCCCGCAAATTGCTTTTCGAGCAAAGCAACAATTTCATCTGTCTGCACTTCATTATCGGTAATCATTAGCATTTTAGGCGGACGTTTCGCATAATCAGCCAATTTTCCCCCTACAGCATGCCCCTTTATCCCTGCTACACTTTCATAATACTTCGCTTTTTCATTATGTTCTTTAAAATACAAATTATCATCATCAATCGTTTGGATATACCAATCGTTTTCTTGGCAAAGTGTAATAATTTCTTGCGCAACCCCTGTGTCTAAACATTGTTCATATAAGATTTCACCAGAAACAGATTTAATTACTGCACCATTATACGTAATAATCGGTACATCAACACCAAGCTGTTTTGCATAGGGAAGTGCTGATGGATACATCCTACCAGTCGCAATCGTGACTGTTACCCCCGACTGTACCGCCTCAAAAATTGCCGACTTATTCGCTTCAGATATTTGATGATCACAATCTAATAAAGTTCCGTCTAAATCACTAATGACTAGTTTTATTGCCATAACTTAAACCTCCCCACTTTATTTTTATCATTTATTATTATTTCATATTTATTTTTATTACTTTTTTATTATACGGGATTTATATTATCAATACAAGAGAAATAAATGGAGACTATTTGGGAATAGCATATAAAAAAAGCGACCTTAATAGGTCGCTTTTCATTGTTAATCAATTAAAAATTATTTTAAAACATCAGCTAATGCAGCATTCATTGTACGAACAGCAGCTACACTTGCATCAAATAATTTTTGTTCTTCTTCATTTAATTTAACATCAACGATTTTTTCAATACCGTTTTTACCAAGAACAACAGGTACGCCAACACAAACGTCAGTTTCGCCGTATTCACCTTCAAGGTAAGCGCAGCAAGGAATTAATTTTTTCGCATCAGTAACGATTGCTTCAACAACAGTAGCACCAGCAGCACCAGGAGCATACCAAGCAGAAGTGCCAAGAAGACCTGTTAATGTAGCACCGCCAACCATAGTATCAGCTACTACTTTATCAATTGTTTCTTTATCTAAAAGTTGAGATACTGGAATACCTTTATATGTAGCAAAACGAGCTAAAGGAATCATAGTTTTATCGCCATGACCGCCAATTACCATACCATCAACGTCAGTAGGAGTGCATCCTAAAGCTTGGCTTAAATAGTATCTGAAACGGCTGCTATCAAGCATACCACCCATACCGATAATACGGTTTTTAGGAACGCCACTTGCTTTAAGAGCTAAGTAAGTCATTGTATCCATTGGATTGGAAATAATAACGAAGATAGCATTTGGAGAATATTGAAGAACTTGATCCACTACGCTTTTTACGATACCAGCATTTGTACCAATTAATTGTTCGCGAGTCATACCAGGTTTACGAGGAATACCTGAAGTAATAACAACCACGGAAGAATCTGCTGTTTTGCTGTAATCATTAGTGCAACCAACAATTGTAGTATCAAAATTCATCATATGAGAAGTTTGCATCATATCCATAGCTTTACCTTCAGATACACCTTCTTTGATGTCCAAAAGAACTAATTCACTAGCAAATCCTTTTAATGCAATTACGTTAGCGACTGTAGCACCAACATTACCCGCTCCAACAACTGTAACTTTCATAATAAATAAAACCCTCCTCTTATTTAGCAATGCATGTCCCTTTCCCTATAGAAAAAAACATTTTGCCTACAACAAGCCATAGAACCTATGGGATGAAGTCTCTCATTCAAGTATAGCAAATGGATTTTTAAAAATCAACAAGACAAGGTCTTTTTTCCGCTTTTTTAAGGAAAATAATATCAATAACTTTTGTGCATTTCTACGAAAAATTTGGTGATCCTATACCATAGGTACCTTGCTAAAATTTTAATAGTTTTTTGCAAAGTATCCATTTTTTCTCTTTATTATTTTAAATTTAAAGGAGGTCTATTATGTCTATCCTTGACAAAATCAACTCTGAAACTCGCATGCTTTTCAACAACTTCTTTGATAAAGAACCGTTAAATTATCTTGAAGCAGCAAGTCTATACGGAGTCGTCGCACAAGGGCGATATAATGTAGCAATGCTAGAAATTCTCTATAATCATGCCCAAGATGAAGAATTGAAAGGCTTAATTAAAGAGGCGCTTAGCACCCAAACAAAAGCACTAATTTACCAGTCAGAAGAAATGCTACAAGAAAGCGGCTCACAAATTCCGTCTCTTACTTTCCGCCGTCGCACGCTGCACAAACGGCCGCTTGCTATTGATCCTGATGCAAAATTAAGTGACGCAGAGGTAGCCATTGCAATTGGTACAATGGCAAAAGCAGCTCAAACAGCTATGTTAGCAGCATTGCATCAATCTTATCAGCTTGATATAGCAATGATGTATCGCGAACTACTTGATAAAGGATTAGATTGGGACTACAAGTTGCTTCAACTTATGTTGAAACGCGGCTGGCTTCCAAGACTTCACAAAGCTTGTCACTAATTTTGTGCAGCTTCATTCTGTACAATTTTTAATATCCATCTGCACCTTGGTCATATGTATCCAAGGAATTAGCCACTCACCTGCATCCTAGGGTATAACTTTTACTTGTAAAAATCAAAAATCTAACTGCAGATTAAGAATAAGATAAAAACAGCCTGCTGATTTTCAGCAGGCTGTTTTTATCTTATTCTTTTACTTCTTCAAATTCGTCTTTACCTACACCACAAAGAGGACAAACAAAGTCTTCCGGTAATTCTTCAAATAAAGTCCCTGGTTCAATGTTATTATCTACATCGCCTTCCGCTTCATCATAAACGTAACCACAAACTACACAAGCCCATTTTGCCATAAAAAATCCCCCTCTCCTTATTATGTATTCTAATATATAGATTATATTATTTTCAATAGAAAATCTACTGAAAATTTGGTAAAACTCAAAATAATAGAAAATTTATCTAAGAACTATCTCAATTTCATAACATTCGAATTTTACCGTTTCCACTATTATATCCTATTTTATTCTGAAATATCTTCACAATAAAAATTTTTTAAAAAATTTTTACCAATTACGGCTAGAGCCACCACCACCACTAGAGCCACCGCCATAACTTCCACCACCACCGCCGCCACCGCCACGCGACCGACTAATTAAGATGAGAAGCATCCGTGTAATTGCTCCGCCAAAAAACACCCAATCTATAATGAGTAGCAATACAAAGCCCGCGATCATAAGATAATCAACAAACCCCAAATCTTGGTTTGTTTCCAGTTGTTTTGCTTGTGCTGGCTTAGCTTTTCCGTCAAAGGTTATTCCATATTCATTTGCCGTTACCTTAAGCAGTGATGCATATCCATTTAAAACACCTGCAGAATAATTTCCTTCACGGAAATATGGTAGCATATATTTATCTTGAATTTCACCCGTTTTACCGTCTGGCAAAGCACCTTCAAGACCATAACCAACTTCAATTTTTGACTTTCTATCTTCAACAGCGACAAGCATCAAGACACCATTGTTCATCTGTTTATCACCAATTTCCCAAGTCCGAAAAAGTTGTAATGCATAATCTTCTATTGCTTCCCCATCTAAAGACTTTATCGTTACCACGACGATTTGAGCTTTCGTTTGCGCTTCTAAACTTTTCCCCCATTGATTCAGCTTCGCTTTATCCTCTGCTGTTAAAACCTGTGCATAATCTTGTACATATATATTATTCGTCGGTTTAGACGGAATATCTGCCGCAAACACGCTGATTGAAAAGCTCAAAAAAGCGAAAATCGTCATCATAAATGCCAACCATTTTTTTCGCATTTCTTTCACCTACTTAAAAAACCGCAAAGTCGCTCCGCACAAAAACCTACACCTACGTAACCCTTTGGCAAAACCGTATTCTTTGCGGCTTAATCTTCATTTTTAGAATTTCACTTGTGGTGTCTGTTTGCTTGCTTCATCCGCTTTAAAATATTCACGCTGCGAGAATCCAAGCATTCCAGCATAAATACTAGTTGGAATTGTTTTTACTTTTGTATTAAAGGATTGTACCACATCATTATAATCTTTCCGTGCAACTGCAAGACGATTTTCTGTTCCTGCCAATTCATCTTGAAGTGCTCTAAAGTTTTGATCAGCTTTTAAATTTGGATAATTTTCTACAACCATCAATAAACGACTCAGCGCGCTGCTAAGTTCATTATTTGCTTCAGATTTATTTGCAACACCTTCAGCTCCAGCTAATTTAGCTCGTGCTTCAGATACAGCTTTAATTGCTTCTTGTTCATGTGCTGCATATCCTTTTACGGTATTTACTAAATTAGGAATTAAATCAGCACGACGTTGTAATTGATTTTCAACTTGTGCCCACTTGCTATTCACATCTTCATTTTGTTGTACAAGGCCATTGTAGCCCATGATAACCACAGCTGCAATTGCGATGATAATCGCTGCAATTACACCGAAAATAGTCCACCCTTTCATATAGCACCTCCGAAATTTGCAATTCATTTTCTTTAAGATCTTTCTCATTATATCATAAGCGATTATACCGTGTAAAAATTTTCTCACATCTTAATAACGGCAAACTTCTTTAATTCTTTCAAACCATGCATATGGAATCTGCAAGGACCCATTTCCTATTCCCAATTTATAGGAAGGACGATTATCCCCATGAAAATCTGTCCCACCAGTAGGGATTAAGCCGAATTTTTCCACCCATTTTTTTGCCAAACCTTCTTCCTCTGGTGTAAAGTTTGAATACATTGCCTCTAATCCGTTAAGCCCCATATGTTTTAATTCCTTTAACCATTTCTCTTTTTCCTCAATTGACAACCCTTTTAGTCCAATACCTTTATGATAATGCGCCAATGAAGCAACCCCGCCTGCCTGGCGAATCATCACTATCGCCTCTTGGGTTGGTGTATTAATTTGTAATCCTTCTGTTGCTGGATTCAAGTATTCATCCCAAATATATTGCACATCAGCTTGTTTTTTATTTGCTGCAAAAAAACGCATAACAGCATAACGATCGAATTGATGATTCGCATAGGGTGTTATTTTTTCTCGCGATATATCTACCCCGCGTTTTTGCAAGCGTTCAAGAATGGTATCCAAGCATTCTTCCTTGGGCGCACGAATTTTTTTATATTGCTTTTTAAATTCAGAATCCTCTATATTCATACCTAAGCCTAAGATATGGAGCTTGCGCCCTTGGTAGATTGTGCTCATTTCAATTCCAGGTAAAATTTCGATGCCAACTTTATCTGCTTCTACCTTTGCTTCAGTATAACCAATCAAATTGTCATGATCTGTAACAGCGATTGCCGATAAACCAATTTCTTTGGCTTTTCGCACTAGCTCTGCTGGACTATAACTTCCATCAGTATATGTTGAATGTAAATGTAAATCTATCGTTTTCATCTTGATAACCTCTTTTCCCAGATATCTTACATGTACTTACTATTTTCATTTATCCGATGACTTACCCGCAAGGCGAGCGGCTAAGTCCTTGGATAAGGGCGATTAAGATTCAGATAAAGTAAAAATTCCATATGAATCAAGCCTACTTTACAAGATAATTATATCATCAATTCTCTAAAAGTCCTTGTTTATAGATGAAAAATATCTCCTAGTGAAATTCACTAGGAGATATTTTCTATATAAAGGAGAGAGGAGCTACATTTAATAGGTTTTCGCAATTCCTTGAAAAATATACATGACAGCTGTCGCACCCGGATCCTGCCGTCCAATTGATTTTTCACTATAATATGCTGCTCTGCCATGTACAGATTGCATTGTTTTTGTTTTTTCTACACCTTCCAGAGCCGCTTGATAAGCATCTTGATGTGCCTCAATTAAATTTTTTCCTTCGTGATTGGCAGCGGCTAAAGCCTCAACTGCTGGATGAAGTGCATCAAGCATTGTTTTATCGCCAATTTGACTTTGCCCCCTTTGCATAACGCCTTCAACCGCCGCCCGTCCCATGGCAACCAAATCTGCTAATGTCAATTCCTGTTTTCCTTTGGCTTTTGCGGATGCTTTAATAAAACAAGTAGATACTAATGTCCCCATCGTCGATGGAACTACCGAATTCACTTTCATTCCGAGCTTCATTAAAAATTTTCCTAAATCCGGTTCATCTAATCTATGCGCTTCTTCGGCAACTGCATGGAATCCGCTATACATTGTCAGTCCTAAGTCGCCATCCCCCATTGCACCATCCAGTTCAATCAAATGCTCTTTTACCTCAGCCATAGTCGCTTCAACACTATCTAAAATTCTAATCAATATTTCTTTTGTCACTGTTTCCATCTGAACACCTCCTAGCGGCTCTGTTCAAAGAATGGCGAATATGCCGGCGCATCTATCAATTCTTTTAATTCTTCATCTAGTTTCAAAAGTGTAATTGACATTCCTGCCATTTCAAGTGAAGTCGCGTATTGCCCAATATATTTACGGTGGATATTAATGCCCTGCTCCATTAATATCTGATGGGTCTTCCGATACGCTAAATACAATTCTTCTTTTGGGGTCGCACCCAATCCATTGACTAAAACCGCTACTTCATCTCCAGATTGATATGGCAAATCCTCAAGTATTTTTTTCAATATATCCTCAACTACACAATCTACCGATTGCAATTTCGTGCGGTGAATTCCTGGTTCACCATGAATCCCCATACCGATTTCCATTTCATCTTCACCGATACTAAACGTTGCTTTACCTGCTTCAGGCACAATACAAGGCGTAAGTGCAACACCCATCGTCCGCATCCGATCTACCGTTTTTTGCGCAATACGCGTAACCTCAGCTAACGAAAACATTTTTTCGGCTGCTGCACCTGCAGTTTTATAAGCAAAGAATAACCCAGCAACACCACGTCTTTTATCTGCTTTCTCCTTTGGTGCTGACGCTACATCATCCGTTACCAAAACTTCAGCAATTTCAATGTCATCCATCGCCGCCAAATCGGCTGCCATACCAAAATTCATAATATCGCCGCCATATCTTCCATATAAATGGAGTACACCTGCACCGTTATCAATCGCTTTATCCACTTCATACATAGCTTCTGCACTTGGCGATGCAAAGACATTTCCAACCGTTACCCCATCTGCTAATCCATAGCCTACATATCATAAAAACACCGGCAAATGTCCCGAACCGCCACCCGTTGCAATTGCAACTTTTCCCGGCTTCTTTGCATCAGCTCGAACTAAACAATGATAACTGTCATTGAGCATTTTTAATGATTCTGGATGCGCAAGTACAATGCCCTCCACTGTTTCACGGGCAAAATCTTCCGGTTTATTGATTAATTTTTTCAATCTCATCACCTCCAATGCATTTATTTTTTTAATAATTTTATTTCTTTTGGATACTCCCATTTTTGTAATTCCGCCAATGGAACCACTGGAGGTTCCTCTCCGCCATTGATCGTAAGCGCACGATAATACACCTCTGCAGTTTCTTCTACATAATGCGCTTTTAACAAAGCTTCTTTCAACTCTTTATCAACCGCTAATACACCATGGCTTTCCATCAATACTGCATCAGAAATTTGCAAGGGTTCAACTATACTCTGGGCAAGTTCCGGCGTACCCGGGCGGCCATAATCGGCTACTGGAATATAGCCTTTTTTACATCCTAAGCCAAGAATTTCATAAATCACTGCTGGAATTGGTTTATGCAATACGGCAAAGGCTGTAGCAAATCTAGAATGCGTATGCGCAACAGCATGGACATCACTACGACATTTATAAGCCGCTAAATGCATTAAACTTTCACTTGTTGGGCGCAATCCAGTTTCTGCTTCTATTACATTTGCTTCTAAATCAATCACACAAATATCATGATAACTTAACTCTTCACGATCAACACCTGTCGGTGTAATACATACATAACCAGTTTTTGGATCACGAACGCTAAAATTTCCCGCTCTATGTTTGCAAAGGCCAGAACGATCTGCGCTTAATGCATATTGAACAACCTGTTTTTTTAAATCTTCTAACATGATATATCTCTCCTATCTGCTCTACAAAATTTTCTATTCCCAAAACTCTTCTTATTTTTGATCTAATTGCGCATTTACTTTTTGCATATATTTGTAATACCATGCAAAGGCAACAGCAAAAATCGCTAACGCTCCAATTCCCAGCAACTCACCATTAAACGCATGCGCAATTGCCCATCTAAATTCAGGAGCTTCTAATTGAATCCAAGTAATAAATTGTCCTGCCGTAACTTGTAATGTCCCAGTTTTCGCCGCCATATCTGTAATCATTGGCGCAAAACTTGTTGCAACAGCCAAATACATCGGCGTAGCAATCGTTGAGATAATAATCATTCTAAATAAATTTCCACCTGCTACAATTAAGGCTGGAACTGCTACCACAACGTTGATAATTGACGCTAATGGAATAACATTGTTCATTCCCATTTGACTCATCACTAAAGCTAAGATAAGCTCAATCGGCACAAGAACGATTGCTGTAACCCATATTTCCGCTTGTCCTGCTAAAAATGGCCAATCAAGACCAACATAAAATTCTCTGCCTTTAAATTTACTTTTCATAAAGGAGCTCGTTGCATCAGCAATAGGTGCTAATGCTTGCATAAACAATTTTGCTACCATTGGGAAAAGCACTAAAGCTGTAGCAACTTGCATTGCAGTAGTTAGAATTCCTTTTGCATCATAACCACCCATAAAAGCAATCAAACCACCAACCAAAAAGCCCATAACGCTGTTTTCCCCAAAAATACCAAGTTTTTCTTTTAATTGCACTGCATTCATGTTTATTTTGTTAATCCCAGGAATAAAGTCTAACATTCTATTAATTAATCCTAAGAAAGCACCTTGTAGCATCATTGGATGTGTACAAGTAACACCAGGAATTTTTGTGATTCCATGCAATTGTTTTTGCATCACATCTGCATTGAGTAACTCTAAAACAATTTGTATACCTGCAGCAATGAATCCGAACATCAAGTTACCTGTTAAAGCTGCTACTACAGAAGCTGTGAAAATTTTCCCCCATACATTCCATAAATCAACATTTAGGCAGTTCGTCCATTTAAACCCTAACATGCATAGATTAATACCAATTTGTAATGGGAATAAAACTAATGCATACGGCCATGCCCAAGCAATCGCAGCCATTGGCGACCATCCAACATCAATTGCAGTCAATTGAAGTCCTGTTCTTTCTACCAAAGCAGTAGCCGCTGGGCTTATTGCTTCAAACATAAAGCCTAATACTACATTCATTCCTGTAAAAGCTACTCCTAAAGTCAAGCCTGCAATCAACGCTTTTTTCAATTTCATTCGCATTGCTAAACCGAGTAAAATCATGATGACAGGTAAAAAAATTGCTGCGCCCAACCCCAAGATATAATTTAAAATTGTATCCATCTCTCAACTCTCCTTATCATTATTAAATTTTAAATCCGAAACTATCTCACTCTATAATCATTTCTACTAATAACCACGAATACGAAATTCACGTTTACTGATACCAAAAAAGTTTGTTATAATATTTATGTGATCTCATTCTAGCTTCTCTGGCAACTCGAATTGCCGAGAAGCTTTTTTCTTTTTCAAGCTCTAATATATTCTTGTAACTTTTCAAATTCTTCTTCCATTCCTATCCCTGTCAAAAATGGAATTCCGCTAATTGTTGGTACATTCCAATTATTTGCTCCACTAGATACGATAGAAACATAAATATCACATTGATCAATAATACTTTCTAACGACTTGATATCTACAGCTTCCACCATTACTTCCAAACCATAATCTTCACACATACTGGCGATTTTCGATGCTACCGTTTGAGATGTTGCTACCCCTGATCCACATGCCACAAAAATTCTTTTCATAATAAACACTCCTCATCCTTATTTATGTTTGCTTAAATTAAGCTAAAATACGGCTTAACTTTTCGATAAATGCTTGCTTCGTCAATGAATTATATAAATCCGTTAATTTTTCACCATCAGAAAAAATCGCCATTAACTTACTCAATGTTTGTAAATGCCCCTGCGGATCAGTAACGGCTAACATAAATATCAATTTTGCTTCTACATCTTTACCGCTATTGCCCATCTCTTTAAACGTCACCGGGGATTTTAGTTTCACTGCTAAAATTGCCGCTTGATTTACGTGCTGTGGTGCTGCATGAGGGATAACAACTTTTATCCCCGGAGTATTTAAGCCAGTTGGATACTCCCGTTCGCGCGTTAAAATCGCCTCCAAATAACTTTCCTTCACATAGCCTTCTCTTTGTAAAATCCCCGCTAAATTCGTTAAAAGAGTTTCACGGTCATCTTCGCTTTCGTAATCAAGCAACACCAAATTCTCATGTAATAAAGATACATTCTCTGCCATATCTCTGCTCCTCCTTTACTTGAATTTTGTTACTCACCCTTTATATAATGCAAATGCTGTGCCAACTTAGTGCATAAAAAGGTTTAAATTTCTTAAAAATCTCTAACAACAACTAAAATCAGATAAAATATAAAAAGTTTATCGCTCTATCTATCCTTGTAAGTGAGCAAAAACTATAGCCTCCAAACTATAAAATTTTTTGATAACAGAATTTAATCATCCTATCATTATCCATATTTTTTAAACAAAAATTTTTTTGTTTAAATTTTACTTAGACACTAAATAGATAAAAAATTCAGAAATCTATATACGAAATCAAAAATTATGCACTAACATTACCACATTTTATTACTGCATAATAAAGAAAATAAAATACTACGAAAAATTCTTTACTTAGTAAAAAATCAATTATATGATTATGCTAGATATGATCATACGAGGTATTTTACAATGAAAAAAATTGATCTAATTATGCAGTGCATAGAAAATGAGCTTTGTCTCGACTCATTTCTTAAACGGATTGAGGCAAGAGAAAACCCAGGAATTACCGCTAACTTTATTCAAGACAAACTCGGTATCATTCGAAATAATGCCAGCACGTTGTTGAATCAATTATGGAAAGAGCATAAGCTAATTAAAATTAATACTCGTCCCGTTTCATTTATCCCGGTATCCCTTATTCTTAATTCAGCAGCGAACAAATCCCCAAAAGATACTTATACACTAGAAGAACTTTACCAACTAGTAAATTATGTAGAAACTAAAGAAAGTGTCGACCCTTTCGCCAAACTCCTCGGCAATAATAACAGTCTGATGAATCAAATCGGACAAGCAAAAGCTGCCATCGTTTATCCACCAAAAGGCTTGCATACATTAATTCTCGGCGAAAGCGGTGTCGGTAAAACGACTTTTGCCTGTGCAATGCATGAATACGGAATGCAAATTCGTCAAAAAACGAAAGAAGAATATCCTTTTGTTACATTTAACTGCGCTGACTACTTTAATAACCCGCAACTTCTATTATCCCAACTATTTGGTCATGCCAAAAATGCTTTTACTGGCGCTGATAAAGATAAAGTTGGTCTCGTAGAAAAAGCGAATGGGGGAATCCTATTTCTAGATGAAATCCATCGATTACCTCCCGATGGGCAAGAAATGCTCTTTTATTTAATTGATAAAGGCGAATATAATCGCCTAGGCGAAATTGGTATAAGACGCAGCAGCAATGTTTTGATTATCGCTGCGACCACAGAAGACCCGAGTGATACTTTGCTAGCAACATTCATTCGACGTATTCCAGTTAATATTACCCTTCCTTCCTTTCATGAAAAACCAATCGGCGAAAGAGTTGAAATCGTTGACCATTTCTTCTATTGTGAAGCATTAAATCTGAACCGAAAGATTATGATCGCCCCAGAAGTTCTTAAAAGTTTAGCGATTTTTGAATTTCGTATAGGCAATATCGGACAATTGCGCTCTGAAGTAAAATTGCTCTGTGCCAAAGCTTTTCTCCAACACTTACAAAACCAAAAAGAAATTATTATCGACTTTCAAATGCTCAACCGTGAAATTCGCGAAGTTTTATTTGACTATGCAAAGCTGGATAACAATATAAAAAATTATCTTAATATGTTTTCCGAAGATATCGTAATCTTTCCCGTAAAAGAGCGAGAATCGTTTACCTTTGATTTAAAAAATAATATCTATGAAGTAATTCTAAAGAAACTTGATTCACTCAAAAAACAAGGAATTGATCAAGAGCTAATTCATGCCGAGCTTAGTGATGAAGTCGAAAATCACTTCAAGCAAGTTATGGATAAATTCAACAACACCCGCACCAATATCCAGAACCTTTACAAGATTGTGCCAAAGGAGACTGTAGATACAGCAACTTTATTAATTGAACTCGCACAAGATCAACTCAAAACCAAACTAAACAATAAATTTATTTTCGGCCTTTCCTTCCACTTGCAAGCATTATTCAAACGGATTGAAGAGCAAAAAATTATTTTCAATCCGCATCTCCAAAGCATTAAAGAATCCCACCCAAAAGAATACCAAGCGGCCGAACTTCTCGTAAATCAACTTTCAACCTCGTTTGCGATGAAAATTCCTGAAGACGAAAAAGGATTTCTCACCTTATTGCTTGTCCATAACAAAGTGGAATCACCACAAGATGAAAAAATCGGACTGATTATCGTCTGTCACGGTGATAGTACTGCAAGTAGTATCGCTAATGTAGTAAACGCTCTGCTAAATACCGAATGGGTCAAAGCAATCGATATGCCATTAAGCACAACAATTTCCGAAACTTATCAAAAAGTCCGTACAGCTGCAATTGCGGTCAATCGAGGCAAAGGCGTCTTATTACTTGTAGATATGGGATCACTTTTAACCTTCGCTGAAAAACTTCGTAATGATGCCGGAATCTACAGCCGAGTAATAGATTACGTATCAACCCCACTTGCATTGGAAGCTTTACGCAATATCCTTTATAAATTAGATGATATTGACACACTTTATACAACGTTAACACAAAAAATCAATCATACCTTTGAGCCAGCCACCGATACAAAACAACCTGCAATCTTATCGGTTTGCGCTACTGGCGAAGGTTCTAGTAAAATGGCAAAATCAATCTTAGAAACACTCCTTGAGGAAAATCATCTAGCCACAATCCCTATACTTGTTACAAATACAACAGAAGTCAAAAATAAGATGCTAGAATATACAAAGGCCTACAATATTCTCGCCATCGTAGGAAATGCTAACCCGAACCTTGGCATCCCCTATTTTCCAATTCATCAATTACTAGAACCAACCTTTCAAAAGAAATTTATCCAAGTCTTATCTGGCGGAATTGAAATAGCACAAACGACATTAATTCCACCAAAATCAATTTATGACAAATCTCAAGCCCTCCTTGAACAATACGTAAAATATATTAATCCCAAATTTGCTATCAAACACATCAAAAAATTTCTTGAACAAATCAACTACACTACAAAAAACGACAATGATGCAATTGATTTTATTGTTCATATGGGATGCATGCTCGATCGCTGCCGGCACAATTACTTCGTCCAATTCGATGACCGTGACACCTTCATCAAAACACATAAAAAAGAATTCGATAAAGTTCGTTTTGCCGTTAATCTTTTGGCAAAAGAATATCAAGTAACCATTAACGATGATGAAGTTTGCTATATTTTAAAAATTCTTTGGCGCTGAAAAATAAAAAACGCGAGAACGTTTTTAACGTCTCGCGTTTTTTTATTTAATTATTATAATCCTTTTGCTGCTGCTACGATATCTTTTGCTGTTAAACCGTACTTTTCAAGCAATAATTTAGGACTGCCTGAAGCACCAAATTGATCTTTCACACCAATTCTCGCCATTTTTGTTGGACATTTTTCCGATAAAACTTCAGCAACTGCAGAACCTAATCCACCGATAATGCTGTGTTCTTCTGCTGTCACAACTTTACCAGTCGCTTTAGCAACTTTGATTACCAACTCTTCATCTAAAGGCTTAATTGTTCCGATATTAACGACTGTAGCTTCGATGCCTTCTTTTGCAAGTTCATCTGCTGCTTCTAAACATTTCGCTACCATAATACCAGTACCAATTAACGCTACATCTTTACCTTCACGTAAAATTTCGCCTTTACCAATTTCAAATTTATACCCTTCGCCATGTACATCAGGTGTTGCTGCTCTACCCAAACGAATGTATACAGGACCATAATACTCTGCCGCTGCTTTTACTGCTTGTTTAGCTTCTGCATCATCGGCTGGATTTAATACAACCATATTAGGGATGCTTCTCATTAAAGAAATATCTTCAATCGCTTGATGGCTACCACCATCTTCCCCTACAGTAATCCCCGCATGAGTAACAGCAATTTTCACATTTAATTTAGGATACGCTACAGAATTGCGAATTTGCTCAAACGCACGACCTGCCGCAAACATTGCAAATGTACTTGCAAATGGAATTTTCCCACAAGTTGCAAGACCAGCTGCTGTACAAATCATATCTTGTTCAGCAATTCCCATATCAAAAAATCTTTCCGGACAAGCTTTTTTAAAAGCACCGGATTTTGTTGCTGCCGCTAAATCAGCATCTAATACTACAATACTAGGATTATTAGAAAGCTCAACAATAGCTTCACTATAAGATTGTCTAGTTGCTACACTCATGCTTGAACACCTCTTTTTAACTCAGCGATTGCTTGTTCTTTTTGTTCTTGATTCGGCGCAGAACCATGCCAGCTCACTTGGTTTTCCATGAAAGATACGCCTTTACCTTTTACCGTTTTTGCAACGATTGCAGTTGGTTTATCTTTCAGCGTTTTTGCCATATCAACAGCTGCACTAATCTGTTTTAAATCATGTCCATCAATTTCAATTACATGCCAACCGAACGCTTTAAACTTATCTCCAATTGGATCTACACCCATAACTTCACTATTTGAACCATCAATTTGCAAACCGTTATTATCAATAAATACAGTTAAATTATCTAATTTATAATGCGAAGCACTCATTGCCGCTTCCCAAATTTGGCCTTCTTGAATTTCACCATCACCACAGATTGCATAAACACGATAATCTTTTTTGTCTAATTTTCCTGCAATTGCCATACCATTTGCTACGGATAAGCCTTGCCCAAGGGATCCTGTTGACATGTCAATCCCTGGAGTACCTTTCATATCTGGATGACCTTGTAACATTTCACCACATTTACGGAGTTTCATCAACTCTTCCTTAGGGAAAAAGCCTTTTTCCGCCAATGTACCATATAAACCAGGCGCACCATGACCTTTAGATAAAACTAAACGGTCACGATCTTCCCATTTTGGCTCAGATGGACGAACATTCATTTTATCAAAATATAATACTGTTAAAATATCAGTCATGGATAAAGAACCACCTGGATGTCCGGAACCTGCTTCCGCTAACATTTCAATAATATTAATTCTAATCTGCTTAGCCTTCTTTTCTAATTCAAGAAAATCCATATAATCACCTCATCATTATGCTATACACATATTTTACCGTTCTACCCGTCATTTCGCTTGACTCGCTTCAAAACAGTCTGTTTTTATTATACTCTTATCAGCTAAAAATTATCAAGTCAAATCAAGACAAATCTCCTATTATTTCAACAAAATCAAACAATAATAGGAGATTCATTATATTCTCAAATCATTTGTCTGCTGACGAATCTAATCAGCTAACAAAGCAAGCAGATTCACCAGCAGATAAGAGCGACTAGGATTCAGCTAGAGCAGAAACTCCATCTGAATCCTAGTCTGCTATAATATATTTATTTTAAATAACCACATTAATACTTTTAAACATACGCTCTTAATATTGACCAGTCTTATTTAAGTATTTTTCGATGCGCTTTAAGCGTTGGCTACTTTGCTTTTCATTTTGCTTCGCCACAAGGCTTACTACCACTTCAATAGATAATATTAAATTGATAAAAGAATTCGTAAAAGTAAGTGAATCAATGTTATTTGCAATTACCTTTGTTGCGCCATTTGTAATCGGCGAAGTTAACTTATCAGTAAAGACAACAATTCTTGCTCCTGCTTCTTTTGCCATTTCCAGTGCATAATATGCCCCTTTACTATACCTTGGATAACTAATGAGAATCATCACATCGCTTTCATCTATATCCATGAGTTCATCGACCATGCTACTCACACTCGTTACATGATTCACGAAAGGAAAAACAAAAGATAACATATTTGCAAAATATTCCGCCATTCCCGAACATGTGCGAAATCCAACTACATAAATTTTTTTCGCTTTTTTTAGCAGATTTGCAACTTCAATATATTTTTCTGACTGATTTGTCGTCAAGTCCTGCATGATTTTTACTTTTGCACTCTCATGAATGGCTTCAATTAATTCGAATTCTGACAACTTATCTACTTGCTTTAATTTTTTATAGGGAACATTCGTTTTCTGTAAAGTAAACGATTTTTGAGAAACTTCATTTTGCAAATCTTTTTTTAGTTCAGCAAAACTACCATACCCTAGCTTTCTCGACAAGCGAATCACTGATGAATCGCTCACATTAAGCTCCGTTGCAATATCTGTAGAAGTCAAAAAACAAGCCCGTTCTTTTTCTTTCATAATGAATTCGAAAACAAGACTTTCATTTTTCGAAAGTTTCGCTTCATAACCGCGCTCTTCTATCGTCATTTTTACACCCGTTTCTCATTTTTCTTAATTATATAAAGAAATCTTTACCTACGTCAATAATCTGCTAGCTTACAATCATCTTCCCAGCTGCTCTGATAGCACTACGCGCCAAAACTTCCGTCGGGTCAATCACATTTGCTTTTATTTGATACATTTGAAAGGCTACTGGTAATTCCGTACATCCTAAAATAAAGGTATCTACACCTTGCATTCTCATTGCAGATAACACTGCTTGAATTCCATCTAACGGATAATCTTTTCTTCCGGCTTTAACCCCATGGTAAATCAAGTCCATAATATTTTTTTCCATGTCTGTTGGTGCGTTCACAATTTCGATGTCATATTGATAAAAAAACTTTTCATATAACCCCGTTCGGTATGTGCCGCTTGTTGCAAGCAATCCAACTTTAGATAGCTTTCTGCGCTTTGCTTCTAATGCAGTTTCTTCAATCATATTAATCATATCTGCTTGAACAGCCTGCTTGATTTCATCAAAAAAATAATGTGCTGTATTACATGCCATAATAATAATATCGGCATCCAAAGATTCGAGATTATGCGCTGAACGAACCAAGGCAGGCACTGGATTTGTCCCACCTTCTAATATTGCCTTCGTTCGATCAGGAATCTCCGGATTACTGTCGACAAAAACATGAATATGTTCCTGATCAGAGCTTGCCATTGTAAGAGCTGTAATTTTTGCAAATAAATCTACTGAAGCCATTGGCCCCATTCCGCCAATAATTCCTATATTTCTCATCTCATCGCGCCCCTAAAATGAATATTATTATTTATATTATTAAAAAAGAAGAATATTATTATTCAAGTAAATAGTAGCATACTTTTAAGTATTTGTATATAAAAAATGACCATCTAAAATAGATGGTCATTTTTCAATTTATCCGATGACTAATCTTCTAATCTAACGAAATAAGCGCTTCACACAAAATCAGAGATTTTTGTCCTCTGCTTATAAGACAGTTCTATAAATGAGAGTTATACCCACAAGGACATACAAACAGATTAGCTCTTGGATAAGGGCGGCTAAGATTTAGCTGGAGTAAAAATTCCGGCTAAATCAAGTCTACTTTATTTATTTTACATTTATTCAAAATTCACACGACTAGCAAAGAAATTATATACAGCTTGTGCCGAGGTAAAATTCATGCCATCAAGCGATGCCATCTCCTCTACCGTTGCCGCTTTTATTTTTTCAATTGAACCAAAATGTGTCCATAAAACTTGTCGCCGCTTTGGGCCAATCCCAACGATATGGTCAAGAACAGATACCATATTGCGCTTACTGCGCAGCTTGCGATGATACGTAATTGCAAAACGATGTGCTTCATCACGAATTCGTTCAATTA
This sequence comes from Selenobaculum gibii, assembly GCF_030273445.1. NCBI lineage: Bacteria > Bacillati > Bacillota > Negativicutes > Selenomonadales > Sporomusaceae > Anaerosinus > Anaerosinus gibii. Next base: position 2,232,730 of record NZ_CP120678.1, read on the forward strand.
AGTAAAGCGCTTGCGAATTTCGCGGTAAAATTACAGGCTCACTCTCCCCCTCTGTAAAAATATATTCAAATTGTTTAGCAAGTCCAACTACAGGAACTTTTGTATGACCTGCCCCGCGAATAATTTCAAGTGCGGAACTCAGTTGTCCTTTACCACCATCAATGATAATTAAATCTGGTAGCTCCTCTGGCGAAGCTTCTCCATACCGCCTACCGACAACTTCGCGCATAGATTTGAAATCATCTGGCTTTCCTTCTGCCGTCTTAATTTTATAGCGCCTGTAATCGCTTTTCTTTGGGATTCCCCCTTCAAAAACTACCATCGAAGCAACAGTTTCCGCCCCTTGAATATGAGAAATATCAAAACACTCCATACGATTTGGCGGTTTAGGTAAATACAGATATTTTCCCAACTCTTCTACTGCTCCTAATGTTTTCGCATGCTCTACCGATAATTTCATTTGCTGCTCTTTTAACACAAGTGCCGCATTGTTATTTGCCATTTGCACAACATCTTTTTTCGTGCCTCGTTTTGGTGTATCTACGGCAACCTTTGCTTGTTTGACTCCGCTGAGCCAATCTGCGACCAGCTCTTGCTCTTCGATTTCCATTGGTAATAATATTTCACGTGGAATAAACGTCACTTGATTATAATATTGTTTCAAAAATGCAGTTAGTGCAGCTTCGTCACTTTCTTCTTCTGTCCCTTTTAATAAGAAGTGATCTCTCCCTACCATCTTCCCACTGCGAATAAAAAATACCTGCATGCAAATACCGAGATCCGAACGCGCCATCCCAAGGGCATCTTGATCGCCTGAACCTGTAATTATATTTTGTTTTTCCGTAATCTTTGCAACTGATGTTAACTGATCTCTTAGTTTTGCAGCCAATTCAAATTCAAAATTTTCTGCTGCCTCTTCCATTTGTTCTTTTATGTGATCTTCCACTGCTTCGCTACGCCCCTCTAAAAACAGGCACACACTTTTTATCATCGCTTGATACTCTTCAGGACTTATTTTCCCCGCACATGGTGCTAAACAACGTTTAATATGATATTCCAAACAGGGACGAACAGCATCTAATCGCTTACAACTTCTTAGCGGAAATAGTTTTTTTAACACTTTCAAACTATCGTGCACCGCTCCTACATTCGTATAAGGTCCAAAATAGCGAGCCCCGTCTTTTTGTACACGCCGCGTAATAAACACTCTAGGATAAATTTCATTTATGGTAACTTTGATGTATGGATATGTTTTATCATCTCGCAGACTGATGTTATATTTCGGATGATGTTTCTTGATTAAGTTACATTCTAAAATCAAAGCTTCAATCTCTGAACCAGTAATAATATATTCAAAATCATCAATCTTAGCAACCATAGATTGTACTTTCGTAGAATGATTTCGACTACTCTGAAAGTACTGTCTGACACGATTTTTTAATATGACCGCTTTACCAACATAAATTATCTTAGAGTTTACATCTTTCATGAGATAGACCCCGGGTTTATCAGGTAATAATTGTAACTTTTCTTGCACCTTATTATTCATTGCTTCTCACCTTTTTTTATCGAAAATACCTTTATTTTTTAATACAAAACGCATCAAAAATATAGATAATTAATATGCATTTTGTATTCAAATATTTACTGAATTTTCATTATAATTAATCTTTGTTAATCTTTTAAAATTAACAAAAATTACGCTTGACCATAGCTAAAATAAATGATTAAATAGATATTGCGTATTGAATAAGTTATTTAAATCACATATTTATATTTCGTCCGTTAAGTGCCTATGCTAAGACTCTTCTCTTCTATAACCAGGAGTAAAGAATAGCTAAGTTTCTGGATAAATATAACCAGGATTCAGGAGGCTAAAATTCCTCTTAAATCAACTCTTGCTTTATTCTACACGCGAAATGCAACAAAATTCAAGTGCAAATGGGAGGTATATTTAGATGTTCAAACGACTCCTTATCGCAAACAGAGGCGAAATTGCGGTCAGAATTATCCGTGCCTGTCAGGAGCTGGGGATTGAAACAGTTGCTGTCTATTCAGAAGCTGATAAAAACGCTATGCATGTGCAGCTTGCCGATTTATCTTATTGTATTGGTCCAGCTGACGCAACGCAAAGCTATTTGAATATGGAAGCAATCCTTACAGCTGCTGCGGCAACAAAAGCCGAAGCAATCCATCCCGGGTATGGTTTTCTCTCTGAAAACGCTGACTTTGCTGAAAAAGTTACAGATTCAGGTTTAGTATGGGTAGGACCTTTAGCGGAAACAATCCGTCAAGTTGGTGACAAAGACGTAGCAAGAGAAGCGATGCTTGCTGCTGGTCTTCCAATGACTAAAGGGAGCAAACCATTAAAAAATAATGAAGAAGCACCAATTCTTGCAGAAGAAGTTGGTTATCCTGTAATCATTAAACCGGTTTCTGGTGGCGGCGGAAAATCCATGTTCGTCATTAACAACGAAAACGAATTACTTAATACATTACAAATTATCGACGTAACAAAAGTACCATTCTATTTTGAACATTATATTGCCCAATCTCGTCATATTGAAGTACAAATTATGGCTGATAATTATGGCAATATCATTCATTTAGGGGAACGCGAATGTTCTGTACAACGCCGCAATCAAAAAATACTTGAAGAATCACCATCTACAGCGCTTACAAAAGATATGCGTGAACGAATTGGCGCCTTAGCAATTAAAGCCGCAAAAAGCGTTCACTATACGAATGTAGGTACCGTAGAATTTTTAATGGATGTAAAAACCGGTGAGTTTTTCTTTATGGAAATTAATCCGCGCATTCAAGTTGAACACGCTATAACAGAAGCAGTCACTGGTGTAGACTTAGTTCGTCGCCAGATCAGAATTGCTGCTGGCGAACCGCTTAATAAAGATCAAAATGATATTAAAATTGTTGGTCATGCAATTGAATGTAGAATCAATGCCGAAGATCCTGATAATAACTTTATTCCATCTCCAGGCATGATTGATTTCTATCATGAGCCGGGGGGGCCACGCGTTCGCGTTGACAGTGGTGTATCTGCCGGTCTTGCCGTAGAACCTTATTATGATTCTTTAATTGCAAAAGTAGTCGTCCACGGTCGTACGCGTGGTGATGCAATAAAAATTATGCAACGTGCATTGAATGAGTTCCGTATCGATGGAGTAAAAACAACGACCGAACTTCATAAACGCATTCTTGCTGATACTTGTTTCTGCACTGGAAATATTGATACACAATTTATCAAAAAACGTCTTCCTGTGTACGAGCAAACTCCACCAAAGCCAAAACTTAAAGATACACAAAAAGAATTGGCAAATAATCTTCAAAAACTAGAACAATATTATATCTAGTGCCATAGACAGAAAAATGGAACCCAAGGGGTTCCATTTTTTTGTCTATTTTTTTGTAATCAATTCTAATTTCACAGGAATAAATGTATCTACTTGTTCTTTTGCTAAGATTTTCTTTGCGATTTCAATACTGACTTTCCCCATTTCTTTTGGTTGCTGTGCTACAGTTGCAAGCATTGATCCCGCTTGAACTGCTTTTTGTGCGTCATCTGTCGCATCAAAGCCAACAATGATAATATCTTTACGATTTGCCGCTTGAATTGCTTCCATTGCACCTAACGCCATTTCATCATTTTGAGCAAAAACAGCTTGGATATCTGGAGTTGCTTGCAGGATATTTTCCATTACCTTCATCCCTTTAGCACGGTCAAAATCTGCTGGTTGTTTTGATACTAGGGTAATTCCACTTACTGCTTTAATCGCATCATCGAAACCTTTCCCACGATCATTCGCTGCTGAAGTTCCTGGAATACCTTCAAGTTCCACAACATTGCCTTTATTACCTAATTTTTCGGCAATTAATTCTGCTGCCATTTTACCACCGGCTATGTTATCAGAAGCAATATTTGTTACAACAACACCGCCGTCAGCACCACGGTCTACTGTAATGACAGGAATATTCGCCTTATTTGCAGCCTCAATCGCTGGAACAATTGCTTTGGAATCCACTGGGTTCACGATTAAGACACTGACTTTTTGTTGAATCATATTTTCAATGTTCGACATTTGTTTTGATGCATCATTTTGTGCATCCATAATCATCAATTTTGTACCATCTTTATCAGCCGCTTCTTTTGCCCCATCTCTAACATCAACAAAGAAAGGATTATTCAGCGTCGATACGGAAAAACCGATAGTTACTTCCCCCGACGCAGCCTCTTGTTTTTTCTCGCTCTGGCTGCCGCCACATCCTGCAAAAAGAATACTGCCTGCTAATAATGCACATGTAAAAACCGCATAACTTTTCTTTTTAAAGCTTGAAAACATAAATCTTTCCTCCTTAAATCTGTTTAAAGACTCCCCTGTAGAATTCCTCTGCCCTCCTCCATCTTTATTCTCATCCAAATCCTGATCCACTTTTAACCTCATATTTTATCAGTTTTTGAATAATATCTTATCCTATGGCTAACCCGCTCTAGGGTCAGCTAGGATTCAGATGGAGTGAAAACTCCACCTAAATCAAATCTATTTTATTTTCCCTGTTTCCGATCCATTAAAACCGCAAGCAGGATAACAACACCTTTAGCAACCTGTTGATAAAAAGATGATACATTTAATAAGTTTAACCCATTATCTAAAACTCCAATGATCAATGCACCAACCAAAGTGCCAACAATTGTGCCACGACCACCTGCAAGACTTGTCCCTCCTAATACAACCGCAGCAATCGCATCCATTTCGAACGCTGCCCCTGCCGTTGGTTGCGCGGAGTTTAACCGCGATGCCAAAATAATTCCACTAAGAGCAGCCAAAAGCCCCGCTATACTATAAACACCAATCAAATTTTTCCTTGTGTTAATTCCTGAAAGTCTTGCCGCCTCTTCATTACCACCAATCGCATAAATATAGCGACCAAATTTATTCTTCTTTAAAATCAACCAAGCAAGAATAAAGATTACTATCATGATAATCACGGGAATTGGCACACTGCCAACATAACCTCCACCAAGCGAACGGAACCCTTCACTAAATCCAGTAATCGGTCGTCCATCTGTATATACAAGTGTATAGCCACGCACGATAGTCATCATGCCCATCGTGGCAATAAACGGTGGTATTTTTCCATAAGTAATGAATATCCCATTCATCATCCCAATAAATGTTCCAAGCAGTAAACCTGCCAACACAGCCATCGGAATGCTAAGTCCACCAACTAATAATCCCGCAGTTACACTACCGGCAAACGCAACGATAGAACCTACCGAAAGGTCAATCCCACCAGTTAAGATAACGAGCGTCATTCCCACTGCAATCACCGCATTAATGGATACTTGTCGAGTTACATTCAACAAATTGCTAACAGTAAGGAATTGCTCAGAAACAATAGATAGCACAATACATAAAATTATAAATCCTAATAAAGGACCTAATTTTCGCAACATATTTTTATAGCGATTTGATCCACTTGCCTTTTCTACATTTACCTGCATCATTTTTAATTCCCCCCTGCAGCATATGCCATGATTTTTTCCTGCGTAGCCTCTTCACGCGCAAGTTCAGTGGCAACACGCCCTCTACACATGACCAAAATTCGATCACTCATCCCCAATACTTCTGGCAACTCAGAAGAAATCATCAAGATTACAACACCACTCGCAGCTAGCATATTCATAATGTTGTAAATCTCTACTTTCGCGCCGATATCTACACCACGTGTTGGTTCATCCATAATTAAAACACGTGGTTTCGTCGAAAGCCATTTTGCAATAACCACTTTTTGCTGATTGCCACCAGATAAGTTTCTTACAATCTGCGCTTCACTCGGCGTCTTGATTTTTAAATCATCAATTTGCTTGTGAATTAACTCCATTCTTCGCTTGCCAGAGATAAAAGATCCCTTTGATAGTTCTCCTAAAACCGCCAAGGAAATATTATCACCGACTGACATTGGAAGTACAAGTCCTTGATGCTTGCGATCTTCTGTAATCAATCCAATCCCCGCTTGAATCGCATCTTGGCAAGAACGTATCCTTTGCTCTGCTTTATCCACTGAAATCGTTCCTTTATCCAAGGGATCAATTCCAAAAATAGCACGTGCCAATTCTGTACGTCCTGCTCCCATCAAGCCTGCTACACCTACGATTTCACCAGCTTTTACAGAAAAAGAAATATCCCTCAAAGAATCTCCCCTACATAATCCTTTTACGTTTAATACTTCATTACCAATATCCGTAATTTTGCGTGGATATCGTTCTGTCAATTCACGCCCAACCATTAACTTAATCAAGTCATCAAACTGTGTTTCTTTCGTTACAACAGTTCCTGCATACGCACCATCACGCATGACAGTGATGCGATCACTAAGCGCAAACAACTCTTCCATACGATGTGAAATGTAAATAATTCCAACCCCTGACGCAGCAAGCTGCCGAACAATCTTAAAAAGATGTTCACTTTCTCTCTCTGTTAAAGCTGCTGTTGGTTCATCCATAATTAAAATTCGAGTTTCATAAGAAAGCGCTTTTGCGATTTCGACCATTTGCTGCATTCCTATACTCAAATCACTAATGATATCATCTGGTTGAATCTCTGTGCCTAAACGTTTAAGTATTTCAAAGGATTCTTTGCGCATCTTATCCTTATCTACAAAACCAAATAATTTTTGTGGTTCTCGCCCAAGAAAGATATTTTCCATCACAGTAAGTTCAGGTACAAGATTAAGTTCCTGATGAATAATTCCTATCCCCATCTTCTGTGCTTCACGCGGGCCATGAATTTCAACAGAATTTCCATCTATGAAAATTTCGCCTGCATCTTTTTTATATACTCCACTAAGCACTTTCATCAACGTCGATTTTCCTGCGCCATTTTCGCCTAATAACGCATGGATTTCACCCCTTTTAATTGAAAAATCTACTTGGTCAAGAGCTTTTACGCCGGGAAACGATTTGCAAATTCCTGTCATCTGTAATAAACATTTACTTTGCATAATTTTATCCTCCGCAGACTAAAATACGACGCCAGACTTTAAGATGATATTTGCATATGGCGTAAATTCTCCCGTACGAATTACAGCAACTGCTTTTTGGCTCATCGCTTTTAACTCTTCATGCGATACGAGTTCAACTTCTACACCATCAAGTTCATTCAAGGTTTTCTTATATAACTCCGGGCTGACTTCTTGCATCTCACTTGCTACAACGACGCTTTGCAGTTTCAATTCACTTAATACTACACGTAAAGTTTGAATAAAACTTGGCACCCCTTGACAAAGCGCAAGATCAATTCTCCGTACCCCAGGCGGTATTGGCAGTCCTGCATCACCAAGCATCAGCATATCATAATGTCCCATTTTCGCTATGACTTCACTAATAGGGCCATTTATTACTCCAATTTTTTTCATCTTTACATCCCCTTCTTCTGCGCTGCAAATGCTTCTACTTCTTGCCGTGTAGGCAGTGAAGACTGGGCACCATGACGAGTTACTGCAATCGCTGCTGTCTGCGCCGCAAAGCGAAGTGCATCTTGCATAGATTTTCCCTCGGCTAACGCCACTGCAATGGCCGCCGTATAGGAGTCTCCAGCAGCAGTCGTATCTATCGCTTGCACTTTGTAAGCCAGAGAATCTTCTTGTCCCTCTGCATGTACCCATACAGCACCAGCTTCGCCAAGCGTAATCACCACTTCTTTTATCCCATTTTCCCGTAACTTTTGCGCTGCTATAATTGCCTCTTGCTTGGTGCCAATAGGAGTTTTTGCAAGTGCTGCTGCTTCGCTTTCATTTGGTGTTAATAAATCAATTTTTGGATAAAGGGTAGGCGAAATTTCACGCATTGGTGCCGGATTTAAAATGACCATCCAGCCTAATTCTTTGGCTTTATGAATTGCATATTCCACTGTCGCTTTCGGTATTTCATGTTGCAAAAGTAAAATTCCCGGATTAGTAAATGCGTGTAAGGAACGATCGACATCTGCCGCATCACAACAACCATTTGCCCCAGCAACCACTACAATCGTATTCGCACCAGTCTCATTTACGGTAATCAAAGCTGTTCCCGTTGCAGTATCTACAGTTCGTACAAATTTTGTAGCAATACCATTCGATTCTAGTTCAGAAATTAAGGCTTTACCAAATCCATCTTTTCCAACACAGCCCGCCATGTAAACTTCAGCACCTAATTTGCCTGCTGCTGCTGCTTGATTCGCTCCTTTTCCCCCAGGAAAAGTAGCAAAACTTTGACCAAAAACGGTTTCGCCTTCTTTCGGCAATTGCGTTGCCGTTGCAACCAAATCCATATTCAGACTTCCTATGACTAAAATTGGTTTTGCTTTCCCTCGCTCCACTCTTCTCACTCCTTACTTTTTTTCATCGTTGAATCACGAATAATCAACTGTGGTAAAAAGCGCATTTCTAAAACTTTAGGCTCAGTTTTTTCCCTAAGGTTAAGCAATAAATTTACCGCAGCCTGTCCTATTTCTGCTACTGGCTGACAAAGTGTAGTCAGTGAAGGATTATACCCTTTCGCCATCCATATATCATCAAATCCAACGACTTGTATGTCTTGTGGTGTATTCATTCCATGACTTTGCAAGCAAGCAATTGCCCCAAATGCCATAACGTCATTTCCCGCAAAGATTGCATCAAACTCAACTTTCTCTTTTAATAAAGCTTCGGTTCCTTTATAACCGCCATCAAAAGTAAATGGCTGTGACTGGATAAGCTTTCGATTTATTTCTATATTTTTATCGTTTAACGCTTCGCAATAGCCATTGAATCTTTCTTCTGCTGACGAAAGCGATCTTCTGCCAATAAACGCAATCTTTTGGCATCCACAAGCAAGTAAATATTCTACCGCCAGTCGCCCACCATGTGCATTGTCTAAAAAAACGGCAGGCAGTTTTTTCCCTTTTACTCTTCTATCCAACAGAACAATTGGCATCTGTAACGATTCTGCCAGCTCCACACTCTTATTACTTTGCTGTCCACCAATCAAAAGTATTCCATCGACACGTTTCCCATGCAAAAATCTGATATACCTCATTTCCTGCTCCACATCACCATCAGAGTTACAAAGCAAAACTGCATGATCCGATGCATGAGCAGTGTCCTCAATACTACGCACAAGTGCAGGAAAAAAAGGATTTTGAATATCTGGAATAATCAAACCGATGCTAAATGAATTCTTTCCTTTTAATGTTCGAGCAGCATCATTCGTTGAGTAGCCTAACGTTTCAATCGCCTCGCGTACTCGAGCTTCTAATGTTTCCGATACCCCTGCTGTATGATTCAAAATTCTTGATACCGTCGCGATTGATACGCCAGCAGTTTTTGCAACATCTTTAATCGTAACAAAAGTACGATTCCCCAATTTTCCTGAATTCATTACATCCCGCCTCATCAAAACCTTAATTTATATAAAATCCAAATAAATTCTTCCATATAATAACCAAATTATTACTTGAAAACGTTTACATTGCAATCATACCATATTTTATCAAGAAAAACACTGATTTTTTTAAATTTTCAAAATATTTTTTCATTTAATTAAAATAATAAAAAAGCTTCAGTAAAAGAATTCTATCTTTCACTGAAGCTTTTTGTTCTTACCTAAAGAATTTTAATAGATAACTCCTTCTTATAGAAGAGGAGAGTCTTAACGTGGGTCAGTTATCGGAAAAAGCTTTTGCTGCTTCAACCTTTTCTTCTAGCAACGGTTTTAAAAATTTTCCCGTATACGAGTTAGGTTCAGCAGCAATTTCTTCTGGTGTTCCTTTAGCGATAATTGTTCCACCTCTAAAACCGCCCTCTGGTCCTAAATCTATGACATAATCTGCTGTCTTAATCACATCGAGATTATGTTCAATGACGACGACAGTATCTCCAGATTCAAGCAATCTTTTTAATACCTCAAGCAACTTATGGATATCCGCTGTATGGAGTCCTGTTGTTGGTTCATCGAGGATATAAAGAGTTTTTCCCGTACTGCGGCGTGCAAGTTCTGTTGCCAGTTTGACGCGCTGAGCTTCTCCGCCCGAAAGAGTTGTTGCAGGTTGTCCCAATTTAATATAACCAAGCCCGACGTCCTGCAAAATTTGCAATTTACGTTCTAGTTTCGGGATGTTTCGGAAAAATTCCAGCGCTTCGTCGACTACCATATCAAGAACATCAGCAATCGTTTTCCCTTTATATCTTATTTCTAATGTTTCACGATTATAGCGCGCGCCTTTGCAGACTTCACACGGCACATAAACATCCGGCAAAAAGTGCATTTCAATTTTAATAATACCATCGCCGCGACAGGCTTCACAACGTCCGCCCTTTACATTAAAGCTAAACCGCCCCGGTTTATATCCACGCATTTTCGCTTCATTCGTCTGACTGAACACATCGCGAATCGTATCAAACAATCCAGTATACGTCGCTGGATTTGAACGCGGCGTACGACCAATCGGTGATTGGTCAATATCAATGATTTTATCAATATACTCAAAGCCACGAATCTCTTTATGCTCACCGGCTTTGCCTTTGCCTGTATACAGTTTACTTGCCAGCCCTTTATATAAAATTTCATTGACTAAAGTACTTTTACCAGATCCTGATACACCAGTAACCGCCGTAAATAATCCAAGGGGAAACTTCACCGAAATATTTTTCAAATTATTTTCTTTTGCACCAATGACTTCAAGCCATTTTCCATTTGGACTTTTGCGTTCTTTCGGTACAGGGATATACTTTTTACGGCTCAAATACTGTCCAGTAATGGAGTTCTCGTTCGCTTTAATTTCTTCAACTGTACCTTGCGCTACCACGTAGCCACCACCAGCACCGGCAACCGGGCCGATATCAATGATATGATCTGCCGCGTACATTGTATCTTCATCATGTTCAACAACAATTAACGTATTGCCAACATCACGCAGATGTTTAAGTGTTGCCAGCAAGCGATTGTTATCGCGTTGGTGGAGTCCAATACTGGGTTCATCGAGAATATAAAGCACGCCGACTAGCCCCGAGCCAATCTGCGTAGCTAAACGAATCCGCTGTGCTTCTCCCCCCGAAAGCGTACCTGCCGCGCGATCAAGCGTAAGATAATCTAGTCCAACATCCAGCAAAAAACCTAATCTGGCATTGATTTCTTTTAAAATCTGCTGGGCAATCTTCTTTTCCCGTTCCGTTAGCTCTAGCTGCGCATAAAATTCTTTACATTCAGCAATAGTAAAGCAGGTTACTTCATAAATACTTTTTCCGCCCACTTTAACTGCCAAAGTCTCAGGTTTTAATCTTGCGCCTTTACAAACTGGACACTTCTTACTGCTCATATACTTTTCATACTCTTCGCGATACGTATCAGAAGTACATTCACTATAGCGGCGATTTAGCATCGGCAGAACACCTTCAAATGGGGAATGATACTGCTTGACTTCACCATACATATTTTCATATTCATAATCAAACTTTTCTTCGCCTGACCCATACAGTAAAAGGTCCTTTAAAGAATCATTTAATTCATTCCAAGTATTCTCAATCGTATAGCCGTACTTTTTCACTACGGCATCAATTTGGCACATCGCATAGGAATTGATATTTTTCGATAATGGCGCAAATAACCCCTCTTCAATCCTAAGGTTTAAATCAGGCATAACCAAGTCCATATCAAATTCCATATTTTCGCCCAGTCCACTACAGGCTGGACAAGCACCAAATGGATTATTAAATGAAAACATCCGCGGTGCAAGTTCAGGAAGGCTGATTCCACAATCGATACAAGCGAAGTTTTCACTAAACATCAGCTCTTCACCATCAATAATCTGAATAAGTACGACACCTTCCCCAAGTTGTAAGGAAGTTTCGAGTGAATCCGCCAAACGCTGATTGATTCCTTCACGTACAACAAGACGATCAACAACCACTTCAATCGTATGTTTTTTCGTTTTCACCAACTTGATTTCTTCATTAACGTCTTGGATTTCTCCATCAATCCTCACTCGCACATAACCATCTTTGCGAATTTGCCCAAGAATTTTCTGATGTTCGCCTTTTTTTCCGCGCACCACCTGCGCCATTACCATAAACTTCGTACCTTCCGGTAATGCTAAAATCTGATCTACCATTTGCTCTACCGTTTGCTGCGCAATTGGTTTTCCACATTTTGGGCAGTGTGGTCTGCCTGCTCTGGCAAACATTAAACGCAGATAATCATAAATTTCCGTTACCGTACCAACGGTCGAACGCGGATTGCGACTCGTCGTCTTTTGGTCAATAGAAATCGCTGGCGATAATCCCTCGATATAATCTACATCAGGCTTATCCATCTGCCCTAAAAACTGACGTGCATAAGCGGATAAGGACTCTACATAACGACGTTGCCCTTCGGCATAAATCGTATCAAATGCCAAAGAAGATTTTCCTGATCCACTAAGTCCCGTTACAACAACGAGTTCATCACGCGGTATTTCTATATCAATATTTTTTAAATTATGTTCCCTTGCCCCTTTTACAACAATTTTATCTTTCACTACTTTATCCCTTTCCTCCATCTATTTCTTTTAATTTTTCTGACGCTTCTTAGCATTTGATTTCTTTGCAGGCAAACTTCCTTTTAATTCTACAATCATATCACGCAGTTTTGCTGCCCGTTCAAATTCAAGTTTTCTAGAGGCTTCGCGCATTTCATTTTCAAGAGATATCAATAATTCATTTTTTTCCTGTGACGACATCTTCATCCCTTTACTTGTTTTATACTCAGCCTTCTCTTCGGCAACTTTCGTCGTTTCAATTAAATCTTTTATCCGCTTTTTCACCGTTTGCGGCGTAATTCCATGTTCTGTATTATAAACCTCTTGTATCTGACGACGCCTTTGCGTTTCATCAATTGCACGTTTCATCGAGTCAGTTTTGCGATCCGCATACATGATTACCTTCCCACTCGCATTACGTGCTGCCCTACCAATCGTTTGAATAAGCGACGTATCAGAACGCAAAAAACCTTCCTTATCCGCATCAAGAATCGCTACTAACGATACTTCTGGCATATCAAGGCCTTCTCTTAATAAGTTAATCCCCACAAGCACATCAAAAACACCCGCACGCAAATCGCGGATAATTTCTGCCCGTTCCATTGTCACAATATCTGAATGAAGATAACGAACTTTTATCCCCATTTCTTTTAAATACTCCGTTAAATTCTCCGCCATTTTTTTCGTCAATGTAGTAACAAGTGTACGCTCTTTTAAGGCGATACGCTTTTTAATTTCTGTTAATAAATCATCCATCTGACCTTTAAGTGGACGAACTTCAATCTCTGGATCAAGAAGTCCCGTTGGACGAATAATCTGCTGTACTACCTGGTTTGCCTCTTCTAATTCAAATTTAGCCGGTGTTGCTGATACATAAACAATTTGATTAATACAATCACAAAATTCTTCAAAGCGAAACGGGCGATTATCATAAGCAGATGGCAGACGAAATCCATTTTCCACCAACGAATCTTTACGCGATCGATCGCCTGCATACATCGCACGAATCTGCGGCAAAGTAACGTGTGACTCATCAATCACAATTAGAAAATCCTCGGGGAAATAATTAACTAATGTAAATGGAGCTTCCCCCGTCTGACGTTTCGTCAAATGTTTTGAATAATTTTCAATGCCAGAGCAATATCCCATCTCTTGCATCATCTCAATATCATAGCGCGTGCGCTGTTCTAAGCGTTGTGCTTCCAGCAATTTGTTATTTGCTTTAAAGTAAGCCAACCGTTCTTCTAACTCTGCCTCAATATCTTGAATTGCACGCTGCATATTTTCTCTCGATGTAACATAGTGAGAAGCCGGATATACACTAATATGCTTGCGTTCTCCTAAAATTTCTCCCGTCAATACATCCACTTCTAAAATCCGATCAATTTCATCTCCAAACAATTCCACGCGTATCGCCCGTTCATTGTAACCAGCAGGAAAAATTTCAATAACGTCTCCACGCACACGAAATTTACCGCGAATAAAATTGATATCGTTACGTTCATATTGAATACTAACCAACTTACGCAAAATCGAATCACGGTCATACGTCTGCCCCTGGCGAAGCGATAAAACTAAATCGTGATATTCGTCCGGGGAACCTAAACCATAAATACATGACACACTAGCAACAATAATTACATCACGTCGTTCAAATAACGAACATGTCGCTGAGTGTCGTAATTTATCAATCTCATCGTTAATCGATGCATCTTTTTCGATATAAGTATCTGTATGCGCAATATACGCTTCCGGTTGGTAATAGTCATAATAACTAACAAAATACTCTACCGCATTATTCGGAAAAAATTCTTTAAACTCGCTGGCAAGCTGCGCAGCCAGCGTTTTATTATGTGCAATCACCAACGTCGGTTTTTGTACGCGTTCAATCGTTTTTGCAATCGTAAAAGTCTTTCCTGTTCCCGTTGCGCCTAATAATACCTGTGCAATTTGTCCATTTTCAATGCCCCCTACCAGCATATCAATTGCCTGCGGTTGATCTCCTGTCGGCTCAAAAGGTGCTACAACTTTAAAAGGCGTGCCGCCGTCCTGATGCACTGTATTTAAATGAGGTACTTTTGCCATGAAAACACCTACTTTGTCTATTCTAATTAATATTAATTATCCGTTATATTATAACACAAAACATATGTACGGCAAATAGAAATTACCTTATTTTCCCCAATAAAGCAGGACTTCATGCAAAAATGGTAGCTGCTTTATCGCAGCTACCATTTATTTTCCTTGCAATACTTCAATTGCTTTTTCTAACTGATTATCTTTTTCTTTATCTAATTCTATCGTTATATCCGGTTCTATACCGATTCCATCAATACAGCGATCATTTGGCGTATAATATTTGGCAATCGTAAGTTTCATTCCGTCTTTATTTGCCATTGGAATAACCGCCTGCACAGACCCTTTTCCATACGTCTTCGTACCAATTAACGTACCAACGCCAGTATCTTGAATAGCACCAGCTACAATTTCAGATGCACTTGCACTTCCTCCATTGACTAATACAACAAGCGGATATTTTGCTTCCGGCAAACTAGAACGAAAAACCTCTTGATTACCAGCACGGTCACGCGTTGAAACGATTACACCTTCCGGGACAAATTTTTCAGCAATCTTTGTACATACTGTTAAAATTCCTCCTGGATTATCACGCAAATCCAGAATAACTTTCTTCATACCTTTTTCTTCTAGTTCATGATAAATCTTATTAAATTCTGTCGCCGTATGCTCGTTAAAAGAAGCGATGCGAATATACCCAATATCTTCACGCTTCATTGAACCTGCAACAGATATTGTTTCAATATTTGAGCGAGTCAAAATATAATCAATATCTGCATTATCACGACGAATAGTCAACACAACTTGCGTTCCAATTTCACCACGAATTTTTGCGGCAACTTCTTCAAACGGTAACACTCGTGTATCTTGGC
Source organism: Selenobaculum gibii (assembly GCF_030273445.1). NCBI lineage: Bacteria > Bacillati > Bacillota > Negativicutes > Selenomonadales > Sporomusaceae > Anaerosinus > Anaerosinus gibii. The sequence goes on from NZ_CP120678.1 coordinate 2,248,226, forward strand.
CATCAACTGAAATAATCTGATCTCCACTTTTAATTCCCGCAAGTTCACTCGGCGAGCCTTCAATCGGTGCAATTACCATAGGGATCTTATCTTCCCGCATTCCCATAACAACACCAACACCACCAAAAGATCCATCTGTATGTTCTAACAATAATTTATACATCTGTTCATCCAGGTAAACTGAATGTGGATCGTCTAGTGAATTCACCATTCCCTTAAGCGCGCCAGTAATTAACTTTTCATTATCTACTTCATTCACATATTGCGTTTGAATGAATCTGAGTGCATTCACAAATCGAAACACTTGCAAAGAATTCGTATTTCCAAGTCCCAATAAATAATAAAGCCCTGCAATCGTACTGAAGCAAGTCAGCAAAATTAATACAATTGCCCCCAAAAACAAATACCGCTTTTTCACATTTCCACCTCTATTCTCTTCAAAGAGAAAGCCACAGAGGGGTCTACCTGCTCTGTGGCTTTTTAAACTTACTTTACTTTCGCTATATTCTATGCATTCTGCTCTATATTATGCATTATAACTCCATTGTTAAAGGTTTCCCCCAGGAAAACCTACCACTCAGGGTTTCAACGAGGCGAAAGATTATACTCACCGCCTGTTATTTACAGTTATGCCTGCCACCTATAGATGTAGGGAAAATCTTGCTTAGAGTTATAGATAGCCGTATGGATCAACCGGTTCCCCATTTACACGAACTTCAAAGTGACAATGCGGGCCTGTAGAATAGCCTGTAGAACCGCAAATCGCAATTAACTGCCCTTGACTTACTTGCTGTCCTACTCCAACTACCAAGCTGTCATTATGTCCATAAAGCGTAGTAATTCCACCACCATGGTCAATAATAACCGCATTACCGTAACCGCCCATCCAATCGGCGTAAATGACTGTTCCACCATCAGCGGCCACAATCGGATCACCGTAATCAGCACCAATGTCAAGTCCACTATGATAACGTGAAGTTCCAAAGATCGGATGGGTACGCCAGCCATATTCTGAAGTAATCACACCATGCACAGGCCAGATCATCGCACCTGTCGAGCCAGTAGCGCGTCCACTTCCCATTGCCTGCGCGCGAATCATCCGTTCAATCTGTTTCGACGTTTCAATTAGTTCTTGATAAGTACGTTCTGCTTCATCGCGATCATTTACTGCACGGTCTAATACTTCTTGTTTTCTTGCCGTACGCTCTTTCACTTCTTGCCGCTTTATTTCTGCCGCTTTTTTTAATTCAACAATCGCGGCTCTATCATTTTCCAATTCAGTTTTCTTCTGCAATATCAACTCACGTTCAGCTTTTACTTTCATAATCAATTCATAATCATGCTTAATTATGCGTTTTAACAAGTCCATTCGCGTTAGTAAATCATTGAAGTCAGTTGCGCCAAACAATACATCGATATAATTAATCTGCCCATTTTGGTATATATCACGGATTCTTTTATTTAGTACTTTCATCCGTTTAGCGAGGTCTCGTTCTGTTTTTTCTAAGATTTCCGTATTTTTTTCAATTTGTTCTTCTTTTTCTTGCAATTGTGCTTGAATCGATTCATACTCATCCGTTGCAGTTTTTAATTCGCTCTGCAAAATTCTCAGCTGATTTGAAACAGTGTCAACTTCCTGCTGCGCTTGATTTCTCTTACTTTCTTGACTTGACATTCGATTTTGAACATCATTCAATTGACTGTCCAAAGATTCAGCATATACGGTTAGAGTAAACATTACTAGTAAAACGATTGCATTAAAAGCTAAGAACCATCGTCTTAAATTTTTCATGTTCAACTCCTCTTATACATTCATAAAGCGTTTTAATGAAATCGTACTACCAAGCGCTCCAATTGCTGTTCCCACGACTAAAAGCAACAATGTAATATGATTTAAAAACGGATATTCTGGAATGAGTGGCAAAAACGCTAATGTTGAATAAATTTTTGCCGTAACTGCACTATATAAATTTCTCAATAACACGGTCGCGACAATTGCACCTAAAAATCCAAGAACCATTCCCTCCATCAAGAATGGCCAGCGAATAAACCAATTCGTTGCACCTACATATTTCATAATACCTATTTCTTTACGTCGTGCAAATACTGTTAAACGAATTGTATTTGAAATAATAAACAATGTAGCCATCGCTAAAAACACGATAATAAAGAAGCCAAAAATACGAACCATTTTCGTTAGCTCAAACAGTTGCTCAACGACATCTTGTCCAAATTTAGCCGTCTCCACACCCTCAAATTCATTAATTTTATTTGCAGTTGCTTTCACTTCTTCCGGACGTTTCAGCTTTACTTCAAAAGCATTCGGTAAAGGGTTTGTATCTTCTAATGCCTCTAATAATGTTTTTTGATCACCTAGGCGTTCTTTAAAGCGATCCATTGCATCTTTTTTGTCGACAAATTTTATCTCCTCTACAACAGACATCGCTTGAATTTTCTCACCAATCTCCTTCATTTCCCGATCGGACAAATCATCATGCAAGTACACGTTAATTTGTACTTGCGACTCCAGTGCACTTGCCATATTATTTAAGTTCAAAACAATAATCAGAAACATCCCTAAAATCAATAGTGATAAAGCCACTGTACTAATAGATGCAAAAGTCATCCAATTATTTCTCTTTAGAGAAATAAAAACTTCACGAATAAAATATTCCCAAGTTCTAATCTTCATAACCGTATGCTCCCTTCACTTCATCTCGGATAATACGGCCATTTTCAATTGCAATTACACGCTTTTTCATCGTGTCTACAATCGTCTTATCATGCGTTGCCATAACAATTGTCGTCCCTGACTTATTGATTCGTTCAAAAATCCGCATGATGTCCCAGGAAGTTTCAGGATCCAAATTTCCTGTAGGTTCATCGGCAATTACAATCATCGGATTATTTACAATTGCCCTAGCTATTGCAACCCGTTGCTGCTCTCCCCCTGATAACTGACTAGGAAAGCTTTTCAATTTATCATTTAAGCCAACTAAGTCAAGTACACTATTTACTCGTTTTTGCATTTCACGACGCGGTGCCTCAATAACTTGCATAGCAAAAGCTACATTTTCATACACCGTTTTTTCTGGTAACAACCGATAATCCTGAAAGATAATCCCCAATCCGCGTCTTAAATACGGCACATCGGATGCAGACATCGCCAATGTATTGCGTCCATTGACGATTAATTCTCCTTCCGTTGGCAAAACTTCACGGAAAATCATTTTTATAAAAGTCGATTTACCAGCCCCACTTGGTCCGACGATAAAAACAAATTCACCTTTATTAATATCAATATTAATATTCGACAATGCTATAGATCCATTATCATAGCGTTTTGAAACATTCTTCATATGTATCAACTTGAACATACCCCCTCTTTCAGGTCCCAAATTACTTCATGACTTTATATCTTTAGACATTTTTATCGAAAAACCTTTTTCATTTGAAAAAATATTTTGTAAAATTTTGTACAACATTAATACAATAGATTTGCAATATATAGTGTCAAAAGAGATAGGATTCCAACTAATCCCACATACCAAATAAATACTTTAAAGCGCTCACATTTTGGGAGTGCATAATACGAATCTTTTGTATCAATTCCCGAACTACGCCATAAAAAAAATAAAGAAAAAGCTAAAATAATAAACACGATTTCGTTTTGTGAATAAAGAAATAAAGCAAATAAAATAAACGTCCCTACTGTCCATAAATGTGGAGAAATCGCCCCCATGATTTTTCCGCCATCAAAAGGTTCACAAGGAATTAAATTTAATAAATTTAAAATTGCAGCTGTATAGGATAATACCAATAAAATAATCGAATTCGTCCAAAAATACCAAATGAAACAGACAATTGCGCTAATCGTCCCTAACGCCGGGCCACCAATCGCAATATTGGCTGCCATTTTTGCATTGATTGGCAAACGATTCAGCGATACTGCCGCACCAATAAACGGAATAAAAATTGGAAGACCGGCACGAATGCCGACTACTCTGGCTGCAATTACATGTCCAAGCTCATGAATAAAGAGTAGGATTAAAAATCCAGCCCCATAAACGACACCAAAAGTTAAAGCATACGCCCATAGAGAAATAAGCATGCTGATAAACATCATCCCGATACTATTTACTTTTATTATTGCCAACATTGCAATGAATAACACCACAACCCTTTTTATAATACGTTTAGCTAAAAAAAGCATAATAAATCCTCCATCAAAAACAAAATAGCTGTTATATGCATATGCATATAACAGCTATTTTACGATTCGATAAATTTAATGCTTGTATTGGTTAAACCCTTCGCCAACAACTTCATGCGCATCACTAATAATAAAAAATGCTTTTTCATCATGGTCGTGGATAACTTCTTGAAGTCTAGTTACTTCACTCGTTTCCACAACACAAAGCAGCATTTCTCTTTCCTTACCTGTATATCCGCCACGACCCGAAAGATAAGTTACACCACGCTCTACTTCCTGAAAAATTTTTTCAGCAAGCACATCCGGACGTTCTGCCATAATCCAAAAAGCTTTGCTTGTGATTGCACCCTCTTGGACTAAATCGATAATTTGCGTAGTGACAAAAATAGAAATTGCTGCATAAAGTGCAAGCTCCGGACTTTTAAATGCAAAACCAGCAAATATAACGATACATCCATCTGCAATAAGTAAAGCCCGTCCAATACTCACCTGAAACAAATGATGGGAAATCGCTGCTACCAAAGAAGTTCCTGCCGTATTTCCTTTAAACCGAAAAATTAATCCCATTCCAATTCCTGTCAATACACCGCCATATAGAGTATTTAATAAAATATCCTCAGTTAATACTGGCGTATAAGGTGATGTCAGATCAATAAAAACCGACAACATTGTTGCACCATATAACGTTGTTAGACCATAACGTGAACCTAACAATTTAACACCAATAATAAAAATTGGGATATTAAATATTAACATTAAAACTCCAACTGGCAACCCAAATAAATAATGAAGTACTGTAGCCAAACCACTTATGCCGCCACTGGCAATCTTATGTGGAATAAAAAACATATTAAGTGCAATTGCGGTAATCAAAATCCCAAGTGTCATCCCAATGTACTGCCGCACTTTCTTCTTCACTTTATCACCTCTTGGTTTTGCCGCGTGAAATTAATTCAAGCGCTAATTCAGCATTAACGAAAGCATCTCTTCTCAGTTTAGAAATTACAGGTTCAACAGTTTTAGCAAAGGAATCTTTTTCCTGCCACTCTTGATGAATTTTCTCCATTAATTTCTCTACTGTAACATTTTGCAAATCGCTAACACTTTCATCACCCATTGATTTTAAAAATCGATCAATTTTCGGATCATAAGACATTCCAATCATCGGAATGCCCATCACACCTGCAAAAATTAAAGCATGTAAACGAATACCAATTAATAAGTCCAAATTTCCTACTAGAGACAATAGCTCACTCGTTGTATATTCTTCATCAAGTAATACGATTGATTTCGGCATATCAACAGCAATTTTTTTTGCGACCTCAACATCTTCAGGATACTGCATTGGCAAATAGACTACGCGCGCGCCAAGCTCATCAACAATCCTTGCTGTTACTGTTGAAATAATATCTTTATAATGAGACCAATCCCGCCATTCGCGGACTGAAATACCAACCAGCGGTTTAGCGCCTTCAATTCCATATCTGCGCAAAATTTTTCTGCCAATCTGCCGATCTACTGGATGAATCCCTAAGACCGGATCCGCAGTAACACGAATCGGCGTTTTTTTTACCCCTAAATTATCAAGCTCTTCAAGTGATCCTTCATCACGAACGGTGATTAAATCTATTTTATTTCCAAGCCACCTCATTGCTTTACGAGCAAAAGAGCCACAAATTGGGCCAATCCCCTGCGCATAAAGCATCGTTGGCTTTCCTAGCATTTTCGCCAAAAATAAAATGCTCATATAGTAATAAATACTTCGTACACTCGTAACATCTTGCAGTAAACTGCCACCGCCACTAATGACTAAGTCACTCTTGCGAATCACTTTCGCAATCTGCCAATAATTTAACCAATATACAGCATGCACACCATGTCTGCGTTTAGTATCTTCAGGATTTGCAGAAATAACCGTAATATTTAATTTAGGATCCAAATCTGATAGAACTTCTATCATGGCAGCTAACATGGCTTCGTCTCCAGCATTTCTGAAACCATAGTAGCCAGAAACTACAATACTACTCATCTTTCGTTGTTCCCCTTCCCACAAAGGAAGACAAATTATACAAAAGATGTGCCAGTAACATTGCAATCATGCCTACCCCTGCTCCCAAAACCAAGCCGCCTAAACCACGCATAAAGGACATAAAAACAGGCGTACGCAAATGAGCAAATGTCTCTACAAGTGAACCTTGCCCTATCGTTGCAACAATAACCAATACAAAGAATAAGAAATTTGGCCATTTCTTATACACTGCCATAACTGCTAACATAAAAGCAGGATGTCCAATAAACAATTCTTTTGAACGAGGTCTTGCATAAAATACCTGTTCAAGGAAAGCTCTTAACTTTAGTTCAATTGCCGGCACTGGAACACCCATAGTATGCCCAGAACGACCAATAAAAATTAATGCACCTACCGCTGCAACTGCAAAAAAGATTAAACTTTTTACATATACAGGGCAATCTAAAATTTTCTTCACTTGACCAAGAATATTCCCTGAATACTCTTCGCCACCAAACAAATTAAATCTACGTAAATAAGCAATGGTAACTAAAATTATCGGCAATATAAATGTCAACTTTACGCCACGGAAAATATAAATTTCTAAGAAGTATTCCACATCCCCCAAAATAGAAGCTACATACGCGCCGCCAATAAAAGAAAGGAAGCCGGTTGTAATTAAAGCAACTGCACCAGCTACCATAATTTTTGCAAGTGACGTATTCGATGAAAATTTCCCAGTACGCCAACGATCCATTTGCCAAATTACAGCGAGTGCAGGGAACAAATTCGCACTAGCTAATGCAACAGCGCTACGAACTATAGCTCCTTTGCCTAAAGCTAATGGGGTAATTAAAATTGCTGAAATTAAAATTAACAACATATACTGATAACGATTTCTCATTGGGAAAACTAAGGATAAATAAAGAACTCCCGCCGCTACTGCGCCAACCGTTAATAGAATAAAACAGATTTTTTGCGGATAATAAAGCTCATACGTACCTGCACGGCCAATAGTAAATCCTTTTTCCTCTAGACCATCTTTTACATATTTTACATATTTAAGATTTGTCTCTAAAAGAGTCATACCACTTTCTGGTTTCTCAAAAATCCGCATCAAATTAATGCGAACATTGCGTTCTTCGTCAGTTAAAATCAAGCGTTCAACAGCTTGATTGACTTTCATTTTCACTTGTTCATCTTTTGGTATTGAATATACCCGCGCAGCTTTATAATGATTCTTTTTAACAAGCTCCATTAAACCTTCTTGTTTAAAGAACTGCAATTGCTGCGGATGCTCAATCAAACCTAAAGTAAGCTCATCTGCCTGAAAAGCATTTGCTGTATCTGTAATATAGTCTGGGTGTCCCAAAACTTCATCCCCAGAAAAAATAATATCAGAAACATTAAACCCTTTTAAACGATCAAATACAGAGCCAATATCTGATTGAGTTACTGCCTGATAATTGCTTGGTCGAGCGACAATATAAAAACCAGCTTCATTCACAATTCGCATTTCTTCTGTGGATAAACCTAAATTCCACTTCAATACTTTTTCTGAATTTGCTTTTGCTGAAATTACTCTTACATTTCCAGCTTGAAGAATGCTTATTCTATCTTCACTGAGTCTTCTTTCTAAATCTTCCTTAACTTCTTTAAACGTAGTTTCATCATGACAAACAATATAGATGTTTTCTGGTACGATTAGACCCTTTTCAATAAGCTGGCACCAACTCGGCTCTGTAAGCAGGCCGCTGTAATAACTATTTAGCAGTGCACTGCCAGAAACAGTCGCTGCCTTTCCATTCTCACTTAATTTTTTTAATGTAGACTCATAAACAGCTAACGAAGATACCCCAGTATCTTTCATTTGTTCCATAACAGTTTGCATTGGAACGCCTTCAATACGAGCCAATTCAACGATATCATCGTAATCAAAAACCAGCTCTACTGTCATATTGTTTTCTTCCACAATATGACGATTCCAGCCTATATATAACGCCGCTATTAACCCTACAATAATACACCCAATCAGCCATCGATTGTATTTGAAATTCGTCACTACTTTCTCCACCTTATGACAAAAATTAAAATTCAGCTATTACTCCGTTTGATAGCTGCCAAAAACTCTTAAGGATGATTATCTGCTACAATTACAGCCCGACCTTGCTCTAATACCACAGATTTTACTTCCACATTAAACGGAAGTTGTTTCAAATCTAACAATACCAAATCAGTAAATAATTTTCCACTAAAATTTCCAATCATTCCATTATCAATATAAAATTTTTCCGTTTTAAAAACAATTTTGCCAGCTTCACTTGCAATTGTTCCTTCCAAACGAATTTCCGCATTAATTAATCCACCAATATTTAAAATGCTCGAGACTTTCACCTGTTCTGGCGTAATCTCTACTTTTGCATCTTTCGCACCTTTTACTGATTGATTAATTGCATGTGCCAATTCTGCCTGGGAAACATACGCGCGAAGGACTACATCCTCGATTGAAGCATTCCCCAGTTGATATGTTTTCATTAACTCTCCCATATCAATGCGAACATTATGTAAATTTATATCAAATTGATCAAAAATAACTTTGTCCGTTTTTGCTCTTTCCGCTTTAATTACTATATCATCAAATTGACCCGTAAGCATCAATAGCGCTGGATCCTTTTTTACCTCTACATCCACTTTCTCCGCATTTGTCAAAGTCACAATTGATTTATTAATTACATTGGAAACTGCTTTAGGTATTAAGATTTGACCGAAAATGAGGAACAAAATGATTATACCACCGATTATCCCTAACCGTCTTGCCATTTTTCCTTCCTCCTATCAAAATATCTCCAGACCGCACAAAAGGAGACGGAATAAATCCGTACCCCTTTTATGCATGATTTTCATTTGCAGCAGCGTTTAAATAAGCTTCAATAAACATATCTAACTCGCCATCCATAACCGCTTGTGTATTTCCTGTTTCCGCATTCGTACGATGATCTTTTACCATATTATACGGATGGAATACATAAGAGCGAATTTGACTACCCCATTCTATTGCTTGATATTCACCAGCAATCTCTGCCTTTGCATCTGCCTGTCTCTTTTGCTCCAATTCAAACAATTTCGCTCTTAATAATTTCATACACTGTTCACGATTCTGAATTTGCGAACGTTGATTTTGACATTGTACAACAACACCCGTTGGAATATGCGTCATGCGAACGGCCGAGTCGGTTTTATTGATATGCTGTCCACCGGCACCGCTTGCACGATATGTATCTACTCTCAAATCCGCTGGATTAATTTCAACTTCAACATTGTCATCAATTTCCGGCATAACATCACAAGCCGCAAACGACGTATGCCGCCGTGCATTAGAGTCAAACGGTGAAATTCGCACTAGCCGATGTACACCTTTTTCCGCTTTTAAATAACCATAAGCATTGTGACCTGAAATCATTAAAGTAACGCTCTTAACACCGGCTTCATCACCTGGAAGCAAATCCATTGTTTCCACTTTAAAATTCTTTCGCTCTGCGTAGCGTCCATACATTCTAAGTAGCATTTGCGTCCAATCTTGCGCTTCAGTACCACCTGCACCGGCATGAAGTGTCAAAATTGCATTATTTGCATCATATTCACCTGACAGCATCAATTCTAATTCTAAAGATTCCATGGCTAATTTGAGATTGTCTATCTCTTCAACTACTTCATCATAAACACTTTCATCACTGTCTTCCATACCCATTTGCCACAAAATATTCATATCCTCATATTTTGCTCGCATCCCTTGGTATTTAACAACACTTTCTTTCACTGCATTTAATTCTTGTGTAGTAATTTGCGCCTTTTCAGGATCGTCCCAAAAAGTAGGTTCACCCATTTTATATTCTAGCTCAGCAATCTGTTGCTCTTTGCCAGCAATGTCAAAGAGAAGTCCCCATTTCGTCAAGCTTTTTCTTTATCTCTACGATTGTTACTCGCAAGTCTTCTAAAAGCACGTTTTCATCTCCCTAAATGCATTGGCAAGAAACTTATTCCTTGCCGCAACATTTTTTGTATTTTTTCCCTGAACCGCATGGACACAAATCATTTCTTCCTGTTGTGTCATGATTTACATACGGTTTCTTCGGATCTTCTTCCACTTCATCTCCATGAACTTCTTTTGCACCTTCTAAGTGACTCTGTGGTTTTGCTTCCGTCGCGATATTTACTCTAAACATTAATTTTGCGATATCTTCTTGAATGTTCGCAATCATCCCTTGGAACATATCAAAAGCTTCTACTTTATATTCAATCAATGGATTACGTTGACCATAAGCACGCAAATTGATTCCTTCACGTAACATATCCATCTGATCCAAATGCTCCATCCATTTGCTGTCAACCACTTTAAGCATAATTACTTTTTCAAGTTCACGCATGCTGTCTTCACCAAATAACAATTCGCGTTCTGCATAAGCATCTTGTGCTGCTTTTTGTAAAGTTTCTTTAAGTTCATCACGGCTCATTGCTTCAAGCTCAGACTGCACTAACTTGCCTTCTGGCGCAAATAAAGCTTCACAAGCTTTGATTAACTTATCTACTTCCCACTCCTCTGGATAAAGCTTTTCATTTGCATAAACGTCCATTTCTTGGTCAATCAATTTATAGATCATATCCATGATATTTTGTTTTAAATTATCACCCATTAGTATTTGACGACGTTGTCCATAAATGACTTCACGTTGTTGATTCATAACATCATCATATTCTAACACGTGTTTACGAATATCAAAGTTACGCGCTTCGACTTTCTTTTGCGCTTGTTCAATTGAACGCGTAATTAATGCATGCTCGATTGGTTCATCCTCTTCCATACCAAGTTTATCCATAATGTTAGCAATATTATCAGAACCGAATAAACGCATTAATTCATCTTCTAATGATAAGTAGAACCGCGATGAGCCTGGATCACCTTGACGACCGGCACGTCCGCGAAGCTGATTGTCAATACGACGACTTTCATGGCGTTCTGTACCAATGATATGCAGTCCACCGAGTTCTTCTACACCTTCACCAAGCACAATATCCGTACCACGACCTGCCATATTTGTCGCAATCGTTACCGCGCCCAATTGTCCTGCTCCGGCGATGATCTGCGCTTCCATTTCATGATATTTCGCATTCAATACATTATGTGCTACGCCGCTCTTTTTCAACACGCGGCTAAGTTCTTCTGATTGTTCAATCGACGTTGTACCAACCAACACCGGCTGCCCTTTGCGATGCGCTTCAATAATCGCATTCACAACCGCTTTGTATTTTGCCCGTTTTGTTTTATAGATAACATCTGGGAAATCAACACGCGCAACTGGCTTATTCGTTGGAATCACAATAACAGGAAGACCATAAATTTTAATAAATTCATCTTCCTCTGTTTTTGCCGTACCTGTCATCCCACTTAATTTATCATACATTCTAAAATAGTTTTGGAATGTAATCGCTGCTAGTGTTTGACTTTCACGCTCAATTTTTACGCCTTCTTTTGCTTCAATTGCTTGATGTAAACCATCTGAATAACGGCGTCCAAACATTAATCGTCCTGTAAATTCATCGACAATAACTACTTCTCCATCACGTACTACATAATCTCGGTCACGTTTCATTAAGGCTTTGGCACGCAATGCTTGATTAAAGTGATGTGATAACGCAATATTTTCACTATCGTACATATTTTTTACTTGCAAACGTTTTTCAATTTTCGCTACACATTCCTCTGTAGGTAATACAGCTTTTGCTTTCTCATCAATTGTATAGTCCACGCCTTCTTCTAAATCATTTACCGTTTTTGCCATAACCGCATACATCTCGGTAGATTTATCCCCTGCGCCAGAAATAATAAGCGGTGTACGAGCTTCATCAACTAAAATACTATCTACTTCATCGACAATCGCATAGTTTAGTTCACGTTGCACCATTTGATCTTGATAAATCACCATATTATCACGTAAATAATCGAACCCAAACTCATTATTCGTACCATACGTAATATCCGAAGCATATGCATTCTTACGTTGATTAAAATCAAGTCCATGGGCAATTAAACCAACGCTTAATCCTAGGAAATTATATAATCTGCCCATCCATTCACTATCACGACGAGCTAAATAATCATTTACCGTAATAACATGAACACCTTTACCTGTTAATGCATTTAAATATGTAGGCAATGTACCAACTAAAGTTTTACCTTCACCAGTACGCATTTCTGCGATTTTACCTTCATGCAAACAAATTCCGCCTAATAATTGCACATCAAAATGGCGCATTCCTAATACGCGACGTGATGCTTCTCTTACAACAGCAAATGCCTCTGGAAGTAAATCATCTAGAGTTTCCCCTTTATCTAAACGAAGTTTAAAGTCTTTTGTCTTAGCCGCCAATGATGCATCGCTCAAATTTTGCAAATCTGCCTCTAAAGCATTGATTTGTTCCACTCGTTCCATCATCCGTTTTATTTCTTTTTCGTTGCCATCACCAAATATTTTTTTTATAAAACCGAACAAACTGTATCACTCCTTGAACTATGTACGCATATACTCATACACTATTAGCCTATTTTAGAATTTTATCAAACTATGATCAATAAGTCAAAACTATATAGGTAAAAAATTCAATCATTTTCCCTTTCTTATTGTATACCAAAACACAAAATTATATTTTTATTTTTTCCACATAAAAAGACCTCGCATTTGCGAGGTCTTTTCGCTTTAATTTTACTCTGGTTCAATTAAGGCATATCTGCCATCTTTACGGCGATACACAACATTGACTTCTTCACTCTTCGCATTTCTAAATACAAAGAAATCGTGATTAATTAAGTTCATTTGCATAATCGCTTCTTGAACATCCATCGGTTTTACTGGGAATTTTTTCGTCTTTGCGACTGGATATTCTTCTGATTCATCATTTTTTTCTACAACAGGAGCTGTTGCGGTTTCAAATTTAAACCCGCCTGTACGAAAACGTTTCGTTAATTTTGTTTTATGTTTATGAATTTGACGTTCTAATTTTTCAATCACAAGATCAATGGAAGTATACATATCCATTGTGGATTCTTCTCCTCGAAGCAACATACCATCTACAGGTACAGTTACCTCAACAATATGCCGTCCTTTCGTCACAGTAAGTAATGCGGTAATTGCCCCAACATCATCAAAATATTTTGTTACTTTGCCAACTTTTTTTTCTACATAATCTTTTAATGCTGGAGTGATTTCAATGTTTTTTCCTCTAATAGTGAATGTTGCCATAGCACCCATCCCCTTTCCTGTGTCCTATGCTATTATATATTCTGCATAAAGAAAAAAACCCCTTCTTTTTATAAACGAATATTCTGAAACTTTACACAAAATTTTATATTTTTCGCCAAAATAATCATTTCACTATCAAAAGTTTACATTTTTAGTGATGAAATTATGCAATTCTTTTGATTCTAGAGAAGAGTAAAATTCTATTTACTTTAAAAGAATTTAGGACAAGAAATAAATACAACATAAAGACTTCCGCATGATTAAACTACAAATTGTTTTCATAAAATATAAAACCCGGCCTACTTTCATAAGCCGGGAAAAATAATTCTATTTATTAAGCTGTTTTTGTAACGTTAGAAGCTTGTGGTCCACGTGCGCCATCAACGATTTCAAACTCAACGCCTTGACCTTCAGCTAGAGTTTTAAATCCTTCATCTTGAATAGCGGAAAAATGTACGAAAACATCGCCACCATCTTCTCTTTCAATAAATCCGTAACCTTTTTCTGCGCTAAACCATTTAACTTTACCAATCATTATGAAATTCCTCCTAGAAATAAACTGGCACATCGAACTCGATGACCACGTTATCCATTATATCCATGATGGAACTATTTGTCAACCTCAAAAACCTTGTGTTTAAAGGATTTTTGATAAAAATGTTTTTGTCCGTTCCTCTTGTGGCGATTCAAAAATCGCTTTCGGAGATCCTTCTTCAACAATTTTACCTTCATCGACAAAAAGCACCCTGTCACCAACCTCACGAGCAAATCCCATTTCGTGAGTAACTACGACCATTGTCATCCCCTCTTTTGCAAGGCTCTTCATAACATCAAGCACCTCGTTTACCATCTCTGGATCAAGCGCAGAAGTAGGTTCATCGAAAAGCATAATTTTAGGCTTCATCGCCAGTGCTCTAGCAATTGCTACACGTTGTTGCTGCCCTCCAGATAATTGAGATGGATATGCATTCGCTTTATCTTCAAGCCCGACTTTTCTAAGCAAACTCAATGCAGTTTCTTTCGCTTCCTCTTTGGAAATCATTCTTACTTTCATCGGTGCTAATGTAATATTTTCCATCACCGTCATATGTCCAAATAAATTAAAGCGTTGAAAAACCATCCCTACTTCAGTACGAACTTTATTGATATTTGATTCATTGCTCAATGGAATTCCGTCCACAATAATTTCGCCATCTGTCGGCTGCTCCAAATAATTAATGCAACGCAATAACGTACTTTTCCCGGAACCACTTGGTCCGATAATAACAACGACTTCTTTTTCTTCTATTTCTACATTAATACCTTTTAAAACTTCAATCTTACCAAAAGCTTTATGCAAATTTTTAATACTTATCATCTATTTTGTACCTCCGCTCCAAATACGCAACTAAGCGGGAAATAGTAAGTGTCATAATCAAATAAATAAAAGCTACACTAATCCAAATTTCCAACGAACCATATGTACGCGCAATAATTAGCTGCCCACGACGTGTAAGCTCTTCAAATCCGATAACTGAAACTAGTGAAGAATCTTTTAACATCGCAATAAACTCGTTACCAAGTGGTGGAATAACACGTTTAAATGCCTGCGGTACAATAATATAACGCATCGTCTGCCCCCAACTCATCCCAAGTGAACGTCCTGCCTCCATCTGACCTTTATCAATTGACTCAATCCCAGCCCGAAAAATTTCTGCAACATAGGCACCACTATTAATACTACAAGCAGTAATCGCAGCAATAAACGGATCAACCCTCATACCAGTAATTATCGGTAATGCAAAATACATAATAAAAATCTGCACTAAGAGTGGCGTTCCACGAATAAAGTCAACATAAACTGCCGCCAGCGTCCTTATCGGCCAAAACTGTGCTAATCGTGCAATTCCCGCAAATAAGCCGATAAACAAACCTAACCCAACACTAATTAGCGTGATTTTTATCGTTACTATTGCACCTTCTAATAATAATGGCATTGAATTTGCCACCAAGGAAAAATTAAAATCCATACATATCCATCCTAACAATTCATAATTACTAACCATTCTTGTATATTCATACTAATGATTATAGTAAAAAGGAGAAAACGTGTCAACGAAAAAAGTGGCTATAGATCTTTTATTCAAGGCTTAATAAAAGATTTTCTCTCTACTTTACCTTAAAACGCTCCAAAACTCTCTACGATTTACACCTATGCATAAAAACTCTCTCAAGATATGCATGCGAAAGGGGTTGCAGTACTATGCAACCCCTTTTCGTTTTATGTATTTTACTTTTGACCAAACCATTTTGATAGATTTTATCGTACTCACCATTTGCCTTTAATTCAGCTAATGCCTTGTTAACTTTTGCTACAAGCTCTGTATTGTTTTTATCAAAAGCAATTCCATAATCTTCCGAAGTCAATGCAAGTAATCTTTTTGACATAAATACACCTCCAAAGACATAATCTATAAGCTTTTGAAAGTTCATTAACAATAAAATTTATTTAATATTTAGCAGTTATTTTACTTGCTTACCGAACCATTTTTCAAAAATTTTATCGTATTCACCATTTGCCTGTAATTTTTCTAATGCTTCATCAATTTGTTTTGCAAGTTCAGGATTTTTCTTAGAAATTGCGATTCCATAATCTTCAGCTGTTAGGATTTCAGGGAAAGTTTTTGCGTCTTTAGTTCCACCTTGTGCTAGGAAATAATCATTTACAGGTCTATCATTTACAACTGCATCTACACCACCAGCTTTTAATTCTAAGAAAGTATCTGCAGAGCTGTTAAATTCTTTTACCGTAGCATCTTTAATTTCTCTTGCTTTATTTGCACCAGTCGTTCCAATTTGAACTGCAATTGTTTTTCCTTCTAAATCTTTAAAACTTTTAATTGTATCGTTGTCATTTCTAACAACAAATGTTAAACCTGATTGGTAATAAGGTTTTGAAAACGCTACTTTTTGTTTACGTTCTTCTGTAACTGTCATTCCACTAATAATCATATCAATATTACCAGCTTCAAGCGCAGGAATTAAACCATCAAAATTTACATTTTGAATATCTGCTTGATAACCCATTTCTTTTGCAATTGCTCTGGCTAGATCCATATCAAAACCAACGTATTCTTTTCCATCAACATCTTGGAATTCAAACGGAGCAAAATCTGCATTTGTCCCAATTCTTAAAACTTTTGCATCACTCTTTTTCGTATCTGATCCACAACCTGTTACTAAAGCCATAACAACAAAAACACTAAGCATCAAAAGAGATATTAACTTTCTTGACATAAAAAAACCTCCTAATAATAATATATTTGATAATAATTTCTTAAAAAACATCCAACAAACACTCAAAGCCCGGATTTTACTCCGGGCCTAAGGGACACAACATCAATATATAATTATTTATTGGCGTTGAGCGTTGAAGCAATCACGACAATAAACAGGACGATCATTGCGTGGTTGGAATGGTACTTGAGTAGTTACGCCACAGTTAGCGCAAACAACATCGTACATTTCACGTTGTGGTCTAGATTCGCCACCATCACGGTTACGTCTTCTAGAATCGCGGCAGTCGCGACAACGTACTGGTTCGTTTTCGAACCCTTTTTCTGCGTAGAATTCTTGTTCACCTGCGCTGAAAATAAAATCTTTTCCGCAGTCTTTACATTGAAGAGTTTTATCCTCGAAAGCCATTAAAAAAATCCCCTCACCTTTTGAGTTTTAAGAATATGCCTAGCCGACCTGGTTTTTGACCCCACACTCGCCTGCTGGAAAGTTCGCTACTAGAAAGTCCTTCCCTCACTACTAAATCTCTCGGGTATCACATCAATTATGTACAAATAAATCCCGGCAGGTCTTACCTCTAAGCTGCACCATGATCAGAGCCTCTTTGGACTCCTTACGTGGATCGTTTTGCCTGCAACTGGCATCGACTTCCAACCACGGACCTAAGCAAATTGTTCTTAATCATAAGTATAAATTTTTCCTACAAAAAAAGCAAGATTTTTTTCTGTATACAGCAATCTATTTGACAAAATTATCAATCACAAAGAATGTTCCTCGCGCTTTTGCACATAGGTCTCCTTTTTCACTTAGAATCTTTGCCTCAGAAACCATCGTCTTTCCTCCATTGTGTAAAACCTCAGCAACTGCAATCACATTTTCCCCAAGTTTAGCCGCCCTAATAAAGTTGATATTCAAATCCATTGTTACTACTTTTTTATTTACACTCATACACGATGCTCCCATCGCAGTATCCGCAAGTGACATTAATACCCCACCATGTGCAATTCCATGTGCATTCGTATGCTTCTCGGTAATCGGCATCCCTAGCGTCACTTGTCCATCTTCGATATTTACAAGTGACATATCAATTACATGAATAAATGGATCATTCTCATAAAACTGCTCCATTTTCTCCATAAATTCTTCCGTAAACTCCGCCAAAACAATTCCTCCAGCTATTTATAATACTTTTATTTTTTCTGTTAAAACAAAGTTAATACAAAAATAATTTTTTACAATTACCTTTAATTATTTATTACTATACACAAAATAAGTTTTATTTGCAATTTATAGATTAAAGGCAAAAAAATACCGTCTGCCAATGCAAACGGTATTTTTATTACGCAATAATATCAAAATTAGAGCCAAGATACGGCTGTGCAGCATGTTGTTCAGCCATAACACTATTCAACATATCCGCAGTGCTTTCCGCACTCCCCATCGCCATCTTTAGCACTGAAGTACCCATATCTTGCGCTACCTTTTGATTGCTCATTCCAACCGACATTGCTGCAATAGACATTGTATCCATAAAAGCACCCCATTTATTATGTAATCACTAAATACATTCTATCATAAAAGGCTATAAAGAAATATACTTTTTCTTAATTAAACCTTATAATATGACCTTCACCAAAGATATGTACCATTTTATGCTCTGTTGCTTATGAGATAAATGCCAACTTATTATTATGAATCATCTTTACTTTATTAGCAATTATAACTTTAGCTGCTCCAACAAGAATACTCCAATGTTCATATAATGATGATCCCGCTTCAATCCTAATTTACTTTTTGGATTTATCCGAAAATTTTTCATTCTACATCCTAAGCTTTCACCTATATTATTCCAATAATAAAATTCTTAATTTATATATTTTCTTACTAAATCAAACTTGCCTTTTCCTTAAAAGATTCTACTAAGTAATAATTACCTAAAATTTCTCCTACCTTAATATACCCATAATCAGTTTTAGGCACATCCATTTTTATCCCACAAATAACAAATTAAATTTATTTTGACAACTCTAGTCCAAACTTTAATGAGTTTATAAATGTATTTTCATTTTGAATTATCAAGACAAAATTTTATTACTAAAGCAGTTGCTGATGCAAGATTCTTTCTCTCAGGCTCTAAAATAATACGAATTCCCTTTGCGCCACATTCTCTAACTTCATTTTCAACATAATATAGCTACTCGATATTCATCATAATAAGAACATCTTTTCGCTGTCCCAAAATCATTTCTTCTATCATCACTTTACATAATTGCTGTAATAATGTTTTTGGGCTTCATCCTAAACTTTCCTTGCAATTAGCTAAAGACGAATCAGCTTCGACTAGTACATTTCCATTACTTTATCTATTCCTATTTCCTCGACACCTTCCTCCTGCCATTCAATTTCTACTTCAACTATTTAACCGCTACTTCAAGAAACGCGCGAACTTCGTGTAATTACAAGTATAAATTCCATAAATACTACCAATAATTCACTGTAATCCAATGCTCGTATAATTTCGCAACAGCATATGGACTGCGCAGATAAAAAGGGTTGCTTCTTTCTACGGAATTTCCTGTACTAATCCATATAATACACTCGTCGCTGCCCGATAAAATTTTGTTTTCTTCTCTAACTTCAAGAAACGACTTGTCTCTAAAAGTCTAAGCGTTCCTAAAGCATCTGCATTTTGCAGTATACTCCGTAGTTCCAAAAGATACCTGTACATGACTCTGTCCAAAATTCCATCTGGTTGAACTTCTTGTATGACACGAATCAAATTCTTACGCATAAAAATCCTCCAATAAAACACTAATCAAAAACAAGTAAACTTTACAATCTCTAAAACGATAAGATTTTACATTAGTTAATTTCCGTGCAATCAAAGTTCATTTCATTCATAAAATTTGTTGATGGATAAAGATAAAAATCTTTTCCTTCTATTAATCCCAGTTGTTTTAATTCTTCCCCCATTTCTTCATTATGAAAAGATCCAACAACTAAAACAATAAATTTATCATTAAAATTCTTTAAATATTTAGGCATTTTAACTAACTTTCCACAAAACCCTTCTTTTTGGCGTCTATGCGAATTGTCAATAAAAAAATCTATTTCAAAATTTTTTTCACTTAGAATCCTATACACCATTTCACCAAATTCACCCGCACCAAAAATAACCAATTTGCGTTTTTGGAAAATTTGTTTCATCAATATATCCCTATCACTATGTTGCAATATGTAATTGCAAATCATAGTATTTCGGTAGCGTGCATGCACATTTTTTGTCTTTTGTACAGCTTTTTTTCTGTCCTCATCACACATTTGCATTCTTTTATATGTATTTAGCCATATTTCTTCTAAGCCATCGTAATAATACATTTTATGCGGATAAGAAATAAACTCATGACATCCACTGGCTTCTCTAATGACATAAATAAATAAATACTCATCAATAAAGCCACATTTATAATTATACGCCATTGGTAAACTGACTTGTATATCTTGTATTGTGTTTTTATCATTAACATAAATCGTTTGCTCTGGAATAACTTTTTTTTAATCCTCGCCCCTAAATAAATACGGCAAAAGAAACGTACTTATTTGTCTATTAACAATCCGCCAAAACAAATTCTCTTCCTCTTTAGTTTGCATCCAATAGACATCATGTAATGTTTCTAAATCTTTCTCATCAGCTTCCCAACCTTTGCTTGTTACCATACTATATTTAAGATTATGATCAAGGAATTCAACTCTTTTTTCAATGCACTCAGGTACAAGAATATCATCTGAATCCACACTCATTACATAATCTCCAGTAAAAACCTTCAACCCTTTATTCAAAGCCTCTGCTTGTCCTGCATGTTGCTGAATAATATAAATAAATTGAAAGCCTCTCTTTTTAATTATTGGTTCATATTCATGAATTTTTTCTATAACGCCATCCGTAGATCCATCATCTATAAAAATAAGTTCAATATAAGAATATGTTTGTGCCAATATCATCTTCATATAACGATCAACAAAGGTAATGCCATTATACCATGGAGTAATAACACTTACTTTTTTCATATTGAAAACCTCTATTTCTGTAAAATAGCATAGAACTCTAGCTGACCTGGTGCAGTTTCCGATATTTCTATCAGGGATAAATGGATTAGTCCCAACTGATTTAAAATTTCAATTATATTTTTAAATGAATCTGGAGTGAAAAACCATGCATGCGCATCTATATATTGTTTATTAGAATCTTTATATTGCTTAATGATTTCTTTAACTTTTTCTATCGAAAATTTTGGCAAATCACCATGATTTCCTTTCCAATGATTCCTTGCATTATTATGAGTTCTTCTTAAATAAGACAATAATATTTTCAAACTATGTATCTTTGCTTCTTGGTAATAAGAATCTAAAATATCCTCAATTAACGTTAACTCCTGATAGTGATCATAGCAGTATCGTTTATCAGGAATAATCATGATATATCTTCCATTGCTTTGTAATATTTTTTCTACTTTTATAAGATGTTCTACAAAATTGGGTTGATGTTCTATTACATGAGAACTAAAAACGACTGGAAATGATTTGTCAACTATAGACAAATCTCCACTTTCCGAAATATAATCTATTTTTTGAGGAACTCCAAACGGATCCACATTCCATGATTGAGCTTTGCTACGCAATCCTTCTATACCTAGAACATCAAAATATTTAACATTTTTACCTATGAAATTCGGATTATTTAGTGGACCTATTTCCAGTATAGATGTATTTGTGAATTTCAACAAAAATTCCTGATATGTGTATATTTCATCGTTTCTAAATTTATCATTCAATTGCTTTCTGATTTGAGCACTATTTGAACTATTGGCGATTAAAATAACATAGTTATCTTTAGTCTCTAAAAATTCATTAGGATTTTTAACCTCAATACCTTCAAAAATCATGCCTTGTTTTTTTTCATCATTATCAAAAAAAAATTTTATCATCATATTTTCATTTTTTAATATATGACATAATGCTTTCCCATCGTAACCTGCAGAAAAAATTATAAATTCACGTTTTTTGAATTTTTCAAACGCCATTTTATCAAAATCTTCTCTTATAAGCTGATTCCAAATAAACTCTACTCTACTAATAATATTTCCGTCCATAATTCATCCCTCATATAACAATTAATAAAAATTATTTTATAATCCACGTATGCAATCTTTCTATGTACCTATCAACAATATAGTTTTCATCGAAACATCTTTTAGCATTGTCCGAATAATCTTGATAATCTTCTTTTATCTTATTTATAGCATCTTTTAATTGAAAAATATCCGATATTACAATCCCAAATTTATATTTTTCTACCAATTTACTTAAATTCATGTTCCCCATTATGATAACAGGTTTCCCCATTCTTAGAAATTCACATAACTGTCCACAAGCATTTGCCATAAAAAAGCTGTTCATATCACCACGTATCATATAAGAAATAATGCCAATATCACATTCATCTATAATTTTATATACCTCATTAGGTACAATCAAGTCTAGTGATAAAATTGGTTTTATTTCTATTTTTTTTAACAACAAACTAAAATTTTCTGATATTTTGCCATGAAACATTAAATTATACTCAAGATAATGCTTTTGATAATGTTCTGTGAAAAAATGACTATTTCTAATGAAACCAATATATCCACATTGTAGTAATAACGGTTTATCGCGTAAATTTTTTCTTTTATTATACTGTAATGGAATATCTTCAATACATACAGGCAAATAAAATATATTTATATCCTGATTTTGAATATTCACCGTGTCTTTTAATAATTGAAATCTCTCATCATCTTGAATAATGATATATTTATGTTTTTGTATAATTAGTGGGAATAATCTCAAAATTAATTTTATCCATAATTTCGAATAATAAGGTCCTTTTTTTACAATAATATCATAACTCCATAATATATATTTCGTTTTTTTGTTACACATAAACAAACTGACTAAAACATATATATAATGGTCTATAGCAATTACATAATTATAATCATTGATAATTTTTGACAATCTTTTTAAATTTCGTATAGCTTCTATAATTAATCTAATTGTAGAAGCAAAAGATTTTATATAATCTTTTATATGATAGTCTTTTTTTATCCACAAAAATCCTCTTTGCTTAAAGTTAAAATATTCAACTTTTTGCACTTGCCCAAGTTTATCTATTATCGCTTTCGTATGAGGATACATATTATTGTCATATTCCTCATAACCAATAATCAAAATCTTACTTTTTTCTTGCAAAGTAAAATACTCCTTTTCGATAACTAAGCTTACATTTACAACTCTTTTCGTACCACAAAACAACTTCCCCAGGTAGACATACTTAAAGATTTTCCCGTCATAAATTCGAAACCATCGATATAAGAAAAACCACATTCAGAGACAAATTTTTCAATTTCTTTCTTAAATAAATATCGCATTATATGTGTTTCCTGTATTTCTTTAATTACATCATCTTTCTTATTTCGTACAAAAACATCATAATGTACTTCCACTATATTATTGTTTTCTCGCATTACAGGTTCCGCAATTCTAGTTATTCTTATTTTTTCATTTTCTAATCGTTTTACCCGAATTTCTGGTTTTTCTGTTAATACGGTTGGTCCATACCAACAATCAAAAATAAAAACACCATCCTTCTTTAAGTGCTTGTGTACATTTAACAGTACATTTTTTATTGCCTCATCTGTAACTTGGTAACTCATAACATGAAATAGTGCCGTTACTATATCATATTCTTCCTTTAAATCAAATTTTTGAATATTTGACAGCGTAAACGCTAGTCTATCATTGCTTTCAGCCCTTTGCAGTGCTTTTTTTAACATTTCCCTGCTCATATCAACGCCATGTATATTATAGCCATATTGAGATAAAATCTCTGCATGCCTTCCTGTTCCACAACCTAAATCAAGGACTTTTTTCGCCTTATTGTGATACTTTGTTATTAGTGCGTCAATATACTTAACCTCTCCATCATAATCTTTATCTTTATATAACAAATCATAATATTGAGCATATTCGTTAAATAGCATTATATTTATCTCCTTCTAAAATTATATAATTTATCGATAGATATAAAGAATAAATTTTAAATAAATATTCTCATTAATTGATTTTTCATTGACTACCCGGTATATTTTGTATCTTAACCCAGAATTAATTATTGGCAATATCACTCTTTCCTTTAAGGCTTTCATATCATAGTGGCGTGCAAAAGGTATTCCAAAATATTCACTATAATACAATTGTGCACCTAAATCATGATATTGATTTTCGTATATATAGTCAGGTGAAGAATATCCACAATAATGGGTATGCATGTACAAGGGAGCTATAACGCATCTACCTTTTTTAGCTAACACTCGTGCCAACTCTTTAATTAAATTGGTATCAGAATCTCCCAAAAACATTTCATATGCACATTGTAAAGATACTGCGTCTACAGAATGATTAGTAAAGTCAGTGTTCGTAGCATCTGCAACCCTATAAATATTTGAATCAGCAAATTTAGTAGACGGATTCAGATCAATTGCCATAGAATCATAACCCTTATTATGCAATAAAAAAGCAAACGGACTATTGCATGCAGCAACATCAATATAAAAATCAGATTTTTCTAAGTGTAATATTTCGAAAGCAACAAAATGTTCTAAAATTTTTTCTTCTTTAATTGCTTTATCCCAACTATAAAAATCTTCTCCAAAATCAAATTCCTGTTTAAACTCATTATATTTTTTTAAATCAATTTGATAATCTTCTATTACTATTTCAGACAATTTCAATTGGTCATATATTTTTACTAACTCATCTTTGGATGGATTTTGATACAATTGAAAATCTTTTTGGATCTGCTTAGATTTTTCAAAAGCTTCAAACTTTCTTTTTTTATCAAATTCGTAATAAGTCTCAGGCATCCCTGCCAAAGCCATTGTATTATCCTTTTTATTACACCAATCTATAATCATCTCAAAAAATTTTGTATGAGATATATAATCTTTATTTTCAGCCAATCCATATTGAGATAATTGAACACTAATAGGATTATAAAATTTACAAGTTGCAACAACAATCATAGATTTGCTATTTTTACCCTGCAGACATTCTGGAGAGCATATTTTCTTTCCATATAAACATTTTCCTTGCTTATCTTTGTTATTATCAACTATAAAATCAATGTGTTCTTCAAATTCACCCAAATGATAAAGAGTAAATAAATAATTGATATTAGCAAGAATCCCTTCAAAATCTTCCCCTGTACCAAAAATAATAACTTTGAATTTTTTTTGAATATCCATATGTATTTTACCATGATCAATTAAGGGTTTCTGCTGAAAACTCATTTTACACATCCTTTTCACTTCATTGCATTACTCAAACATACTTTTAATTGCTCTACAACATACTTAATCTGTTCATCCGCTAAGGTAATGCCACTAGGTAAATAAAATCCTTTTCTTGCTAACCTTTCTGCAACGGGATATTTTTCACCAACAAATAAATTCATTCTTTTAAAAACTGGTTGTTCATGAATGCACCAAAAAAATCCTCTCGTACCAATCCCTTTAGCACTCAAGTTCTCCATCATGTACTTAGCATCAATATTTAATTCATCATCTAAAACAATACCATATACCCAATAAATATTATCAGCGTATTCCTTTTTAGACACAGGTAGTTGTATGCCTTGAACATCCTTTAAAAGTTCCGTATACAAATGCCCAATATGACGTTTTTTTTCTACCGTATCTTCAATACGTTCCAATTGAGCACACCCAACTGCCGCTTGTAAATTAGTCATACGGAAATTGTATCCTAGTTCTTCATGCACATATCTCTTACCCTGTTGAAAAAATAAATTTCGTATTAATTTACAACGCTCTGCTAATGCCTCATCATTAGTGACTAACATACCACCTTCACCACAAGTAATATGTTTATTCGGATAAAAGCTAAATGTGCTAATGTTACCAAAACTTCCACATGGTTTTCCATTATAAGTTTGTCCATGCATTTCAGCCGCATCTTCAATTATATGAAGATTATATTTTTTCGCTAACTCAGTTATTTTATCCATTTCAACGGGTAAACCATAAATATGAACAACCATGATAGCTTTAGTTCGCTTAGTAATTTTAGCTTCAATATCTTCGACCTTCATATTCCATGTAAATGGATCAGAATCTACTAAAATAGGCTTTGCCCCAACACGCACCACAGCTGCTGCACAAGAAATAATTGTAAATGTCGGCATAATGACTTCATCATTTGGACCTAAATCTAATGCCATTACAGAAGTATCCAATGCTACCGAACCATTAGATACTGAAATTCCATATTTTCTATTTGTTAATTGAGCCATTCCTTCCTCAAAACGCTTTACAAAAGGACCTTCAAAAGAAATCCAGCCACTATCTATACATTCATTTAAATATTTTCGTTCATTTCCATCTAATTTAGGTTCATTTACAAATACCCTCTGCATATCCATCTTCACAACCTATTCAGCTAATTTTATTTCACCAGTTTTCACTGATTCAAATCTAGTCTTATCATTTTCTCCCGCATATGGACCTTGCTTTACCTCAAACATTTCCACATCTTCTAGAACTTCAAATCCATGTCCACCAGATGCTAGTAAAATAACATCCCCAGCTTCCAAAACATGACTTTCAACATAAACTTTTTCATCTGAATAAAAATCCACACGAAGTTTTCCTTTTTTGATAAAAAGAATCTCTTTCGTATAATGAACTTCCCTTTTTACCATATTATGTACATGTGGTTCTATTAAATGTCCTTTCTTATGCTGCATATACGCAAGTTGCTGTGATAAGTCATTTGATGTAAAAAAAGAGATTCCTGGCTTTTTATATGAGTTTAGAACGATAATAGCTAATAACTCTTTTTCACAATAAACTTCTTTATGCACACTATTACCCTCACTCTTTCTTTTCTATATATCGTAGAATTAAATTTCCCTCTTCGATTAAATTTTGAATTCCATATTTATCTTCAATAAGCCTATTGCAATTTTCTGCTATAATCCTAGCAAATTCTTTATCCTTAATAAGTTTCACTATATTTTCTACAAAATCATCGGCTTCATCTGCAATAAGTATATTTTGACCAGATTCTACAGGAATTCCTTCTGCACCTAAAGTTGTAGAAACTATCGGGATTTTACATGCCGCAGCCTCTAAAATTTTAAACCGAGTTCCAGATTCAAAAAATAAAGGAACAAGAGCTACATCAGCATTTTTAAGATATGGTAAAACACTATCTACTTTCCCAACTATACTAATTGCTTCATCATTAATATCTGATAATGTATTCTTAGACCCATTCCCAATGATATAGAAACGAATATCAGGAATTATTTCTTTCAATTTATCCCAAACATTATCAAGCACCCATCTTGCCGCTTTATCCATAGGCGAATTAGGTTCAAAAGTGCCAGCTAAATAAATACAAGGATTCTGAAAATTCATTGGACGTTCACCAGCATCCTCATAGTTTCTTAAGTCAATCACATTGGAAAAAAGTTTAATTTTATTTTTATCCTCAGTTAACTCTTTGTAATACTCTGCATCAACTTTCGATACAGCCGTTGTCACATCACAAAATTCAACCCATTCTTTTTCTTCTTGTTCCTTTTTGCGTCCTTCTTTTTCTATAAGTTTTTTTTTATGTATATCCTTTTCATAAGGAATTCCTCTTAATACAAATCTAGACCATACACTATCTGTGTCACAAATCATTTTTATCTGTGGAACTTTTTTCTTTATATTTTTCATTAGTTCATAAGAAATGTTTCCGTATCCAAACCAAATAATATCTATCTTATTTTGCTTAATATAGTTAATAATAAAATCTTCATCTTTATCTAAAAACTTTTTATTAAACCCAAACTCCATATCCCTCAATACTTTATTCTCAAAAAAAAATTTTACTCTGGGAACATATATAAAATTAACACAATGCCGTTTATAAAATTTTTCTGCTTTTATACCACCTAATGAACGTCTACTAGCTCTTGATATAACATGCAATTCACAAATTTCATTTAAAGCCTTAATCGAATTTTCTATTCTTAGTTGTGGTCCTCCAGCAGCTGGATGCTCAATTATCGGTGATGTAAATAACACTTTCATAAATTTCGTCCCCTTAAAATCTCAATATCATTCATGACCATCTCTTGTATCATTTCATAAAAACTTTTTTTTGCTATCCAACCTATAGCATTTTTTATTTTTTCACAATTTCCAGCCAGCGGAATATTCTCTCCCGGCCTATAAAAATCCTCATTTATTTTTAGATAACTTTCATATTTTAATCCAACACTTGAAAAAGCTACTTCAAGAACATCTTTTACCGAGTGCAATTTTCCTGTTGCAATAATATAGTCATCAGGTTTATTGGTTTTGTTTAGCATTCGCCACATAGCTTCTACATATTCTGGGGCATATCCCCAATCACGTTGCGTATTAACATTTCCCAACTCTAAGCATTTCTCATACCCTAAATAAATCTTTGCAACAGTCGAAGTGATTTTTCTTGTAACAAAAGCATATCCTCGTCTAGGCGATTCATGATTATAAGTAATTCCTGTGCATGTATACAAATTAAATCTTTCTCTATAGTTTTTTACAACATGATAACTGGCAACTTTTGATATTCCATAAATAGAGCGTGGATTGAATTTTTCATTTTCATCTTGAGGTGAATTTAAGGCATATCCAAACATTTCACTTGACCCAGCAAAATAAACTTTGCAATCTGGAACTAATTCTTTAATGCTAGATAATAAAAAATGTGTAGAATTAAAATTTGAATTAATAATAGATGTTTCATCTTCAAATGAATAGCTAACAAAACTTGCAGCTGCCAAGTGGTAGCATTCATCTGGTTTAATTTGTGCTATTAATTTATATATTGCTAAATGATTATCAAGCTGACAAATATGTAAATGTATTTTATTCCGAATATGATTTAGATTAACCATTCTATTTACATTTTCAATAGCCGTCCTTCTAATAGTCCCATGAACTTCGTACCCTTTATTTAGCAATAGTTCTGCTAAGTAAGAACCATCTTGACCATTTATTCCTGTAATTAACGTTTTTTTTACTTTTCGCATAAAAGAATCTTCCTCGTACACGGATGTGAATCCATCACAGTTATTTTTGGAAAATATAATTTAATTTTATCTTTAAAGCATTCCAAATTATAATTATCTTCAGAATATAAATGTAAATTTGAAAAAAAATCAGGATTATCTTTTATCAAACTATCTTCTAAACTGACAAATTCAATAACTAAGGTATCAGTCACTTTCGATAATATATTTATTATATCTGAAATATTTTTCCCCTCACCTAATAACAAATGATGCAATAAACCTAAACACAAAACTAAATCCACTTTAAATCTTTCTATTGGCATTAAAAATAAAGGTCTACTTTGAACTACATTAGACAAAATATTATCGCTATTATAATCAAAACCATAAAACTCTTTAGTTAAATCATCAAATGACATTTTCAATGGAAGAATATTTAACTCATTTTCTTTCGCATATAAATACAATGCATCAATAGATGATTCGTCAATATCCAATGATACAACCTTACTTCCCATTGATTCTGCTAATAATGAAAACCAGCCTGTGTTCGAGCCAATATCCATTACCATATCATATTTATTACTCAAAAGTATTTTATATATATTTTTTTGCTTCATTAGCCAATTATCAATATTTTTTAAATTAAAATTTTCTTTTTTATCATTGTAATAAGTTAAATAGCCACTTTGGGATGGTGTTACATCCAATAATTGAATTTTTTCTATTAAATAATCATATACATCATCAATATTATTTTTCTCCATAACATTGTAAATACTATTTCTTAATTCTTTAATTTGGTAATCTATTTTCTCTATATCATCCCAATTATTAGTCAATAAATTCTTATTATTACAACACTTATCCCTTAAACACTTTCTAGCTTTATTATAATTTTTCTGATACATAATTAATAAAGGAATTAACATATATGGAATAAACATTCTTTTAATAATTATACAATTATCATTTTTATCATCAACATCTTGAAATAGCCATTCTTCATTCTTAATATCTTCATTAAAAATAAGCGATAAAAAATCGATAAAAATAGGGGTCGTATTATTAAAAAGAATATTATTAGGCAATGCATCTTTTAAACAAATACCTTTTGCGCTTAACTGCTTACAAAGATGCAAATGAAATAAAACAGCATCTTTAAACATATTTGCAGTCCATTCATACGGATACGAAATTGTATATTTATTATGTTTTAACTCATATTCTCCATCGTCACACCATGTACTTGTAGGAACTATCCCAGATTTCTTTAACACTTGTTCATATACTAACAATATTTTTTTTGTAGCCTCTATATATTCTGGATTAATCTTTCGTAATACATATTTGCCATAATCATATACAGTTCCCCGATTGTCATAACCCAATAAACATTTCTTAGACATATTACTATCACCTAATTTATTTATATTTTTCGTAATATTTTTCTTTTTCTAATTTTTTCAAGAATTCATCATCCATGATAAATTCTTCATCCGAAATAATTTTATTACACAAGAAATCAATAATTAAATCTTTTCCTGGCAATAAATTATCCAATCGATCTTCATGGATTTTCCACCAACCCGTTTTATCATCTTTTACAATAAGCAACGGTATTTGCCGCTGAATAAAATAATTATAAGCATATTTTTTTGCATATTCAATTTGTGTTTCTGACAATACCGCTATTTTATCAGTATTCATAAGTAAATTTTTATACTCATCTATAGTATTGGCATCATATGTAAACCCTTTATTTCCATAATGTGCAGTTCCCGCCAATATAACCGGCTTACCAAATAAAGATAACTCCAACCCTGCTGTACCATATACAGTTATTCCACCATCAATCATTTGATAAAAATTCAATGGATTAATTTTTTCATCTGCACCAATCAATTTTACATTATTAGGTAAATCAGTAAATTTAATTCGTATTAAATCTTCAATTCCCGAACCATTTTTATTAGACCATTTTTCAGCCGGATGTATTTTTATTATAAAATTAACATTTTTAATTTTTTTTATAATAGTTATCGTGTCAATAATCCACTCATTAAATGTTTTATATAACATCGGTGCATAATCTGTAACAGAGTCCCAATTTACATGGGTAAAAATGGCCCACGTTGGATTTATATTATCAAAACTATATTTTGCCTTTATAATAGACAATTCACTATATTTAGAAAACTTACCCATATCGAAAGATATATTGTCTAAATATCTTCTTTTTATATATTCATTAAGACGATTTCTATTTTCATCAGATAAGTTATCTTCTACAATATTACTCCAATTATCCCCATCAATATTATGCATATCAATGACATCTACATTTCTTATAACTTTAAAATAAAAATTTGATGCTAAATAGCTACTCATCCACCCAATAACAGGAATCCCTTTTTTATTAGCCATTCTAACAGCTGGACCCCAATCTACATAAATTGCATGTGACATATATAGCTTTTCAGGTTTTAAAATATCCAATGCTTTCTTACTAGCAATTGCGTTAATATAAGCACTAAATACATATTCCTGCATAACATTATCAGAACATTTTTCTAGTCTATGCCCTTGCAGATATCGATATATCGATGATTTTATATTTGTTCCTATGTTAATTCCGTGATATTCTATCGAATCAATTTCATCCCACTTTGCTTGTTGTGATAACTTTCTTGCTATATCAAATTCTTCTAAACTAATATAGTCCCCAACATATGAATATTCTATTCCTAACTTTTTAAGAACTTCTGTATTATTTTCACAACACCTTTCACATAAATCAGACCATACATTATAGGAATAGCCATTAAAAATTTCCCTCCGCACACAAGCACAGTATTTACCATCACAGATAATTGCATGAGTTTCAATTCCTCTAAAATTTAAACTTTTTGCAATAATACCCTCCACACTTAAAATTTCTTTCATCCCACCAGGTACCCAAAATAATATTTTCATCTATAATCCCCCTGTCTTAAAGAACACATATCAAATATATTAATTTTATACTTTATTTTTTTACTTTAACAACACTCGCCACATATTTTATGCATTCTATTTTTCCCACAACGAACAGCCTCTTTATATTCACTACTATTTCGTATTTTTTCGATAGAAGATTTAAAAACATTTCCTACTACTAAATCACCATATTGATCTTGACAACAAATAGTATAATTACCATTGTAGTAAATGGCATCGCAAAGATGATTACATCTAGGAATAAGTGGTTTAGTCTTCATTTCTCCACCACTACCACTATAATTAAATCTTAAAAATGGTAATACATCTTCTGAAACTACATTATTAAAATAATATTCCAATTCTTCTTTTGTACAATGTGAAGGTACTGGGCAAGTGGTTGTATATTCATCAACACAATTTGGTGTTCCGCCAAGTGATACAACAAAATCAATTAAATCTTTATTCTGATGTACATTATATTTTGTACAATTCATTTTCACATGAACCATTTTGTTTGCCTTATAAACTTTTTTTA
The DNA here is from genome assembly GCF_030273445.1 of Selenobaculum gibii. Lineage (NCBI taxonomy): Bacteria > Bacillati > Bacillota > Negativicutes > Selenomonadales > Sporomusaceae > Anaerosinus > Anaerosinus gibii. The sequence continues at coordinate 2,280,704 of NZ_CP120678.1, forward strand.
AATTAGAAACAACTTTTTCAAAATTAGAATTAATCATAACTTTTTCATGTACTCCCTTAGTGATACCACCGATATTAACAACTATAGGAATATTTGTTTCTACTAATGCTTGTATATCAATATCCATGCTAAAATTCGAATGAACTCCTACATTATCTATTTCATTCTCCTTTAATATCTTACACATATTCCAAAAATCAGGATTTAACAATGGTTCACCCCGAAAAAATGGTGCTATAACAAAATTTTCTTTTATATAATCTTTATTAGTTTCTATTAAATTTTTAAAAGTATTTAATGACATATGATGTTTTTCAATTTTATTAAAGGTTTGCATAAAGCACCATACACACTTTACATTACACATTGATGTAACCTCAATGGTAAGCATATCCTTAGGCTTTCTTTCAAAATTATTCATACGATAACTCCTTATATTATATTCAATTTTACAACGCTTAGCAGTAGGATTTGATATGTAAACAAATAGCGATTATTTATTCTTATTAAACTTATAAATTAAACTCATCATATTTCCCCAAAAAGCCGGTGCTTTAAAATCAATTTTCATATTTTTTCTTTTTAATTGAATCGCTTTGGCAACTTCCAAAATATCACTTTCCATATTTGCGTAAGGCGTTTTTTCATAAAAATACTTTTCTCCTACTTTTAATAAACCCTTACTAGTAAAATAATTTGTAAATACATTTTCTGTATAGCCAAAAAAATCAGCACTAGTAACCGGCAAATTAAAATTTTCTTTAAATAACTTAAAACAAAATGAATCCATGTTGGGCTGTGCAGTAATAAAAATACAACCATTATTATTTAATAATGAAATCGCTTTATCTAAATAATTTATCGGTTCCGGAAAATACTGTAGCACACCTCTAAAAATAATCAAATCATATTTTTCATTAAAATTAAGTTTCGGGAATTCACCATAATAAATATCATGAGAATGTTTCGCAACCTTGGCTGCCTCTCTGCCAAATTCTACCCCAAAACATCTATATCCATGCTTCTTAAATACATCTAAAAATGAACCATTTCCACAACCAATATCTAAAACATTTCCATTCATTTTATACTGTTGAATAAACTTGAAATCTATTTGATACATTTCGTTTCTTTTCTTAACCAATTCATCATCATGTACATGGACTCGACTTAAATAATCATCCCAATATTTTTTTAATCCACTCTCATTTAATCTTTTATGAGCAAAAACAATACCACATTTTTTACATTTTACGATATCGCAATTCATTTTATCCTTATACAAAAATTCAAAATCATTATATTGTTCATCTAAATGCCACGGACAATTGTTTAACACTTCAAAATCTTCTTCTTTTAATTTATTCATTGTCGCCAACTACACTCTCGTAATTAAATTATTTTTTATCAATTTATCAACAACTGGTATTAGTTTTTTTACTGGTACCCCAATAATGTTACTTATATCAAATAAATCATTTCTCCCATCGGCATATGCAATAAAATCGGTCATAGCTTTCACTTCATTGTAACCGCCTTTTTGACTAATCGTTGGATATAACCCTCTTTTCCCAAGTTGAGGCTCACATAAACAATTAATTTTATAATTATAATTATTCTCTAACCCAATAATGCACTCTTGATAAGCTTCATATGCCCCCTGCAATCCTTCTGGTGATATCAATGTCATATCATCTTTCGATGTATGATACTCTGGATATCTACCATATTTCGAACGACAAATAGCACATACTGGCAAATCAACACCCGGAGCATTATACTGTCTTTCATCTGAGCCTCGTTGTAAAAATGTGTATGTTCTATAATCCGGATAATAGTATTTCAATATATTTTTCGCTACTTTATCCGCTAATGTATTACCATAACGAGATTCTACATAAGAAAAGGTTCTATTATCGCCTACACAAGATAAATTAAATCCTGCGATTACATTTTGTTTTAGACACTCTAAATTTCTACTCAAATAAGTAATCGAACCAATAGTTTCCGGAATAAAAATAATTCTATATGTATAGCGTCTTTTTTCTAAGTTTGCTAACCATTTTGCTAAATATATTGCTACCACCGGACCAGATAATTCATTATTCGCCATTGACGGATGGCATATATATGTAGATAAAAAAATTTCTTTCTTAGTTTCACCAGGGATAATAATTTCGCCATAGGTTAAACTGCCATTTTTTAATTCACTATCAATATATATATGATATTCATCTTCCAGCAACTCATTTTTTTGATTTTCTGACATACAAAATCCATAACGCTCTTTATAGTAAGAAGTTATATATGGAATTACCTCTGGCTGATCTGGTTGTGTATAAATTATCTCTTTTAACTCTGTCAGATTGACTTTTTTATTTATAGGTAAAGAATATCCCACTACATGAAGATTATTTTTTTGAAAATCAAGTATTTTTTCGCCATTTGAATTTTTAATATATGCATCACGTATATTCCACTCCTTAGGAACACACCAGTCAAAAACTTGCGTACCTGTTGGTACTTCATAAATTTTTATATCTGAATAAATACTTTTTAAAATTTTCAAAGTATCTCGTACACCATCACCTGTTATACTTCGGCATATTGGAAATAGTAGCTTCGCCAACTGATACATATTTTGTCCAGAAGTATTCATTTATCATCCATCTCCTTAAATTAAATCAAATGATACTGGACTACCTTTTTTAACATCACACTTCACCTTTTTCCCCAGCACAATATCATAATACTTCGGACTAAGTCCCAATCCGGGCCTGATACTTCTCATATTTTTCTCCGTGATTACCTCTCCTGCTTATATATCTTCTACAATATACAAGCTTCGCCTAAATTGTATAGACTTCTTCTCTTGTTCACTAATTCCATAGTGAATTTGACCTAGTGCCTCATATGCCCGATTTACCTCTTCAACTAACATCTTCATTTCTACTGGTTCTAATGAAAATGCAGAATCTACTCCACCATCGGCACGAGAAATTGTAAAATGTTTTTCAATTACAGTTGCCCCCAAAGCTACACTTGCAACGGCTGCTCCTATTCCTAACGTATGATTGGATAAGCCTACTTGACAATTAAATAACTCTCTCATATGTGGGATCGTCAATAAATTTGTTCCTTCGGGAGCTGACGGATAACTGCTTGTACATTTTAGTAATATTAAATCTTTGCATCCATTTTCTCTAGCTGTTCTAACTAATTCATCAAGTTCTGCAATACTCGCCATCCCGGTTGAAGCAATTATTGGTTTACCCGTTTGAGCCACTTTTTTTTATTAAAGGCAAATCTATATTTTCAAACGAGGCAATTTTATATATAGGAACATCTAAACTTTCTAAAAAATCAATCGAAGTAGCATCAAACGGCGTACTAAATCCTACGATTCCCAGCTCTTTACACCGTTTAAAAATTGGCTCATGCCATTCCCATGGAGTATATGCTTTTTTATACAAGTCATATAGTGAAGTCCTATTCCATGAATTATATTTATCTTTAATAAAAAACTCTCGTTCTGCAATATCCAAAGTCATTGTATCCGCTGTATAGGTTTGCAATTTTAATGCATCAGCACCAGCTTTAGCAGCTAACTCAACGATTTCCAAAGCTCGCTGTAGTGATTGATTATGATTTCCTGACATTTCTGCAATTATAAATGGTTTTTCTATATTTTTCTTAGTTATATTCACCTGCATTCACATCCAATTCAAAAAACCTTAATAAAAAATATTATTAAAATTCTTTGTAGATTTATTTCAATAAATTCACCATATATACTTTAATCAGGTAGTAATTTTGTGTAGATACACATATTACCTTTTAATTCTTCCTGATAATTAAGAATTTGGAAAATATGTCGAGATGCTACATTTTCTAATTTCACATAACCAACTATTTTTTTTAAATTAGCAGCATTTTTTAATAATTCCTGTTCCGCCAACTCTAATATACTCTTACCATAACCCATTTTTCTATATTTTGAATCAATACTATAATTAACCACACCTATTTTTCCTTCTATATCAATGCGAACCTGTCCTACTTCCATATCAGCACATATTAAAATATAAAATAGTCTCGCATTATTCTGTAGTGTTTTTTTCAACCAATTTAAATGTTCTTTAAAATCTATCAAATTACTATTAAAAGAGTTCTTTCGAGTCTCTTTTTCATTACGCCATATATACAATAACTTAGCATCATCCAATTTCACTGCTCTCAAATAACAATTTAATCCATTCATCATCTTTATCTCTCCTGAACCTAGTACAATTGTATTGCAAATTTTTATATTTTTTCCCTTGCAAGCTTAATATCACTTCGCAAATAACATGATTGGTTACCAAAGAGCTTTTACCTAAATACTTAATAAATCCGCTTTCATCACAATCTTCAGCAATCTTAATCTGATTTTCTGCCACAGCAATCACAATCGTTGGCAATCCTAAAAAGAATCTTTCCCACGTAGTAGTCCCAGCAGCACCAATTGCTAAGTCTGCTTCATTCATCATTTCTGCCATATTATGAATCTGGCAATAATAGTTCATCCAGTGATATCGCTGACAAAACTCTTTTACTTCCTCTTTATACTGATTGCTTCCACCCACGACAACATTTACAGTTATATCTTCTCTATTTAATGCTACTAATGCTCTTAACGTTTTCATCGTTTCATTGGTTAAGTCACTTCCACCAAAAAACATAAGAATATTTTTTATCTGCCCATCTCGTTGTCGTTGTTTTTTCTTTTCTCTATAAAATTCTTCCCTAAGTAGTGCATATGTTGGTCCCAATAGCAACTTACAGTCATCACTTACCAATCCACTATATCGGATCTTCATATCTGCATAATAATTTTGGTCAAGCAATATATCACAATCATGTTTTCTATTTGCCAAATCATCTATGACCATAATCTTTTTTGTATATGTACGAACAATTCTTTCCCAAGTTTCATCAATTGCATAACTATCTACCACTAATAAATCAATATCTAAATTTTTTAATATTTCAATTACCTCTTTTGCATCTTGTTCTTGTTGAACCGTTGCCAATTTTCATAACCCGATAATTGATTCTCACTATTTGTAGGTAAAAATTCTATATATTTAAAACCATTCTGCGGTATTAAATAATTTAAGTTACCTAAAAATAGCGCATACAATCTTGATTAAATATTTGCTGCATTTCAAATTGTTTCAATTCATCACGTGAAAATACAATGACTTTTTAGGTTGATACTTCCTAAGCAATATTTTGATAAACTTTTTGCCGAAAGATCCTGTACCTCCGGTAATTAATATTGATTTATTATTAAACATTTTTTTCTTCATATTTATCCAATCAAATGATATATTTTACAACCAACGCTATGAACATCATCCCCAACTAAATTCAATTCTTCTGCATTCGTTTGCTTTAGTACTAAATATTGAATATAGTTTTCTAATACACCATATATCAGTTCTTCTTCCTTCCATATAATATTTTTTTTATTATTTTTTATATATTCTTTATTCATAATACGACTATATAAATTAGCTTCAAAATATCTACCAATTTTATGTATCGTCTGGTAGTGAAGATTATATACATATCCTTGATTGCTCGCAAAATGGAAAAATACAATTTCTTGATTATTTCTCTTTTTTATTATTCCAATTCCTGGATAATTATCATGTAGACCATCGCAATAGATAAAATTATGATTTAAATTTAATGACTCATCAAATTTTTTTATTCTCGTTATTTCACCTGTAGTCATATCTAATTTTAAAGAATTTTTGGCAAAGGCTTTGAAAATATATAAATTATTATTAAATATATGTATCATTGAAAATTTTCTAAGTTTATTTTCTACATTGTATGAATTTTTAATATTATATCTACATAATATTAAGTTTATTTTATTCCATTTAATAATTTCAGTTTCCTTGTTATTAAGAAGCCACAAATTTTCACCATCATAATCCATATAACTATAGCTAGAACTACTATCTCCAACTTCATATATATTACTTCTACCATCAATAAAGCTAAATTCCATTATTGCATTGCATTGAGGCAACGATATCCATATACTGTCTTTTGACATACAATATACTTCATCTAATATTCCTTTATCTTTATTTATTAGATATTTTTCTATTTTGTTATACCATTCATAATGATATATACATTGATCTTTTTTCACATCATACTCTATAATGGCTTCACAACCATAAGGAAATAAAAATATTTTTTCTCTATATTCCTTTATGATTAAATATTTATATTTTTTATTATACTTATTTTTTGTGTCTTTACATATAAATCTTAAGGATATCCTTCTAAATTTATACTTAATATAATCATACTCTAGCAAATATTGATAATTTCCATTAGGCATAATGTATAATTTATTTAGGCACTTTTCTATTCTATAACTTAAATCTTCGCATGGAATCTTGACGATAGATTTAACCTCGCCGGTATTTAAATCTATTTCTACTAAGTTTCCATTTGTATAACCAACAAACCAGCCACTATCGCCAACAACCACCATATCGCGAAAATTAAAATTTCGTTTTATTATAATCTCATCAACTAAACATTCTTCTATCGGTTTTCTTATATTTACATTCTGCACCATAATCGGCTTACTAGTTACCTCATACAACCATATTACCGAACTCATATCACCATAATACGCATCTGACCAAGTTATCGCTCTGTATAAATCAGATGAATCATCATAGATACCCCAGCCAGCTTTTTTATACTCATACTCTAGTTGTTCATATTCTTTTAAAAGCTCTGGCTTCATTGATTCAAATGTAGCTTTTAATAATGGATGAGGTCGCCACCATAGAGCTACGTCTTTTCTATCTCTAAATACCGAAAATACATACCGATGTTTTTTGATAAAGCTCTCTGTATCTAAAAGCATCGTCTCAATCGTTGTCAAATAAAGTATTATTTTTTTGCCATTAATTATTTTCTCCCATTGCTTAGGTAGTGCAAAATCTTCTTTTTTACTATTACGTACTTTATCAAATTTCGGTGAGCCCAATGCTAAAATTTTATTCTTTGGTGGATTTCCCCCAGGATAATTAGCTTCATATTGCTCTTTTATCTTTTCCGATTCCACAATTACCCTATCAGCATTAACTACACCTGGAGCTTTACACTTTATCGGCCCTACTATATCGCCAGATACAAAGTATGGTACATACACAAGCATATCTGTATATTTTTTCAGCTCCTTGGAATAATAGTTGGGATGCACTGATGTTACTAGATTATAATCATCGTAGGGATTATGTATATAAATTATATCTGGTCGATGCTTAGATATATCATATTCTTGCCAATTAGTAATCGGTACATAGCTAGGTAAATCATGACCTTCATAATTCCAATTTTTAGCACTTCCATCTGGATTACGATCACAATAGGGAATCGGCACTACATAGGCATCACAATTTTCGTCCTCGTCCGCTGCTTGCCAAATACTTTCAAGTGAGTCCCACATGGATGCATTATAAGGTAAAAAGACTACTTCCTTTCTGTTGTCTAATTGCATCACAATTTCTTTAATTTTCAAAATTTGTTTTCTGCTCATAAAAGATATCATGACAAGAGGTTTATTCTTTTGTAATAATATCTGCATTTTTTTTAGATTAGTTTCTATTCCATCCATTAATGCAAGACTTTTCTTCGCCCGATCATTACCAATAATACTGTTTTTTATTGGCAAAATACATGCTTGGCAATCTTGTAATACTTGTAATTTCAATTCATTTGTAGCATTTTTTGATTGTTCAATATAGGTTATTCCCTCATTTAATGAATTCAGCAATTCAAGAATCTGATTTTTAAGCGTTTTTTTCATCATTCTGCCCTCATACAAAATATAATTTGCATTAACTATAAAAATTATCAAAAAGGACTGATATCACCAGTCCTTTTTTCATATATAATATTTATCTTGCTTACGTTTCCATACGTATCCCATAATCCTTTCATAGTCCTCAATAAAGTCTACTTCTGCCCAGAAATAATTATATACATCACGTACATATACATTCTCCGTTGCACTACATTGGTATAATATATCTTCCCACCAGTAGTTGTATTTTTCTTCCTCAATAAGCTTATTCATCATAGATTTAAATGCTGGCATAAAACTTGGTTTAACTTTACAAATACCAACATATTCATGTGTGCGCAGCTCCATAGCTAAATCTTTACCGTACTTAACTATTTTATTATCTTTGCAACCAAAGAAATAGTCACCGTCTCTTACCCTCACACTAGAGGAATCAGCCAATAATACAGCTTCTTTTTCTTCAGATAACAGGATATTCAAAATATCCTGCTCCCAAAAAACATCAGCATTCATTAATAATAGTTCTTCATCATCCTGAATAAACTCTTTGGCAAACCATAGTGAACCTAAACTATTCGTCGCGCGGAAAAATGGATTATAATAGATTTCTACCTCATGTTCTTTTAGCTCATTTTCAATTTGATTATGTAAATAGCCAACAACAACAGCAACTTTTATATTATTCGCCAATAACATTTCAACAGTCTTCCGTATAATTGATATGCCTTCTATTTCTAGCAAGCATTTAGGTTTATCAATATTGCGACTGATTCTACTGCCAACACCTGCTGCCATGATAATCGCTTTCATAACATTATACCATCCTATTTATCATCATTTAGACATTTTTTTATTTCATTCAATAGTATTGTATTATCTGCCAACGATAAATCTCCTACATGTGAAATTCGCAAACTGCGGTCTTCTAGCTCTCCACCTGTTGGATTTACAAATATTTGTTGTTTATCTTTTAACTCCTCAAATATTTTCATTGCAATATCCTGTTTAAATAAAATTGGCGTAATCGCGTTAGATAATGGATAATTTGGCAAAGTTATCGGCATATTTTTTATATTATTTCTAAAATGCTCACACCGATTTTTTACTTCTAAGAGCCTATTTTCAATTCCGATATCCGTTATGTGTTTTAACATATCCTGTAATTGCAAAAATAGTCCAACTGCCGGAGTAAATGGAGTTTGTCCACGCCTAAGATTATTCATATAATCTTTAAAATCAAAATATAAACTCCGTGGATTAATAGAATTGACTTTTTCACTTATAATCTTTTGATTTAAAACAACGATAGATATTCCCGGTGGCAAGCACAAACCTTTTTGCGAACTAATAATCGAAACATCAATTCCAAATTTATCCATATTGTATGTATCACACAAAAAAGTGCTGATTGCATCAACGATGAGATACATATTATTTCTTTTGCAAAAACTTGATAGTACCTTGATATCATATAGCTGCCCCGTTGATGTTTCATGCAAGTTGACAAGCATTGCCGTATATCCCTTCGCTTCATAAGGCTTTAGAGATTCGGACCTAAATTCTTCATCAACGCCCAATCGCAATGCATCATAAGAAATGGAATGAATTTCACAGATTTGTTCGAATCTTTTTCCAAATGAACCGCCTGAAATCACCAAAGCTTTATCAGATCTATCAAGGCAATTCATGACAGTAGCTTCCATCGCTGCTGTACCAGAGGCAGTTAAATAGATACTCTCTGATGATGTATCCGTACCAATAATATTTTTTAGCATCTCATCTATTTCTAACATAATATTAGAGAATTCGTTTGTTCTGAAGTACGGAATTAAATTAGCTCCTATATTCAGCGTATGTTGATACATTTGAACAGGTCCTATTGTAAATAACCTCATCTCATCATCTCTCTATCTAAAAAAATAAAGTTCTATCTTTCCAATATAAACAGCCATTGTTTTGTTTCTTTTTGATTTTTTATATCAGCTTTGAAAAATTCTTCTTCTACATTTAACTTAAATCCATGATCATATAAAGGTTTAAAAATTTGATTATATTCACTAATCGTGCGATAAATAGCACTATATTCCGAATCTAAATTATCTGAATAAAATTTATTTAATGTAAGCCTTTCTTCTAATGCAATCGGTTCAGAAATATAAATAATGCATGTTTCATCTAAAAACGACGTCAATTTTGCTATACAATCTTTTAAAATTTCTTCATTTATATACATAAGAACTCCACCCGAAATGATGAAACGATTAAATTTTGTATTGATTGGCAATTGAATTTCTTCATTCACTAATTGTTGCAATGAAGCATTAAGGAAATATGTCTTGCCATTCTTTTTTATATCTGCTCTTTGTTTTGCTAATTCAACAAATTCTTTTACATAGTCAATTCCAACATATGTTTCTGCTGTATCCGTCAAATATTTTGCAATACGTCCTGTTCCAAAACCCAACTCTAATACTTTAGAATTTTCATTTAATCTAAATAATGGCAATCTATTTTCAATTTCATATTTGGTCCAATATTCAATTTTCTCAGGAGCCTTATCTGCACATAACACAACTGGTGCATCTATATCAATCGCAACTTTATTAACAGCTCTTTTTGCATAAAAATCATGGATACTATCAGCGTCTATTGCTACGTTTTCATTTTTTATTCTTTTTAAATTCATGTAAGAGTCCTTCTTTCCTAAAATTGTACCATCTGAAAATTTTATATATTCTGCATCTGCATTACCACTCCTCTTCTCTATGGGTGGCAGCCCCATATATTCACCGTATTTCAGGTAGAGAATTTCATGATATCCATTTGGAATAGAAAATTTATACCCTTCAAAATTCCAATCCAGACTCTCTTTATACCATTCCCGTTTAAAGGCCCCAAAACCGACATAGTCTCGTCTAGTTTGCAGTTTTGTATTGAAAAATGCCAAAAGTTCAGTATCATAATTACTATATAGATGAATCAGCCATTCATAAAAATTTACAATCAAGCTTTTAGGTAACAAAGATAAGCATTTAAATAAGATTCTCTGTTTCTTAGATTTTGCACGCAAAGCACCTACCGATGACCATGAAAGTTTTCTGCAACATTCAGCTCCAACATCCATAAATTTTTGTATAATTGGATTACTTGAAACATTATCCATAATAAATACATCAATACAAATTCCCGTTTTCTGCTTTAAATGACTTTGCCCTACGCGTATAAACTCCGTTCCTTTACGTCGCATCTTGCCATAAACCCAATTATAATTATAATCATTCTTATAGTTTTGGAAAAAAAACTTTTCCGCATCAATTTCATCTTCACATACCTCGCAAAATCGCTCATAATCACTGCGAAACATTTCAACATCTACATCATCATCCCAAGGAATAAACCCTTGATGTCGAATCGCTCCAATTAGAGTTCCACATGATAAAAAATATCTTATATTATGTTTTCTGCAAATCCGATCAAATTCCACCAATAAATCCAGCATTTCCATTTGCAACTTTCTTAATTGTGCTGGGTTTAATTGTATCGCTGTTTGTTTCGCATCCATGCTTTTCCTCCCATATTTCATTAATAAAATATTATTCTATTTGTTTTATCGACAAATTGACAAAAAAACTTAAATATCTAGATACATTCGGGACTTTTAACCTTTATTTTTATTCTTGTATTCTATTATGTATATTGTCAATCCTCCCCTTAAATACTTTTTCACTTATTAGCCCCGTTTATCTTTTTCTAAAAAAAAAATCCAATCACCTTAAAGTATTCTCTCTATGTAAAATTCCTTACATTAGAGAATGCTCAGGCTATGGATAATGATAAACATTTATACTTTTATTGCTTTAACTAATTTCAGGAAGGTGTCTACCGTTACAATATCCACCAATATAAGATTATCAACGATACTGTTGAGTATCCATCTATATTACTTTCTTCATTTTATAAATATACAGATGACAGTTTTCTTCTTAAACTTTTTCTATCTCTACCCATTTAGCCATTTGTTAGCTAAGATTTCACTATATGCCCGCTCAATCTCTTGCATATATAATTGAGTATCCATTAATGGCGATTTTTCCATCATTGTTCTTAGATTTTTGTGCAATATATCAATTAATTCAAGGTCATTTGCAAGAGCCACTGCTTTTTCAATATATTCCTGTGTATTTTTTGCTACAAGTTCCCCCAAGCCGACATTACACAAAATGCTATAACCAAACCTCGCTCCATGTCTTTGCCCCTCCATTGTAATGACTGGCACACCCATATAGAGCGTATCACAGGTCGTCCCCCCTCCTGGATAAGGAAATGTGTCAAGAGCAATGTCAATATCACGCAGTTGTTCCATATAATCACTAGTCGCAGGACGAAGTTCGAGTTTCCGTGCTTCAATGCCGAACTCAGCAAATCTATCGAACACTTCCTTGCAAAAATTTTCATCAATATAGACTAAACTTTTTAATATTAGCTTTGAGCCTTTGACCTGTTTTAAAATTTGACTCCACACCTCAATAGCTTGATTCGTTATTTTTGCATACTTATTAAAACATCCAAACGTAACATAGCCATTTTTTATGTATGGAGATAGCCCAATTGTTGGTGCATCATCCCATGGGGTATAGCAAAATTGACAATATGGCAGCCTTAGTAGTTTTTCTGAAAATAAATTATCATATATCCCAATAGGATCAACAAAATTGTCTGTTAATATATAATCAACTGTCTTTAATCCCGTCGTATCAAAATAACCCAGTCCTGATATTTGCACTGGCGCAGGTCGATAATTTAGAATTGGCAATGCATTGTTAGCTGAATGTCCTGCCAAATCAACTAAAATATCAACTTCATCTTGAGCAATCAGGCTAGCAACACTGTAATTATCTAGCCCCTTCACATTCCGCCACTGGTTAACAAATCGTTTAAGCTGCATTGTAATCTTATCTTCTTCATTTAAGCAATAACAATACACTTCAAAGCTTTGTTTATTATAATATTGCAGGAAAACCCGATAAAAAAAGCTCATTACATGCTGACGAAAATCTGGTGAAATATAGCCAATTCTAATTTTTTTCTTCTTTCTCATATGATAAAGAGTTTCCTTTGGTACAGATGAAAGTAAGTTTTTATACTTACAATGCTCTTGAAAAAGATTTTCACTTGTCATAACATCCTCATAATGCAAACACATTAGGTAAGAGCTGTACGCTTCACATTTTTCCTTAGCAACTACATTATATTTACTTGCCGATAAATAAGCCTCGCAAGCTTTTTTTATTTCACCAACATACATATATAGCTGACCTAAAGCCAGAAAATTTCGTCCAACAAATGCACTTTCTTTTATCATACTGTCTTTCAATACTAATAAATTAGAAGTTTCTAATGCAGAGATTGCCTCCCGATACATAAATAGACCTCGTTTTGCAAATCCGATAATCATATATGCTTCAGCATCAAGACATGATTTATATTTAATTGCAAATTCAGCTTCAGCTACGGCTTCCTCATATTTTTCCAGTTGCGAAAATACATAAGCTGTAATATAAAAAAATTTTTCATCTGATCCAAAAGCAGCTCTAAGACACATCAAGTACTGTTCAGCTTGCTTAAAAAGTTTTTGTTCAATAGCCTTATTAATAGCAAGTTGTAATTCACCTAACGTCAAATGTTTTTCATCAAAATAATCTTTCAAATAAACTAATACGGGATTAATATAATCTTGACAAACAATTTGTTTATATTCCGTTTTGTGATCTAGTTGTAAATCTTGATATTTCTTTTCTAAAAAATTGCATATATTTGCAACGATTTTCTCTTTACTTGCTAATCGTTTTTTTATAGAAATTAAGACAGACAAGCTTCTATCAACAATTTCATTTGCCTCAATATCCTCCCAATTACCAGCTAAATATACTATCTCATCATGTAATAATTCAACTATCTTTCGCATACCGTCACCCTTGATTTTTTATAGATTACCTTTTATCCGTATCAAAGTTTTCATCTTTCCTTTATACAATGCTAACCATCTTGTCCTTGAAAATTATTGCATCTGTACCAAATAAAAGCTCTACCCCATAATCTGTTGCATAATCTATGTATTGTGAAGAAATATCCTCTTTATTCGTGATAAATATATCTATACTACTTAATACATCTACTGGTATTTCATCTTTTGTATTATGGCTCATAATAAGCGGAGCATTTTCGCCCGCTTGTTGTAACATCAAATGTATTTCTTGCATCTCCTTTGATTCCATATCTTTAGGTGATACTTCTAGCAACAACGTCTTTTTATCAGCTAAAGTATATTTATTTAAATACTGGCTAATAACTTTTTCCCATACTGGCTTTTTATCAGAAAAGTCTACAGCAAAACAAAATATCTCATATCCATCTTGTTTCAACCCTTGCAATTCCACTGCTGCCTCTGTTAAGATATTAACATTTGTTTTCGGGTTAAATTTCTCTACAAAAACATCGGGAGTTTTCATTTCGTCAATAGTATTCTTTATTTTATCTTCCGGCCAATTCCACCACTTTATTTTTTGTAATTTTTCTATTATATTTTCTGGAAAGCGATATTTTATAACCTTTGCTGGATTTCCTACAACAACTGCATAGGGAGGGACATTCTTTGCAATAACTGCACCAGCTCCAATGACTGCTCCATTACCGATATGGACACCTCCCATAATCGTAACATCACAGCCAATCCAAACATCATTGCCAATAACAACCTGACAACGATTAACGCTATCTGCATGATTTTGCCCATCTTTTTTTATTAAGTCAGCAAATGGATACGTTGTAACTTGATGATAATCATGATTCAGTCCTACTTCAAATATAAGTCGATGCCCAAGCGAAGAATATCGTCCAATTAGCACATGACACTCTAAAGATCCAAATTCTAAGTTTCCATTTACAAAATATGAGCCAGGGCCTAAAGTCACTGCTGTATATTCATTGTTTTTATCTAAAAATATTTTCCGCACGTTAGTATCAAAATTCGCAAAATCAACTTGAATAATCATATACTGCCCTCTTTCGCAATTGCTTTTAGCTATAATTATATATTGGGTCTATCTACAATAATTTATCTATTTTTGAAACTTGCTCATCAATGTCTATGCTTCACCTCATTGAATTTTTATTATAACGTCATTGTTCAAAGTTTTCCTCTGGAAAACCTACCACTCGACGTTTCAACGAGGCGAAAGATTATGCACACCGCCTGTTAATCACAATTATACCCCCCCTATAGAGGTGGGGGGAATCTTTTTCCGAGTTATATTTTAATTATTTTTTTAGCCTGAACATAGCAAAATTCTGACGAAAAATTATCTGCATTAACATTAATGCCCGAAGCTTTAATCATAGATATATACTCAAATATATTTGCGGCAAAAAATTCTTTTTTAATACTACATTTAGTCAAAATAAAATTATTTCTTTCCAAAAAAGATTTAATATTTTCTTCAGCAAAATAACTGTATGTATTACCCAATTCTTTGCAAGATACAAAATTAGCAACTACAGGATAATATAACATATGCTTCATCGTAAAATGAATGGTACCAGTCGACTTTAAATACGGCAATACTTTTGCTAAAAGTTGCTCAAATTGTTCCAAATTTTCAATTCCATAGTTTATTAAAATATAATCAAATTGCTCTTTTTCATAATCTAAGACCATTGTATGGATATTCCCAACAGCTATCTGTGCATATCTGCAAGCAAATCGAGCAGCCTTTTCATTTTTTTCAATTCCATAAAGCTTCGCTGACTTATTAATCTGACTAATTCTAAGAAAATCACTCCCACACCCACAACCAATATTTAAAATATTTATATCAGAAATCGAGAAATCCACTTGACTTAATATCCACGAAAAGGAAATTTTATTTTTATCATTAAATCCCCATTTTTTCGTAAATTTATCTCTGTTGACCTTTAATAATTCATAATACTGTTCTGCTTCACTTAGTATTTTTTCAAATGTCGCACTACCATAATGATGAATAAAGACATCATAACAAAGTAGTAGCTCATACCCTTCCTGAATTATTCTCAGTGAATAGTCATCATCCTCAAAATTTCCTGGCGTAAACCTTTCATCTAATATGCCTATTTTTTTTACAATATCAGATTTTATCAACATGCAAAACCCAATTAATTTTAGACGTCTTTCCCAATACATAGCATTAGAATTGTTATTTTCATTAGCAAATACCTGCATCTCTGCAATTGAATTATATGACGTAGGGATACTTTGCCTATTAGCGGCATTGTTTGTGATCGCACCTACCGCACCGACTTTACTACTACTATATAAAGCTGCTTTTAAATTATCTAACCATCTTGCTGTTACAACGACATCATTATTAAGCAACAGGATTTCACTTCCCTTCGCAACTGCAATCCCTTGATTGCAGCCCTTAGGGAAACCCAAATTTTCATCATTATAAATAACTGTTATATCACTCTGTTGTGCTAGCCATTCCTTTGTTCCATCCGTTGAAGCATTGTCAATAATGATAATTTCGTAGGCATTAGGTTCTGTGTACTGACGAATACTTTCAATACAGCCTTTCGTATAATCTAATTGATTATGAGCTAAGATAATAATACTAGTTATCCCTTTAAATACTTCCATTTCATTATTTTTAGTATCATATTTTTGACTATTTTCCCAATGATAATTTGTTCTAATATTCTTCCTGTATATCCGCTCATATTCTAGTTCAATATTTTCCATATATAATTTTCTATCCATCAGCGGTGAATTTTCTACCATTGTCCGAAGCGAATTTCTCAACTGGACTAATTTACTTTTCTCTCTTGCTAAGCTTGTTGCTTTTTCTATATATTCAGTTTTACTAAAAGCAATCCAGTCGTTTAATCCAATATTTTTCAATATGCTATACCCAAACCTGCTTCCATGTGTATCACCACATAGTGTTAAGACCGGTACTCCCATGTATAGAGCCTCACAGGTTGTCGCACCACCTGTATAAGGAAATGAATCTAAGGCTATATCTATTTCATTATATTCTTCAAGGTAATTTTCTGAAAAATCTCTTAGATCAATTCGTTTTTCTTCAATTCCAATCTTAGCAAATCGTTTATATACCGCTTTACGTACGTCAGCAAACGCAAAGCCTTTACTTTTGAGAATAATTTTACTGCGTGGTACATTCGTTAGTATATATCCCCATATGGCTATGACTTCGTCATTTACTTTAGCAAAATTATTAAAGGAGCCAAACGTTATATAACCATTTTTTACGCTTGGCAACACTTTAATGTCAGGAAATATTTGTTGAGGGAAATAGCAAAAATGACTATTTGGCAACCGAATTATTTTCTCCACAAAAAAGTTTTCTGCATTTCCGTTATCACAATATTTATCTCCAATAAAATAGTCAACTGAGTTAAGTCCGGTAGTATTAAAATATCCTAACCCACAGATTTGTACAGGGGCAGGCTTATAGGCGAGTATTGACAAACAGGAATTAGCAGTGTGCCCAGATAAATCAACGAGTATATCTATATTGTCATCAGCAATTAACTTAGCCGCAGCTTCATCGGTTGTCCCATTTATATGGATAAATTTTGTTACCATTTTTTTTATTTTTTCAGTAATATGATCTGCTCTACCCGTATAATAAGCAAATACTTCAAATTTATTATGATTAAAATCAGTAAATAAAGCCATTGAAAAATCCATCACCGGATGACAGCGAAAATCCGGGGATATATAACCTACACGAATTTTATTTTTTCTCATTGATATATGATTTAACCGTTTCACATGAGCAAAAAATTTGTTATATTGCTTGTGTAGACCAAACCTCACTTGGTTTGTTATATCATATACATAATTTGTTGCCAACAAATAGTTACTATATTCCATTAGCTGCTGCGACGGATTTCGTTCAACTTGACTTGATGACAAAAAACTTTGAATACCTTTATGAACATTCCCCAATAGAATCTGAGCCGCCCCCAACATACTCAACGCTTCACTATAAGCATTTTGATATTGTATTGTTCGCCTTTCCACTTGGATACTCTCCACTAAAGCAATCACCATGTCTAATATCTCA
The DNA here is from genome assembly GCF_030273445.1 of Selenobaculum gibii. NCBI lineage: Bacteria > Bacillati > Bacillota > Negativicutes > Selenomonadales > Sporomusaceae > Anaerosinus > Anaerosinus gibii. The sequence continues at coordinate 2,298,719 of NZ_CP120678.1, forward strand.
ATTTGATTGACCACTTCACCCTTGCGTTTATAGATATGAGCCAATACCATATAGGCGCCAATATACATTTCATCAATAGCGATTATTTTAGCAACTATTTCTTGAGCTAGTGCTAACCTGTTCATATTCATGTAAGCAACTGCCTTAACATGTAAACCTTCACAATCATTCTGATTTATACTAAGTATCTTTTCTCCACACGCAAGTGCATTAAGATACTCATGATTCTTGGTAAACTCAATCGCTAAATTATTTAAGAAAACTCGGTCTACTGGTAAATTAATTAATTTATTTTCTAGCCAAATCTTCTCATATGCTATTTCTATATTCGCCAAATAAGTTTTTCCATCCATCAATGGAGATTTCTGCATAATCAAGCGTATGTTTTGATGAAGAAAATCTATTCTCTCAAAATCATTAGCTAGAGCAACAGCTTTTTCAATATATTCTTCTTTAGAAAAAGCTATACAATCGTCTAAATTTAAATTCTTTAGTAAGCTATATCCAAACCTTGAACCGTGCCGTTTGCCAGCTAAGGTAATCACAGGCACCCCCATATAAAGTGCTTCACAAGTGGTTGCTCCACCTGGATAAGGAAATGGGTCAAGGGCAATATCAACATCCTTATATTCGGTTAAATAATCTTTACTTTCTGGTCTTAACTCAACTTGATTTATTTTTATCCCTGCTAGATATATCCTTTTTATAATTTCTTTTTTTGCTTTTGCATTAGCAAAAATAGCACTTTTTAATAGCAATTTAGCATTTGAAGCTTTCGCTAATATTTTTGCCCATGTAGCTAATACCTCATCATTTACCTTTGTAAAATTATTAAATGATCCAAACGTTATATAGCCGTTTTTCGTGTATGCTGGATCACTACATTCAACCATAGTAGCTGGTGGCGTATAACAAAAATGCGTTTGTGGTAAACGTAACAGTTTTTCCGTAAACAGCTCATCATTCTGTCCAATTGGATCAACGTAAACATCAGTAATAAAATAATCAATCGCTTTTAACCCCGTCGTATTAAAATAACCAATGCCACTCATCTGTACAGGAGCTGGCTTATATGCTAGTATTGGCAAGGAATTATTTCGTGTATGTCCGGCAAAATCTATTAATATATCAATTTCGTCTTTATATATTAATTCAGCAATTTCACAGTCTTTAAGAGTAGCTACATTGACCCATTTATCAACAAAACTTTTTAGTTGTAGACTAATATTATCTTCCTGTCCCAAAGAATAACAGTATACTTCAAATAAATCATGGGTATAACGTTTCATTAGCTGATATACAAAATATACAACGACATGTTTGCGTAAATCTGGTGAAATATAGCCAATTTTTATTTTTTTATGTGATTTAAACAGCTTATGCTGATATTGTTTAATATTGAGGAACAAGTCATTATATTTAGTATGTTCATTAAATAAGACTTGATCGGAAATATTCGATAAATAATTAAGGTTAAATAGATAACTACTATAGTTTTCAGTTTTTTGCCATATATGTGGCGCATATTGGCTAGCTTTTAAATAATACCTTGCAGCTTGCTCAGGTTTACCCAAAATTTTATAAATATATCCATACAAGTTACAAATTAATGTTATCATTTCTTGCGGGATATGTCCTTCATAATCAATCTGTAGCTTATCCAATATTTCAATAGCCTCATTATATTTGCCCTCATTATTTTTTATCCGAGCTAACAAGAAATAAGCAAATATATATGACTTATCTGCTCGCATTGCCTGCCTAGCAAATGCTTCAGCTTGAGAGTAATCACCAATTTCAATATATAAACCTGCCACCATTCCAAACAATTCTGCATTGTTTGGATAATCTTTTATTGCCTTATTTAATTCTCGTTCTGCCGCAACAAAATCTTTTTGATACGCAAACTCTAAAATTCGTTGTTTTACTTGTTCAAACTTATCCATCATACCCGCCTATTCAAAATGTAAATATAGCCATAAAAATTAATTAATCATATCTATAATCATCAAATCAACTTCTTCAATTTTTTTAAAATAAGCCTTGGCCTCTTCTTCCTTTCCCATTTTCACTAAAAGAAATCCCATATTTTTAAGTGTAATATTATTGGTATTATCAATTGTCATTGCTAATTTTAAAAATTCCAAAGCATTGTTGAAATCACCATTCTTATAAAACTCAGCCGCTTTTTTATGACAAAGCGTAATCTTTTGGATTAGTGATATTGGCTCCTTCATAATTGCCAATTGAAGTTCTTCTATCTTTGCTTCATAAATATTATCTGCAATAATCATATCATCTTGTTCATCACTATAATTGATTTCTGCGCTGGTATTATTATTGATATTTTTTAATGTTTTCCATACCAAAGGATAGCGTGATTGTACATCAGATTCATCGTAATCAATCAGAACTAAGTTTAGCAATTCTTCCATGTCTTCTCTATAATGAACGATGTCGCTATTTGTTATAATAATAATTTTTTCCAACAATGCTAATGCATTTGCTAATTGATCTTTTAGCAATGCAATCTTAGATAATAATAGATATACGTCAACTTTCTGATTATCTAAATTTAGTGTGTTTTCACACCATATAGCACAATGTTCATAATCGCCTGATAAGTAATATAGTTCTGCGACTTCATAAGCAGCATCGGCTTTCACACCATATTTTTCAAATAGATCTATACAAGCTTGTAAACCATCATCATAACAACCATTATCCTTATACTCACGAATTCTTTCTAAAGCGTCTAAAAAATCTTGCGGTAGCTGTTTTTCCCTTAAATTTTGTTTATTCCCCAATTGCACTTTTCGCTTCATCTTCCTACTACATTTCCCCATTATGACTTCTCACTCCTTAATCTTTTACAAAACTTATGTTAATTTCATATCAAGCACTTTTGCTACCCGCAATACGTCAAAATAAATCTCATTTTCATGAGCAGTTAATTTCCCATTCTTATATAAAATAAATTCTAATACATTAACATATTCATCTGGTAAGACGACTTTCGTTATTTGTATACTATCATCATTTCTTAAACCAATTGTTGCTACCATCATTTCAATATATCGGTTATGTATATCTTCCAATAAGATTTTTTCTGCTATATCATATTTGTTCGTATCAATAAGTTGCTGAACTTCGTTAATTTCACAATTAATATTTTTCTTCCGTGCTATATTCATATAATATAGCTTAACCCTACCGGAATTTATTTTTTGTAAATTTTCTACAAGAAATTTAATATCATCACTACAATCAAGTTGATAAATTGTATTTAAAAACTCAATAATTGTAACCTCATCAACTTCGCGAATGGCTTCATAAAAAGTTGAAAATATTTCCTGATTATATTTATTTATTTGCAAGCCTGTGAATAGGGCATTCATTGCCTCCTCTTTATCGCCCTTTGTAAGCAAAATTTTACCTAAAGATAAATACGTCAACTCACGGTATAAAATAAACATATCCGCCGAGTAGTCTCCCAGCTTTATTTCGTCTAATTCTAAAGCTTTATGAAGACTTTGTTCTGCTTCAATAAATCTACCATTTTGAAATTGCAGATCTCCTTTTGAGTACCAAAATGTTGGTTCAATAGGGTATGTCTGTATGGCCTTTTCAATTTCCTGCATAATTTCTTCCTTAGGCTTTTTACTAAAAACTAGTCCGTCAATTAACCGCTTATGTATCTCATGATTACCACCTACTGTAATTTCACCTGATTCAAGAAATTTTCTGGCATATTCAATAGTCTTTTCAAAATCGCCCAGCCCATGATAGCAATCACATAAATATCGATATTGCGAGGGATGTTCACCATTTTTAGCGATATCTTCCTTGAGTAAGGCTAGATTTCTTTTTAATTTATCCTGAACGATATGGGTAGAATATCCAGTATGATAAATACTCAAAATTTTATCGAGCATACATAAACCTATAGACTTATGTTTATTATATAACATCTCATGAACATTTCCTTTATAGCGTAAATAAGTTGCATTACGAAAAATTCTAATATTGCCAAAAGTATTAATTATTTTCCCTTTTACATCCTCATCAATGTTAAATATTCTACATACAATCGCATCAATATATTTTAATTTATGATATTTTGCTATATGAATCGGAACTGTCTTAATACAATCATCAGTAAACCTCTCATCTGCATCAAGAAATAAAATCCAATCGCCACAAGCTTTATCAATAGCATAATTTTTGGCTTTAGAAAAATCATTTTCCCATTTGATTTCAAACACCTTTGCTCCATAAGCTTTGGCTATTGATACTGTATCATCAGTTGAACCAGTATCAACCACAATCATTTCATGAGCAATCTTTTTCATGGATGCTAACCATTTCGTAATATTTTTTGCTTCATTTTTAGTTATTACACAAGCTGATAATTTCATTTTTTCACCGCCTGATTTAACCATATCAAATAACTATTAGCAATATTATTATCAAGCCTTTGAAATATTTCACACGCTTTTTGATATTGACCTAGCTGATAATAACAAATTCCATAAGTAATAAGATATTGTTCCTCTATTTGTTCTGCTTGTTCAAAAATTACAATTGCTTCGCTATAAAACTGGTTATCACTTAAAACTTTGGCAAAATTCATGCTAGCTACTGAGCATTTCATCCTTAATTGGCGTAAAAAAACTATCAAATCTCTCCGTGGACATCGAATCACCAAATGCTTAAATACTGTTCCCAGCAATTCAAGCTTACTGTCTGGCATAACCTGCCGATTTTGATAATAAATAAAAACTTCAGCTAAATCCCTAGGCAAATTTTTTAATAATTTAACTTTACTAGTAAGGTCAGGAGTAAGTAAATAAAGAATAATTATGTCAATAAACCGTGAATGAATTTTCGATAGCATCGCCGTATGCACTTGTTGATATTGTTTCATTTGTAAATCACTATTCATGCTCATCGACAAATCCTTCATTGCAAATTCATTCCCTACATTTGTTGGTATTTCTTTTAAGTTTTGTTTTATTTTACTTTCTAATAGTTGTTTAAAGATTAGTGTATCTTCTGCTTTTTCAGCAAAAAAACTAGGCTCATTTCCTATATAAGTATTATTTAATTCTATTGCTAGCTTCAACTCCGCTAAAGCCTTAGTATATTTACCATTATTATAAAGTAAAGCCGCATATTCAGCATGAAAATCCGGTAGGTCAGGACAATTCGCTATCGCTTCTTGTAAGACTTCATAAAATTCATCTGTATTGTTTAATTTGCACTCACGTAATGTTACTAAATATACTTGATAAAAACGACTTTCATATGTCGTTTTTATTTTTGGCATACTTAGTGCTTTTCGTAAGTAGATCAACGCCTGGGAATACTCTTCGATATTTGCATAGCATTCCGCTAAATGACGATAATTTAAATAGTTCGTATTTCCCCCTACTATTTCCTGCTTTAGCATAATGATATTACGCTTACTTTTATCGATAAGTCGATGAGTAGAATAGCCTGTATGATAAATAACAGCTTTATCATCATTTAATTTAACAGCCTTTACAAATTCGCCTGATTGTCCCTGTAATTGTTCATGAATTTTACCCTGATAGTTCAGCCCACATTGATGGCGAAAAATGCGTATCGTATAAAAAAAGTCTAGCACTTTATTTTGTTTATCAACATCTATATTAATAAGTTTGGTTAAAATCGCATTATATTTCGAATCTACAAATTTTAAACAGTCACGTAACTTATCTTTTTTAGGCAAAGCAAGATATTCATCAGCATCTAAAAACACAATCCAATCGCAAGAAACTTGCTTAATAGCAAAGTTTCTTGCTTTGGAAAAATCATTTTCCCATTGATATTGCAATATTTTTGCCCCACAATTTTTAGCAATTGCTATTGTATTATCAGTTGATCCAGTATCAACTAAAATAATTTCATCGACTTGCTTTTTTAGACTGTCTATGCACTCTCTTATGTTGTCTGCTTCGTCTTTCGCAATAATGCATGCGGATATTTTCATATATAACACCTCATAATTAAACTTAAGTAAACTATATGCTTATATCCCTTACTTAAATTTAATTACAAAAAAAGAAGGATGTCGCCATCCTCCTTTTCCATGTTTAAATCTATAGATAAATATATGATCCACACCATATCATTTATACTAAGATTATAAAAAGTCTTTAAATTATTGTAATAAACTAAGTACACCTTGTGTAGATTGGTTTGCTTGAGCAAGCATAGATTGCGAAGCTTGAAGAAGAATGTTATTCTTCGTAAAGTTCGTCATTTCTTTTGCCATATCTACATCGCGGATTGTGGATTCTGCAGCTTGTACGTTTTCACTTGAAGTTGTTAAGTTGTCACTTGTATAAGATAGACGACTTTGAACAGCACCAAGTTTAGTTTGTTCGTTAAGCGCTCTTTGAATAGCATTGTCAACTACATTAATAGCCGCATTAGCACCTTTAACTGTAGTAACATCAATATTCTTAGCTGTACCAGTTAAGTCATCAGCACCTTGAAGTCCAAGAGCCATAGCTCTCATATCAGAGATACCAACATTAATGGATTGGTTGGATTTTGTACCAATTTGTAGATTTAACGAATTTTCGTTTGAATCATTTTCACCGCGAACTGATTCACTCCAGTTGTTAAGTTTGTCATTAATAGATTTACGTACGTTACCATTAACATCACTTACACTAATAGTAAAACCAGAAATACCAGCTGTTACACCAGCAGTACCTGCTACAAAACTGATAACATTCTCACCGTTTGCAGAGTATTGTTGAACACTTTGACCATTCACACCAATTTTACTATCAGCACCAACTGTAGCTGCAGTATCCATTTTTTGAAGAATAGCACCTAAGTTAGTACCCGCTGCCACTTTAATGGAAGTAGTTTCTGTTTTACCATTTTTCACCCAAGAAATATTCACTGTATCAGTTGTTTTGATATCAAGACTGTTACCATTGCGATCTGTTAACGCAGTTAAATTAGTAGTACTAGTTGTATCTGTGCTCAATGATTCATTAACATATGTAGTCTTAGTAGCATCTACTTTTTTGTTCATGGAACCATCAACAAGAAGTTTGTTATTGAATGTAACAGACGCATTATCATTGATTTGGTCAATTGCTTGATCCAATTCATTTTGAATCATTTTACGGTCAGCAGTTGTATTTGTATCATTGGCTGAATTGATAACTTTTTCTTTTAAAGTTTTCAAAATTTCAACTGTTGAACTAACTGCACCTTCAGCAACTTTCATTAATGAAGTACCATTTTGCGCATTTTGGTTAGCTTGATCTAAAGAGCGAATTTGCACACGCATTTTTTCAGATATTGCGTAACCAGCTACATCATCAGCCGCACCATTGATTTTCATACCAGATGATAATTTTTGGATGCTCTTCCCTAATGCACTATTATTTTTTGTCATTGTGTTCAGCGTGTTAATCGCTGACATATTATTTTTTACTACCATTGCCATAATAAATCTTCCTCCCTGATTTTGCATTTAATCAACAGGCTTCCATGCCTGAAATTATCTCAAAAGGTAAAAATCACTGCCGATCGCTCAGCGATTAGTACCTTTGATTTAATCTTCTTATTATTTATATCGTCATTTTTTTATTTTACTTAAGCATTTTTTTAATTTTTTTAATTTTATTTATAAAAATTTAAATTTGCTCCAAAACGATTATCACCATATCCTAATGAACTATAAGCATTAACTTTTCTTTCCTGACCCTTCGCCTGATTAAGCCAAATTTGAGCTTTATATTGAATATCTGCATTAATTATTTTTATTTTTGAGCCTAAACTCTTTCCCTCTGGACTTCGCTCAAATTCACCAATGCCCATCTCTTGCAATTGATTATGTAAAATATTTCTCTGTTCTAATAAATTCAAAAACATATCTACATCATCTTGATTTATAAACTTTTTCATTTCTCCAGTAAGTACGAGATAACGATTCCATAAAGCTTTAGCATTATTTAAATCTTTCCCCATTTACTCACCTTGCCTTTTTTGCAATTTTCATTGCCTCATGCCATGCATTTCTGATTTCAGTAATGATTTCTTTTACTTCTTCAATTTTTTCTAAATCATCATTTATATTACCCTCTACCAAACAACGTTTAGAGTAATCATATAACGCATTAAGATTTTCAGATATCTCATACTCCATTTTCAAGGTCGCTTGTAGTTCACTAAGAATATTTTGTACTCTAATAAATTTTTTATTAGATTCTTCATAGTCTTTTTCTTTCATTGCTTTTGTGCCCTCATTAATAAACTTCAAAGCACCATTATAAAGCATGAGCGTAAGTTGCTCCGGCGTTGCGGTCAAAATTTGTTGTCTACGATAATACTCTGCCGTTTGTGCCGCATTTTGCTGCATTTATATACACCCTCTCTTAACTACCAAAAGCACTCGTGAGATAACTAGCCTGCTGGTTCATTTGCGCAATCGCCGTTTCCATTGCATTAAATCTTTTATATAGTGAAGTCTGTTGTTTCTCCATACGAGCTTTTAACGTAGTCATCTGATCATTCAAACGATCAATTTTTGATCCAACATAACTTTGATCATCTACATCTGCAGTTGTTCCCGCTTGAGACTTAATTTTAGCTAATGCACTGTTCATCGTATCACTAAGTTTTTGAATAATTCCTGGTTCTCCATCAGAATCAGTTGAGTTAACAAAAATTTTATAAACAGCGTCAGGATCCTTGTCTAAAGCTTTGCGTAATTTTTCTTCGTCCAATTCAATCTTACCATGTTCTGTGTAGTCGGTCGTCGTAATACCTAATGATGCAAAAGAATTATAATCATTTCCCGTGCCCGAAATAATTGATCCTAGCGCACTTCGCATTTGATTCACTGTATCTTTCAGAATAGAATCTTTAGACAAAAGACCCGTTTTAGATTTTTCTTCCCATTTTTTTATTTGTTCATCCGTCATTTCCGACTTTTCATCATCAGTAAGTGGTAAATAAGTAGAATCATATTCAGCATAAATTTGCGTATTAAACTGATCCAGCAATGTATTGTAATCCTCAACAAATTTCTTAACATATTTCACTATTGTATCAGTATCACTATTAATAGTTACTTTCGTTGACTCAGGTTTACCTGAACTATCTGTCGAGCTTACTTTATTTAATGTATATATTACACTACCTGCAGTTATACTATTTGATTCAGAAGTATACTCTTTTCCATCAATAATCGCAATCGCTGATTTCCCAGTTTGTTCAATAGAATTATACTTGCCATCTACAGCTGTGAAGCTTTTCGCTTCACCTAATTCTTTAGTTTCTGAATTGTATTGTGCTAAGTGAAGATTATTGATAAAGTTAGCACTTTTCCCCATCGCCGTTTCGCCTACAGTATAATCTACTGTTTTTCCATCAGAAGTTGTTTGACTAAAGCTACTTTCAATATTTAACTCTATTTTATTGTTCTCTCCACCTATTTTATTATAAAGAGAAAAAGAATCATTATTATTATCATAAGAGGCCTGGACATTAGTACCTAATTTATTAATATCAGAAACAAGGTCATTTAACGTTTTGCCATCTTCAAGATCTTTATAAGTATATTTTACATACTTTTTCCCATTAATCCCATCATCAATACTAAATGCCAAAGCTATATCAGTATCTTCTGCATCACTCGGTCTTATAATTCCGGCAATATCAGATAATGTAATGCTTGTACTTTGATCATATGCCTTACCGGCATCTTCTCCTGCTTTTACAGCATCATCGTGTACATCTATTGCGATTTGGTCTAAAAAAGCCTGCTTCGCGTTATTCCCCGCAGCCTTTGCAGCATCTTCATCGTCGGGATTGGTAGAAATCGCAGCATTATAAGCTGTTTCATATGCCTGCTGAGCCTCGTCTGCTTTTCCTTCTTGCGCCTTTTTTATATAAGTATTTTGAGCATTTTCAATAGTTTTTGCTCTAGCTTCAGAATCGCCGCGAGTAATTTTCTCTTTTGATTGTAAATAAGCACTACTAGCCAACTGCTTTACAGAAACATCATGCGTCATTTGTACAGCATCTCCAAGTGCTTTTGCTGTAACTACTGATGAATCTGTACTAGACGTTGCCTTCGCGCTCATATTTGATTGTAATTTATAATCAGTTAACGTATTATATCGAAATTTATACGCAGATTTATAAATATCATTATATGCTTCTTTTTTCCATGTCTGAACAGTTTTCTGTTTGTATAATTTGTCATATTTAGCCTGTTGAGTTTTCATCATTCCTTTTACTAAATCATCAATATCCATTCCAGATCCACTTAATCCATAAATACCGCTCATAATTAATCCCTCCTATGCCTTTTTATCCAAGAAAACCCCAATCCATTCTCTTAAGTTTGTTAATGTATCTAACATTTCTTCTGGTGGCATTTGTTTTATCGTTTCTTGTGTTTTTCTATCCACGACTTTCATAACTAAACGATCTAAATCTTTATAATAGCTAAATTCAATATCATAATTCATTTTTTTCATCAAATCATTTAATGCGTCTGACATCTCATCAACATTTTCTTCAGTAAGATTTCTATCTTCGCTGTCTTTTTTCTTGTTTATATTGCTATTATTAAGATCAAATTCAGTTGCACTGTTACTCTGATTTAAATTAGTATAAGATTTTATTTCAGATATATTACCTTTTTTTATCTCTATAGAATCATTTAGCGCGACTGGCGCTATTTTTCCACCTACATCATGAATTCCAGTTACACCCTTAATCATTTCGATATCCCTCCATAGATTTTTATCAGTCCATTGCTTTCCTAGTCAAACTCCAATTTACCCTTTTGGTATATTGTTGAAATCAATATTATCCGGCACTACCCCTGCCCGTTTATTTTCCTCAACAATCGCTTTGTATAACTCACCACGATAAATCCGTATATCCTTTGGTGCATCAATAGCTATACGAACACTATCACCTTGCACATCAACAATATTGATTAAAATATTATCACCAATCATTATCTGCTGACCAGGTTTGCGTGTTAACGCTAACATCATCAATTCCCCCTTTCAGCAGATTCTTCTTGAAACAATCGATGCCTAGTCGTGTAAGTTGTTTTTTCCAAAATCAATTGTATTGCTTGCTTGGTATGATTTTGTACAATAAGAGGCGCCGCTAAATTAGCTGTCGTATTTTTAACTTTTTTATCTGGTATTGATAAAATACAATAGATGTTAAAATCTGATTGCTCTCTTATTTCTAACTCTTCTAAGAGTTCATCTGATAAAACAAATTCGTACTTTTTAAAAAATAAAAATGGATCAGTTAACAAAAATGCCAAATCTGGATCCCTCAAAGATTGCATAAATACAAAGGGTTCATTCTCCCCAAAAGGAATCATTACAAATTCTTTTTCTTCTGGGAATCCTGGAATTCCCTCAACAAATTTTATTATATCAGTTTCTCCAACTTCAATTTTCCCAAATCTAGTTGTTGTAAAACTCTTCATACAATCCCTCCTCATGCATAAATATCATATTTCCCATCTGTAACCCACATTCGAATACTTTGCTTTTGTTTTAAATAAGTTTCCGCCTGCATTGGTTGATAATCTGTTTTAACGGGCTTTAAATTTGCCTCAATTCTTGGTTTTCCATATGGAGTGTCATTCTGATACTCTCCTAAAAACACATGAAATACTGGTGGAGCAGGTTGTTTAATCACAATAGTTTTATCATCAGAAATTGTATTCGTATGCGCTAGAGATTGCCTTGATATAACCTTATGATCTCTTCCCCCAGCTTCCATCAATTCTCGTCCCTCACGTGCACGCCGTTCAGTTCCCTGAGTAGCCTTTTCACTAGCAATCGAATTTTGTTTATCTCCAAATGCTTTCCATTCCATTTTCCCGATAGAATTCCAAAAATCTGTTAAATCAAATTCTATTTTAAGTTGTGTTGTATGTATATCTAATTTATATGGATCACTATCCCCAGTGTAAACTTGAGGATATGGAGTATCAAGTTTCATTTTTCCAGGTTCAGTATGCTGGCCAATCTGTGCATATACACTGCGAATATTTAGGCATTTCATTATACCTCATTCCTTTTATAGGTAATCAGCCAATGATGGCGGTAAAATTTTGCTTCCTACAGATAGCGATAATCGATAAACAATCTCCGCCATCTGTAAATCCGTGATAACCTCATCTACTTTAGCATCACTAACTCCTGATATATCTCCTGTAATAACCGTATTATTATCTTCAAAAATAGATTTTGTCATCTCATAAGAAGATAATCTTCCGCCAATTTCAGATTCTTTATTTATAACATAATCATGTGAATTATTCGCTAATGTAATTCCGGTCTCGGATAACCAGTGCACATCTCCTGCACTTATTTTATCTCGAATCTCAAAAAGATCATTTAACAAAGATGAACCCTGTCCCCCAAAGATATCAGTACCGAATAAATCCGCCCCCGTCATATTTACACTATCTGATTCAGGTTTCGCACCGCCATTTTGAATTGGCATTGAAATTTTATTTAAATCTCCATTATATTTCACTACAGTTTTCGTGCTTGTTGAAAGAGTTAGTGTAATTCCACCTACTGTATCAGTATAAGGAATCGAAGTAGTTCCCGTCCCGACATATTGTCCATCCGTATTAATATGATCAAAAGGTCGGCCAGTACCGGTTGCATCAAATAGCCCGCCTGTTAAATTTCCAATACTTGCCTCGGCAGGCGTTTTATCTTTTGTTTGGGAAGTCACATACGATTTTTCATAAACTTCTCCATTAGATGGATTTGCATAGTATGTATTACCGTCACTACCAGTCATAACCACTAACTTTTCGGTTCCAAAGGTACGCTTTTGGTCTTCATCTAAAGAGTATAAATCAATTTTATTCTCAACTGTCGTCGTTATTGCTCCTGTACTATCAGAAGAATATGGTCTTATTTTATCTGATTGACCGGAAAATATATACCTATCTCCTAGTTGACCATTTGCCACTGAAACAATCTGATTAATAATTTCAGTCACTTCATTTGCTGTTGCTTTCATATCCGATGCAGATTGATAGCTATTTGCACTCTGACTTACTCTTTCTGTTATCGTCTTGAGCTGGTCAGCAATCTGACTCATCGCTGAATCCGTAGACTTCATCCACGAAACTGCATCATTTAAATTACTTGTAAACTGTTCATTTTGTACTAAACTGCTATTAAATAGCATTGTCCGTACACAATTTACAGGATTATCTGAAGGACGATGAATATCTGATCCATCAGTTTTTTCCATCAATTTTTGTTGTCTACCATAGGCATTATTTAATTGTCTAAGATAATTATTTGACATTTGATTACTACTTACACGCATCTATTTCTCACTACCTTCCTACAGTTCCTGTACTATTGATTAATTTATCTAACATCTCATCCATCGTAGTTAGGCATCTCGAACAAGCGGAATAACCTTTGTTAAATTTAATCATATTTGATAATTCTTCATCCCAGTTCACTCCACAAACTTGCTGACGCCAGCCTTCCACTTGTGAAACAATAGTCTCTTGATTTGTTACATTGCGTTCAGCTTCTTGCGCTTGAATCCCAAGTTGGCCAATCATACCAGTATAATATCCCGTCATACTTTTACCACCAAGGGTTGTACTCGTCGTTACTTGCAATAAATCGCCAAGTAATGAAGCATTTGCACCCGAAGCTGTATTTTCACCGTTTGCATCCGTACTTTTCGAAGCTTTTGCAGCGATTTTATCCGTACCGCCAGTTTCATCAAATTCAGCATTTACTTTTAATGAGTTTAATATATCCACCTTTGTCATGTGAGTACCGCCCACAACATTAGTAACATTGCCATCGGTATCACGCGTTACCGTGCCACCAATACTCCATTGTCCATTGAAATAAACAAGCGTAGAAAAATCAGTATCTGCACCAGCAGCGTTTGTTTTGGGATCGAAGAAATTAATACCGGTTTCATCATTTAGTCCTACACCAGCCTTATGTTGCTCATTAAAATCATTTAGCAAAAACGCTGTCATCGTTGTCATCTGATCCAAATAATTTTTCACATTATCCACAGAATCATAGATTCCTTTTACTGAGCCGTCTTTTACATCCATTGCTATTCCCGTAGATTTTTCTACCAATGTATAAATGGGAATATTATATTCTGGATCTGTATGCACCGATACATCCATTTCCAATCTACTGTTTCCGTCAACAATCGTCGTTCCCCCACATGTAATACTGTAGGAACCATTCGAAAGCTCTGTAACGTCAACTTTCATATATCCTGATAATTTATCCACTAACAAATCTCTTTGGTCGCGTAAGTCATTTGCCCAACCATTCGATCCGGCTTCTAACGTCACAATCTGTTTATTCAAACTCAATATCTGATCTAACGTTTGATTAATCATATCCTTTTGTAAAGACAATTGTGTGTTATTATCGGCAACCAAATCGTCTAGCTGCGTCTTAATATGATTCATCGAATTAACAAGTTGTTTTCCTGTATCTCGAGCAACAACACGATTACTGTATTCTCCGGCATTTGTCGATAGTGTCTGCCAGGATTTATAAAATTGGCTAATTACCGTTTGAAGGCCTGTATCTGTAGGCTCTTGAAATACACTTTCGATTTTACTTAATGTATATTGTTGTGTTGTAGACTTATTTAAGTTTGAATTTTCTTTCCAATACTGTCTGTCAGCAAATGTATCTCTTGCTCTAACTACAGAATCAACATCTACGCCAGTACCAATTTTGAAATCTCCATAGACTCCAGGCATGGTTTGCGGTTTTGTTGTTGTTAAATTAACGGTTTGTCTAGAGTAACCTGGCGTAGCAGCATTCGTAATATTATTACCAACTGTATCCAAAGAAACTTGATTTCCATATAAACCTCGTACCATTGTATTTAATCCGCCAAAGGTCGATCTCATTTATTCTTCACTCCTATTTAAATCGTTTGATCAAACATCGCTCGTTTTCTAACTGCCGTTCCCTCTTGCCCTTGTGGTGCATAGGTATCACTTGCAACCGTCTGAGCTAGTACATTAATGTTAAAATCAATAAAACTTTTCGCCTTATTCATCACTTTTCTACTACGCTCATTTCGTTGTTTTAATTTCTCTGAAAATCGAACGATAGCATTAGATAAATCTATTAGCTCTTTCATTTGCGCAGGCCTTACCAACATGATTGCTTCAACAAACGAGCACGTTTCATCCATTCCGTATCGTTTTCGTACATTCTGAATAATGGATTGATATCTATTTTCAACTGATGTTAATTTACTTAACAGTTCCTGTTCTCTCTTAAAGACCACTTCGGTTCCTGCAATATCATTCGCAATAAACAATTGATCCTTTTCATCCGATACTGCAAGCAATTCTTGAATAAGCAGAACCATCAAATTCATATCGTCTTTGATTTGTTGCCACATTGGTAATCGTCCTTTCAACTTTGCTTATGCTTCAAAATTCAACCTTTTTTTTCTGTCTACAACTTCTTTGCCACCATCTGCATAAGTAGGAGCAACACTCGCTTGCGACAAAACATTCAGTTGATAATTCACAGCTGATAATGCTTGCATCGTTAAATCCGTATTGGTTTTATTATGAGTTTGTACTTTTTCAATAATTTCTTTCAATCTCTCATGTGACTCAATTAAAGATGCCTTATTTTCATCATCACATTGTAAAATCAATGTGATGATGTCGGCATTTGCATATTGCTCGTTTATATTTTTTCTAATTTTCAACAGAATTTTTTTTCGATCTCTTTCCAAATGATTTACTACAGATAGCAATACTTGTTCCTGTTTCGTTATCCTTTCAATCTCCGAGATGTTCACACCTACTAATGCAATGCGCTTTTGTTTACTTAACCCTAGCATCTGCTGATAAACTTCCACCAGTTTCGTAAGAATCTCTCTAAGCTCTAGCCACATAAATAAACTTTTCCTTTCTCATGTTTACTACCAACGTGTATTAAGCATCTTTTCAGCTAATACTCTTGAATCAACGCTATATGTCCCTTGAGAAATTTGCATTGATAATGCATCAATTTTCTCTGAACGAATGACCGATGAAGTCTTTGCTTTTTGTAAGAATTCGTGGAAATTTTGCGCCTGTGAAGACAATACAACTTCATCTTTAGCAACGTTTTTCGTCTTGACTTCATTTCGTTGATTACTCACAGATTTCGTATCAACATACCCTTTTATCAAACTTTGAATATTATTAATCATCATTTTTCACACCCACCTCGGGATTTTCTTATTCTATATTTTTATCGAAAAAAAAACCGCAGATATTAATCCGCGATTTTAAGGCATTTTAGTTCATTTTCACCAGTATTCTCTTATTTTCTTATTTTATCTTAGAAAACCTACTCTTTCGTTTTTTCAAATTTTCTTCTGAAAAATCACCTTATCTATATCTGTCCCTTTCCCTGCTATACATACCCGCTCCTCTATTCTTATCGCTCTCTATTTGTACTTTCGCTGCACGATCAAGATTTGATTTTTTCACCTGTTCTAAGAAATCAGTATTACATTTATCGCACATTCTTCCACCAAAAATTAACGTACCACATACTTCACAAGGATAAGATATATCCGAGATCCCCATAAATCTTCCTGCTTTAATCATCCGAAAAATTGTACGTTCTTTTACTCCCGTAGCTTCATGGATTTCTTCCATAGACGCTTTATTTTTTTCTCGTAAATACTCTACTATCTTCATTTCATCTTTTTCTTCTTGTTCATAGCATGCTGGACACATAGGTATCGTACCGCTAACAAACAACTTCCCGCATTCAGGACAATTTTTCAACCCCATAACCAACAATCCTCCTCAACGACTTATCTTAAAGCTATTCAACAACCTTATCTTAAATTATCATCTAATATTCAGCATCTGTTGCCAATGCTAACCCAATTACTTTTTTCGCCCCAGCTGATTTTAAAACCTTTGCACATTCATCCATCGTAACACCAGTTGTAAAAATATCATCTACCAAAAGAATCGTACAATCTTGTATATTGTAATTTGGTCTCATAACAAATGCATTCTTAATATTTTTCTGACGCTCTTTGGAACTTAGTTCATATTGTGGGACAGTATCTTTTTTTCTCATTAATAAATTCTGCCAAAGCCAGCCTTTTTCCTTTATCCAAGGATAAAAAAATTTTTCACTTTGATTATAGCCACGGCTTTTTAGTCTTGATTCATGCAGCGGTACTGCAGAAACAATATCTATACACTTAAAACTTACCAAATCTCCTTCTCTATTTAAAAGCCAATGAATATGCGGTACATATTTTAATGCTTGATAAAACTTAATATGCTGAATAATTTTTTTCATTCCACTTCTGTACTGACATAGCACTTGACACTCGTCCAAATATTTTAAATGATGTTGTCCTACATTAATAGTACGAATAGATAAGACTTGCTCTAAACATCTCATACACCATTCGCCTTGCTGCCCAACATAACAACGACAAACCGGACATTTCGGTGGAAACAGCATATTTAAAAACGTATGATAAATTAGCTTAATCATAAAATCACCTTATCCTTGTTGTAAACGTTCAGCTAATAAAGAATATCTTTTCCGCGTTCTATCACTGCTGACTGCCGTATAAAGTGCCGCTTTCGTTCCGAGTAAAATCACTTTATTTTTCGCCCTAGTCACCGCAGTATAGAGTAAATTGCGTTGCAACATAATATGATGACCAGAAGTAAGTGGCATAACGATAACAGGATATTCACTACCTTGACTTTTATGCACACTCATTGCATAAGCAAGCTGTAGTTCAATCAGTTCATTTTTTTCGTAAACTGCTTCCGTATCTAAGTACCGAACTTTTGCTTTATCATTATGAATTTCAACGATAAACCCTATATCACCATTAAAAACATTTTTCGTATAATTGTTACGAATCTGCATAACCTTGTCACCAAGCCTAAACGTATAATTCATATTTGCAATTGTCGGTTTGTCATCCTCTTGAGGATTCATTGCATCTTGCAATAAATGATTGAGGTTTTCCGTACCACACGTCAACCGATGCATCGGTGTCAATACTTGTATATCTTTATTTGCATCAAATTTTTCTTTAGGCAATTCGCGGGTACAAATTTCAACAATTGCATTTGCAATATCACGATCATCATTAAATTCTCTAAATTGAAAATCCGTACTTGTTTTGCAATCAGGCAACGCACCCCGGTTAATTGCATGGGCATTAAGAACAATCATACTTTCGCCAGCTTGCCTAAAAACTTCTGTAAGACGCACGGTTGGAATTTTCTTTGACCGAATAACATCTTTTAAAACTGCCCCTGGGCCAACTGCTGGCAATTGGTCTACGTCCCCAACTAAAATTACCCGACTTCCTCTCGGTACGGCTTCAAGAAAATGACTCATCAAAGAAATATCCATCATCGAAACTTCATCTATAATAATCACATCTGCTTCTAACGGTTCATCCTCATCACGGGCAAAGCCCGTATCAACGCCATTTGACTCCAGCATACGATGCACCGTAATAGCTTCCTTCCCACTGGCTTCGCTAAGCCGTTTTGCCGCCCTGCCCGTTGGTGCTCCAAGTAAAATTTGCATTCCCTGATTTTCGAGCACTTCAATAATTCCCTTTACAACCGTAGTCTTTCCTGTGCCCGGTCCCCCCGTAAGCACCAATACCCCATACTCTAAGGAAGACACAACGGCTTCACGTTGTTTCGCAGCTAAAACAATCCCACTCTTCTCTTCCCATTCAGCCACTTCTTCATTCGCAGCTTCAGAAGATAAAGGCTGTGCATAATCTCTTAACTGTAATAACCGCTGAGCTACATTTTTTTCTGCATAATAAAGGTTGGGCGGATAAATCAGCATTTCATTTCCCTGCTCTTCAAAACATAGCTTTTCATCTTTTAATAACCGGGTAATTTCTCTAGCCACATCACTGCGTTCAATCACCAATAACTTTGCTGTCTGTTCTACAAGCATTGCTTCAGGTACACAACAATGTCCTAGGTTGGCAATCTGTAATAGAGCATAATGAATCCCTGCAACAATACGTGATTCATCATTTTTTTCAACACCTAATGCATTAGCAATCTGATCAGCCGTACGAAATCCAATTCCATCAACATCTCGCGCCAAGCGATAAGGATCATTTTTAACGACTTCAACAGAAAAAGAACCATATTTAGCAAAGATTTTTCCACCATAAGTTCCCGATACTCCATGTGATTCAAGAAAAATCATCACTTCGCGAAGCTCCGCCTGTTCACTATAAGCCAAGTGAATGGCTTCTGCTTTTTTCCTTCCGATTCCATCTACCTCTTGTAAACGTTTCGGCGAATATTCAATAATTTGCAGTGTTTCCGAGCCAAATTTATCAACGAGACGTTTTGCCATTGCCGCACCGACCCCTTTGATTGCTCCAGAAGCAAGAAACCGTTCAATTCCTTTGACATTTGTCGGTTCTATACGCTTTATTCCTGTGGCTTTGAATTGCTCACCAAACTTAGGATGCGATGTCCATTCGCCAATCAATTCAACTTGTTCACCAACGAGCGGAGCAGGAGCATTTGTCGTAACATTAATCAGCCCTTTATTCCCAGAGGGTTTTATTTTAAATACTGAAAATCTCCCATCATCACTTTCAAAGATAACGACTTCTACTATTCCTTCTATCATTAGGCCGTCAAAATCCACTGCTAAACTCCTCCGCACTTATGTTCTATATGTAAATATCTATTCTCGTTCATTACATAAAATCCTGTTTGAAAACAGCAAAAAGCACTATTTCAAGATGAAATAGTGCTTTTTTTGCTTGAGTCGGGCTAATAATTATTTTCGATAAGTACCTTTATCGTACTTAAACTCAAAAAACTATCCATCAACTCGTTAAAGGATTACCTCTCCATCGCAATCCTTTAACCATAGTTTCATTATACTGATCTTTTCAATAAATGTAAATATCCATCACAAGTTCTATTTTCATATTAATTGCATAGATTTACGAAGCTTTGCAATCCCACGATTACGAAGACTAAATACCGCTTGAGGCGATATATTGAGTAACTTACTCGTTTCCGTTAACCCTTTTTCGAATACTAAAGTAAGTAAAACTGCCTGCCGTTGTTTTTTCGGTAAAAATTCTATCCATCGCATCAATTCTTCCGTTAATAATTTATGCTCTATCTCTAACTCAATATCAACACCAGCTACCAACCGCTCTAATAAACTTAAATCTTCACCTTGCTGAACTTCTACACTGTATTCTTTTTCCCAACGACCTCGTTCACGTTTAAATAGATTCCACATCGCAAACTTTAATTTACTTTGTATATACCCTTCAAAGGGGTCTCCCATTGAGTCATTATAAATTTTCACCCCTTCGACGACTGTAAGAAAGCCAATCGACATAGCTTCTTCAGCAATTGGGCGTAAATGCGATTGATAGGCAAGTTTCTTTATCAGCCCAGTAAACCGTTCACAAATTTCTTGAAATGCAACTTTATCTCCTTCTTTTGCCATCTCAACTAACTTATTTAACTTCATTTTCTCACCTTAGGTGAGAAACCGGTTTCTCTTGTATTAGCGCTTAGCTATACTATATAAAACCTATCGCCATAGAACAAAAACCGACTCAGTGCAAGTCAATGCACGAGTCGGCCTTTATCTTATTCTTTGATTGCCAGTTACGATTCCTCTTCACTACACTGCGCCCAAAGATCATATTTTTCAGCAAGTTCACTTTCTACTCTTTGATATTCCTCTGCTAACTTTTTACTACTCTCAGCATCTGTATGATTTTCTGGGGTATTTAACTGAAACTCAATACCCTTTAACTCCATCTCTAACATAGCGATCTCACCTTCATATTTTTGCATGAGTTCGATACGTTTACTACCACTTAAATTACGTGGTTTGCCTTTTTTCGATTCCAGCTTCGCCGCACTAGGTTGTTTAGGTTTACGATCCTCAATTTCTCTTGCTAACTCAGCAGCTTCTTTTTGTGCTTCTAATTTTTTATCATGATAATAACTATAGTTTCCGTTGTATTCGGTTAATACGCCACCTGCTAATTCAAACGTACCATTCGTTACTTTATCCAAAAAATAGCGGTCATGGGAAACGGTAATAAACGTGCCCGGAAACGCCATTAATGCCTCTTCTACGGCTTCCTTCGCTGGAATATCTAAATGATTCGTCGGCTCGTCGAGCACGAGAAAATTAGCGCCCGTAAGCATTAATTTCAAAAATGCCAACCGTGATTTTTCACCACCACTTAAATCACCAATGATTTTATAAACATCATCTCCATGAAACAAAAATGCTCCTAAGTAATGTCTTGCTTGTTCTTCTGTTAAATCATATTCATAAATTAATTCATCTAAAAGTCTATTTTCCAGATTTAATCCTTCATGTTGTTGCGAAAAATATCCCATCTTGACACGGCTGCCCAACTTCACTTTTCCATTGATAGCTTCCATTTCACCTACAAGGATTTTGAGAAGTGTTGTTTTTCCCGCACCATTCGGACCTACCAATGCAATCCCATCACCATTTCGAATTAACATTGAAATATGCTTGAATATTTCTTGACTTCCATATGCTGCCGCAACATCTTCTAATTCCGCAACTCGCTGTGCACATTCACTTGGCGGATTAAATGCAAAATAATTAAACCCAACACTATTGGGAGGCAATACAATGCGCGCTAAACGATTCAACTGCTTTTCTCTGCCACGTGCCTGTTTTGACTTGATTCCCGCTTTGTACCTACGGATATATTCTTCTGTTTTTGTAATATACACTTGCTGCTTTTGATATGCACTCTCCAATGCAGCGCGGCGCTCTGCTTTAAGTTCAGTAAATCTACTATAATTCCCAGTATAAGCAACAACTTCTTTATTTTCTAATTCAATTATCCGATTCGCCACGCGGTCAAGGAAAAAACGGTCATGAGAAATAATCAATACTCCACCTGAGTACCCAATAAGAAAGTCCTCTAACCATTCTACCATTTCAATATCTAAATGATTTGTTGGCTCGTCCAAAAATAAAAAATCGGGACGACGAATCAAAGCTTTCGCCAAACAAATCCTCGTTTTCTGCCCACCAGAGAAATGATTTACATTCTTTTTAAAATCTTCCGCCGTAAATCCAAGCCCTGTAGCAACGCGTTTAATCATACTTTCATAATCATAGCCACTCGCCCGTTCAAATTTATCAACTACATGCGCATATTCTTTCATTAAAGATGCAAGCGCTACTTCATCTTTCTCTTTTGCAATACGTTCTTCGATCTCTTTCATCTCTTCTTGCCAAGCTAAAACATCTTCAAAGGCTTTTGATAGTTCTTCCCATAAAGTCCAGGATTCTAACTCCGCCTCTTGCTCAACATAGCCGATGGTATCCGTAGTCGCTAAAACAACTTGTCCACTATCAGCCTCCTCTAACCCCATTAAACAGCGCATCAACGTACTTTTTCCCGTACCATTTGCACCAATAAAACCAATTTTATCTCCACCGGATATTTCAAAACTTACATCATGAAAAAGCTCTTCAATGCCGAATGATTTATTTAACTGACTTACGCGTAAAATGCCCATTTATTCACCTCAAAATTATGCATCACTATTATTTATTATAGTAGAAAACGATAGATTATCCAAGTCCATGAAATATACTACCACCTTTCTTTCAATGCTTGCTATTTTGTTAAATTTTTGCTATTATTTATTTTAGATTTTAGAACGTATGTTCGAAAGGAGTTTTTCAATGAATCATATTCTGCCAACTAATAACGAGATTGCGGCCATTCTTCCGATTTATACTGCATCTGGAAATTCTACGCAGCTATTACTGACAAACGGAGAAGAAGTCTTTTCCCCCTTCAAAGCAGCAACGATTATCCGCCGGCTTGCATATAGGCAGACAATCGATTTGCTCGCTTTAAAGGCAAAAGCAACTCAAATCACTCAATCGACAATTTGGCAACCCCTAGTACTGGCCCCTGATCTGGTACTAGTTCCATTAAAAACAAGAAACCCTAAAATCAGCGGAGACGCCACTGGCGGCTATATAAATTTTCCTCATATAGTTTCAATAAAATCTATTGAAAAAAGTACACGATTACACCTCACAGGAAATCATTTTGTTACTTCACTATGGAAGCTAACTACCGTCCAAATGCATTTACGTCAGGCGCATCTCTTCTTGCTTAATGAAGCATTTACAAAAGATAGAACACAGTTGCTACAAGATAAACTGCTTCGTATGTGGCTTGAAAATCCAAGTAACAATTTCGCAGAACTCCTTCGGATTTATGCAATGAATCGTATCTAAAAATTGTATAAAGTCTCCTTTTGCAGCATTTGACATCGCCTGAAAAGAGCTATTTTGTTCATTGTATTGAATAACCATAAGTGATGCATATTCTCTCTCAAGTCGTTTTGCAATCGAAAATGTTAAATCCTGCGAATAATCATCATAAATGATGACATCGCAATTCATTTCGGCAATTTCAATTTCCAACATTAAATGACGAATCATCTCTTCGATATCTTCTTCAATATCTTTCACTAAAACGACGATGCTAAATGCATAATGCTCCTTGATCTTCAGTTCTTTGTGCCACAACCATAAATCCTTGATAAAACAATACCCTCCAAAGATAGCAAAAGATAATAACACTACACTTACGCAATAACTAAATTCCATATTTATCACCCCACTTCACAGGTGTGATAGTATATGCAACTTGCAAACATATTGATAATCAAAAGAGGATACTTAGGAAGCTATTACACTTCCAAGTATCCTCTTTAATTTTATTAACTTCCATAATCCTTACCAATAACAACCGTAGCAAAATTTTCAGTACTCTCTTCTGGATTTACTTGAATTGAATAATTGAACGGCAGCGCCGCAAATTTACCAACTACGGAGCTATCTGAAGTATTCGTAATGACAACCGTCTTCTTATATGGAGCTGTCATATTAGAAACTCCGGTAACGGTGAATCCTTGATTTCGTAATATGGAAGCTACTTCGCTTCCCGCTCCATCAATTCCACTTGCATTTACTACTTCTACATGGATAGTTGAAGAACGTGTTTTTTTCTGCTCGCTTTCTTTATTTGCTCCTGACTTTTTATCTGTATCTGCTTTTTTAGCTGTGTCAGTTGCATCTTTTTTATCCTTATTTTTATCTTTTAATTTATCGGTTTCTTTGTCTTTATCCCCAAGTGGCAATGATTTCGGCTCATCTACGATCTTCATTTCCTTAGGAATTGAAGTTTCATATTCAACCGCTTCTTGTTGCATCGCTTTTGCTACGCGGTCATCCATTTTTACATCAAGAATAGTTGCTAAAGATTGTCTCAATTTTACAACATCAGGAAGCCAGTAGCTAATATCCTCAATATAGGCAGGTTTCCCTGGCACCATATCCGCATTCAAACCTTTTTCTTTCGCTTCTTTTAAAATACCAGCCAAACTTACCATCTTGCTAATTGACATATCCGTTTCAATTGCTGCACTTACTTCCTGAATAATGCTTGGTATTTTAGGAATAATGCTTGGACTTGCAACTTTATCCATCACCGCACGCAGGAATTTTTGTTGTCTAGCAATTCGGCCAATATCGCCTTCTTCATCACGATACCTTACATACGTAATTGCAGTTTTTCCATCCATATGCTGCATTCCAGGACGTAAATCGATAACGAGTCCACCGTCATCATCCCATGGGTCCTCATAATACATGCGCTTTTCAACATCAATATCAATACCGCCAATGGCATCGATAATTCGTTCAAACGCTTTCGTATCAATTAAAACATAATAATCAATAGGAATTCCCAATAAACCTTCTACGGTATCTTTCGTTAACTTATGTCCACCATATGCATAGGCATGATTAATTTTGTCATAGCCATGCCCTGCAATTTTCACACGTGTATCACGTGGTATTGATAAGATAGCTGCTGCTTTTTTTCCTGGGTCAACCGTTGCAACAAATAAAGTGTCCGATCTGCCAACATCATCTTCGCGACGATCTACACCCATAACCATAATATTAACTTTATCTTCTGCTACCATTAGCCCTTCTTCAGCACGATTTCTATTACCAAAAAATTTAGAATCAAACCAATAATATGCGGCGCATGTAGTCGCAATAAAAATACATAAAAGAATTACTACTGTAATAATTCTTTTTCTTCTTCTACGTCTTTGCCTTATTACTCGATCTTGCAAAGTTTCACTCACAAGGACATCTCCTCCAGTCAACTCATCAATGACAAATTAACTCCTAGTTCTTTAATTTATATGACAATAAACAAAGCCCCGATATATGGGGCTTTGCTTAGTATATCAAATATTTACTTGATTCGTCAATATTTTAAAAAGTCATTATTTAGGAAAAATTTCATTGACTTTTCCCCATATATCTGGAGATTCTTGCCCAAGTCGCCAGATTGCAATTCCCGCAACATCATATTTTGCTACGATATTTAATTTAGCAGCTGTACTTCGTGCATCTTCAAACCAAACTTCATGATCATCGTACTTAAAATATGGGGCTTGATATTTCTCATCATATTTAATTTCTGCACCTTTTTGCGATGCTAATACAGTCGCATCTGGATAAGTGATTGTCTCTCCTTTATTGTTTGCATCCCAATTGTATCCATATGCACTTACGCCAATTAATACTTTATTCGGACTTCCGCATTGCTCTATTGCATATTGCACATTTTTTTCATACCAATCTATTGCCGCAATAGGACCAGGTTCAGATGTTGACCAATGATTATCATACGTCATAATTTGCAAATAGTCTGCATTTTGTGCAAGTTTTTGGTAATCATATGCACCCGATACAGACTCATGTACATCAACCTGAGGAAATACCGAAATAATCACAGTTTTGTTGATTGCTTTCATTCTTGGATACAGCTCCGTCATAAAAGAAGTTAAGTTTTCTCTTTGTTCTGGCGGTAATAATTCAAAATCAATATTAATTCCATCATACTTTTTTTCTTTCACAATTTTCACTATGTTATCCACTGATTTACTGCGAATTGTAGGATTTCCTAAAATACTTTCTGTTGCTTCACGTTTATTTGTGACTAACGGATAAATTTTCAATCCCATTTGACGCGCTGTATCAATTACGTCTTGACTTTCTTTTGAATCTACAACCCCATCGGTTCCAACTCTATACCAAAATGGCGCAATCGCAGTTAAGTTTTGCCCATTTTGTTTTAAGCTTGGGAATGATCCTGTAATTTCACTTGTTCCAGCCCAAGGATTCTCATAATATCCAAGAATAATGCGTTCTTTAGGTTTCAATTTACCTATAAACCCCTGCAACCATTCTACCGCCTGATCAGGCTCAACGCTTTGTTTTGGAATATTGCTTGTATCACAACCACTCAATGATATTAATAGCACAAAAGTCAACATTATGCTGATAATCAATGAAAGCTTTTTCTTTATCACCACAAATTCACCTCTATATTTTTATTTACATTTAGTATAGTGCTAATTATAATTTTTATACTTGCTGTTGATATTTTAAAGGGTTTTTAAATTAATGCGACGAAAGCTTCTAGAATGTAAAATTTTCAGAGATAACGTCGTTTTAAGTAACTTTTTCTTAAAATAAACATCAAAAAATTTATTATTATAAATATTTTATTATGAATCACGGATGAACCGAGGTAAGATATGCAAAAGATTTCCACCTGTAATTTGCGACCTGGGATGATAGTCGCTTTAAATATCTATAATGCGAACGGAAATAAATTATTAACTAAAGGCACCATTTTAAACAAAACCTATATCGACAGATTAAATGCATTATATATTCCTGGTATTTATGTTTCCTTAGGCAATCCAACATTAGATATTAATACACCCGAAGATATTTTAAAAGAATCTGTACGTGTTGAGGCCACTAGAACTCTTTATCGCGCCTTTCAAAAATGTCAGTTAACAGAAGATTTAGATACAAAATCTCTAACCGATACAACGAATATGATTATTGATAATTTGTTACATAATTCAAATAATATTATTCAAATGACTGAAATCCGCAAGTTTGACACTTATACTTTTTCACACTCAATTAGCGTATGTGTATTATCAACAATCATCGGAATTTTAAAGCAGTACAGTAAAAAACGTTTATACGAAATTGCTTTCGGTGCTTTACTTCACGATATAGGAAAACTTAAAATTCCTTTGGAAATTCTAAATAAAAATGGGCGCTTAACTACTGAAGAAATGAATGTAATGAAAAAGCATTCCGAGTTAGGATTTTTCTTATTAAGAAAAAATAAAAATCTTTCTGTAGTTCCCATGCACGTTGCTTTTCAACACCATGAAAAATACGATGGGTCTGGCTATCCACGTGGAGTAAAAGGTAAAGCAATTCACGAATATGCTAGGGTTGTTGCAATTGCGGATGTCTATGATGCATTGACTTCAGATCGACCTTATAAGTCGTCAGTTCCACCTTATGAAGCTTATAAGATTATGGTAAAAGAAAGTGGCAATCATTTCGATCCAGACATCCTTGAATTATTTTTTGAACACGTTGCTATCTTTCCAGTTGGAACTACAGTGAAGTTAAATGATGGCTCTTTTGGTATTGTCACAGAAATCGAAGTAAGAAAAACTTTCACACCTAAAGTAAAACTTATCGCAACAAGCAAAAAAATTGCAATTAGCGAAAATATTTCCGTTGATTTAAGCGTCGAACCAAATCTTTATATTGAAAAATCGCTAGATGAAAACGAAATTTTTGATTTAATGAAGACTACATTTAATATAAAATTTTCCGATAATTAGTATCTAAAAGCAAATTTTTATGGGAATATAAGCCTATATTTATCAATAAATATCAAATTAGTTAATATAATCAAAAATTTTGTTGATTTAATACATTAAATTCGTTAAAATAAGTATAAAGCAAAATTTATCCAGGGATTAATAACTTTAGAAGGGTTTTATCATGCAGAGAATATCTATCAAGCATCTAAAAAGTGGGATGATTGTTGCCCGCAACATTTATGACGCGGATGGTCATAAACTACTTAGCAAGGATGTAATTTTAAATGAGCAGTACATAGCACGTTTGCATAATTTAGCTATTCCTGCAGTGTATGTAAAATTCAGTAACGATGACGATATAAACTACCCAGATGATATAGTTTCTGAACAAACAAGAGTCAGAGCTATTAAAAATCTCAATATAGCCTTTCGTAAATGCCAATTGACAAACACTGTAGACTTAAAATTAATGAAAGAAATTACAAGAAACATTCTTGATGCATTGCTCGTCAATAGAACGAATATCGTCCAAATGAACGATATCCGCTGTTATGATGATTATACATTTGCCCATTCCGTAAATGTTTGCATTTTATCAACCATGTTA
This sequence comes from Selenobaculum gibii, assembly GCF_030273445.1. Lineage (NCBI taxonomy): Bacteria > Bacillati > Bacillota > Negativicutes > Selenomonadales > Sporomusaceae > Anaerosinus > Anaerosinus gibii. Next base: position 2,327,242 of record NZ_CP120678.1, read on the forward strand.
GCGATTAGTTGTCAATACCCAACAAAAAAATTACTAGAAATTTCTTTAGGCGCATTATTGCATGATGTTGGGAAGATAAAAATTCCACACAGAATTTTAAATAAACCAGCATCTCTTAGTGAGGAAGAATTTGCTGTAATAAAAAAACATTCGGAATATGGATTTGATATCTTGCGTCAATCTCAAGATATGTCGGTTGTTCCTATGCACGTTGCATTTCAACACCATGAAAAGTTTAATGGAACTGGTTATCCCAGAGGCTTAAAGGGTACAGCAATTCACGAATATGCGCGAATCGTTGCAATTGCTGATGTTTATGATGCAATTACTTCTGATCGGCCTTATAAAAATGCTGGTGCTCCCTATGAAGCATATAAAATTATGGTACAAAACAGTAATTTACAGTTTGACAATATATTATTAGAAAAATTTTTCTCCTATATCGCAGTTTTTCCTGTAGGATCTATTGTGCAATTAAATACCGGCGAATATGCTTTAGTAGTCGCTGTTGAACAAGGATCCACTTTTTCCCCCACAGTTAAACTATTAGCAACAGCAAATAGAGATATGCTTAAAAATAGGGTGACGCTGAATTTGAAACTTGAAAATATGCCATATATTGATCGTATGCTATGCGAAACTGAATCAATTGAATTTAATACCTTACTATATAATAAAAAGAGCGATTAACCAAATCGCTCTTTTATTATGTAAATTATTTGCATTCCAAACATATACAAATTCATCTTAATAACGAAAAAGCACTCACCAAAGTGAGTGCTAAACAAAACTGGCATCTACCTAACCTCCCAGGACGTTTCCATCCAAGTACTTTCGGCGTGTATAGGCTTAACTACTGTGTTCGGTATGGGAACAGGTGGTACCCTATAGCTATCGACACCAGATTCTTTTGAAGTGAACTTTCTTTTTAGATATGTTCCTTCAAAACTATACAGAAGAATTGAAATTAATCTTAACTACATTTTTATAAGATGTTCCTCACTTTCGCTCGGAACTAAACGTCTTACTCAAATCAGCTTTCCTTTCAGTCCGCTTCTTTGCTTCGCTTGTTTAAGTCAAGCCCTCGACCTATTAGTACCAGTCAGCTAAATACATTACTGTACTTACACATCTGGCCTATCTACCTTGTCTTCTTCAAGGGGTCTTACTAGATTACTCTATGAGAAACCTCATCTTAAGGCTGGTTTCACGCTTAGATGCTTTCAGCGTTTATCCTTTCCGAACGTAGCTACCCAACTGTACGCCTGGCGGCATAATTGGTACACCATTGGTTCGTCCACTCCGGTCCTCTCGTACTAGGAGCAGCTCCCTTCAAGTTTCTTACGCCCGCGATGGATAGGGACCGAACTGTCTCACGACGTTCTGAACCCAGCTCACGTACCACTTTAATGGGCGAACAGCCCAACCCTTGGGACCTACTTCAGCCCCAGGATGTGATGAGCCGACATCGAGGTGCCAAACCTCCCCGTCGATATGGACTCTTGGGAGAGATTAGCCTGTTATCCCCAGGGTAGCTTTTATCCGTTGAGCGATGGCCCTTCCACTCGGTACCACCGGATCACTAAGCCCTACTTTCGTACCTGCTCGACCTGTCCGTCTCGCAGTCAAGCTCCCTTCTGCCTTTACACTCTTCGCGCGATTTCTTGCCGCGCTGAGGGAACCTTTGGGCGCCTCCGTTACTCTTTCGGAGGCGACCGCCCCAGTCAAACTGCCCGCCTGACACTGTCTTGATGTTTGTTATTCATTCAGTTAGATTTTCAGTAAATAAAGGGTGGTATCCCAACATTGACTCCTATGATACTAGCGTACCATATTCTCAGTCTCCCACCTATCCTGTACATTATTTACCAAAAACCAATGTCAGGTTGCAGTAAAGCTCCATGGGGTCTTTCTGTCCAGTCGCGGGTAACCTGCATCTTCACAGGTATTTCAATTTCACCGGGTCCCTCGTTGAGACAGTGCCCAAGTCGTTACACCTTTCGTGCGGGTCGGAACTTACCCGACAAGGAATTTCGCTACCTTAGGACCGTTATAGTTACGGCCGCCGTTTACTGGGGCTTCAATTCAGATCTTCGAATTACTTCTAAACCCTCCTCTTAACCTTCCAGCACCGGGCAGGTGTCAGCACATATACTTCAGATTTCTCTTTCGCATGCACCTGTGTTTGTGGTAAACAGTCGCTTGGGCCTCTCTTCTGTCGCCTTCTTCAGCTCTGCTAGCTTGTAGCTTCACCAAAAATGGCTATCCTTTTCCCGAAGTTACGGATACATTTTGCCGAGTTCCTTAACGAGGGTTTTCCCGCGCACCTTAGGATTCTCTCCCCGCCTACCTGTGTCGGTTTGCGGTACGGGCACCTTTAATCTCACTAGAAGCTTTTCTTGGCAGCGTGGTCCAGTTAAATTCAATGTAATTGCTTACATCTTTCCGTCACTTCTCAGGTTTTTAAGATGCGGATTTGCCTACATCTCACCCTACCAGCTTAGACAGGCGTTTCCATCTGCCCGCTTAACCTTCCTTCTGCGTCACTCCATTGCTCAAACAATTATCGGTGGTACAGGAATCTTTACCTGTTGTCCATCGCCTACGCTCTTTGCCTCGGCTTAGGTCCCGACTTACCCTGAGTCGACGATCGTTGCTCAGGAAACCTTAGGCTTTCGGTGGGAAGGATTCTTACCTTCCTTTTCGCTACTCATACCGGCATTCTCACTTCTATACTCTCCAGCACTCCTTTCGGTATACCTTCGTCGTGTATAGAACGCTCCCCTACCCAACATACTTTAGTATGCTGACGCGACTTCGGTTCTGTGCTTTAGCCCCGGACATTTTCGGCGCAAAGCCTCTCGACCAGTGAGCTATTACGCACTCTTTAAATGGTGGCTGCTTCTGAGCCAACATCCTGGTTGTTTGTGAAGCTTTACATCCTTTGCCACTTAGCACACCTTAGTCGGCGTTCTGGGCTGTTTCCCTTTTGACTACGGGTCTTATCACTCGCAGTCTGACTCCCAAGTACAAGTATAGCCATTCGCAGTTTGACTGGGTTCGGTAAGCTTTACGCCCCCTAGCCCGATCAGAGCTCTACCGTCTATACTTTTTACCTTGAGGCTAGCCCTAAAGCTATTTCGGGGAGAACCAGCTATCTCCGCGTTCGATTGGCATTTCACCCCTATCCACAACTCATCCCAAAACTTTTCAACGTTCACGGGTTCGGTCCTCCACTCAATTTTACCTGAGCTTCAACCTGGTCATGGATAGATCACTGCGGTTTCGGGTCTACAATATCTAACTTTCGCCCTATTAAGACTCGCTTTCGCTTCGGCTCCGTGTTTTCCACTTAACCTCGCTAGATACTGTAACTCGCCGGTTCATTCTTCAATAGGCACGCTGTCGCACATTTATAGTGCTTCAACTGCTTGTAGACATACGGTTTCAGGTTCTTTTCACTCCCCTCCCGGGGTTCTTTTCACCTTTCCCTCACGGTACTATACGCTATCGGTCGCCAAGGAGTATTTTGCCTTGGAGGGTGGTCCCCCCTGCTTCCCACAAGGTTCCTCGTGTCTCGTGGTACTCTGGATTCTGACCCACTTATTTATCTTTCATCTACAGGAGTTTCACCTTCTACGCTTGACTTTCCCAAGTCATTCGATTAGATAAATTTCGCTTTTTGTCAGTCCTCAACCCCAGTTGACCGAAGTCAGCTGGTTTGGGCTCTTCCCTGTTCGCTCGCCGCTACTTAGGGAATCTCATTTGATTACTTTTCCTCCGGGTACTTAGATGTTTCAGTTCCCCGGGTCTACCTTCTCATGCTCTTTGGCATGGATAACAGTACATTACTACTGCTGGGTTCCCCCATTCGGACATCCATGGATCAAGACTTACTTGCAGTTCCCCATGGCTTTTCGCAGCTTATCGCGTCCTTCTTCGGCTCTTGGCGCCTAGGCATCCGCCGTATGCCCTTAGTAGCTTGACTTACGTCATTTAAGCTCTAAGTTCATCGTTTTTGATGCTTAGTTTGTTTTTTTGAATCCTAAAATGTCGTTAATTTACTCTCTCTTTTGAGAGGTTGATTAATTTCATTTGTTTCTTCTGTGTAGTTTTCAAAGAACATTTTTATGGTGGAGACGAGGAGAATCGAACTCCTGACCCCCTGCTTGCAAGGCAGGTGCTCTCCCAGCTGAGCTACGCCCCCATATTATAAGCTAAGATAAAAATGAGACAATACAAAATTGTATTCCCTCAAAACTAATCAATGTAGATGCCAAATGTGTCGACCTGGATGACAAGAATTCTGTTTCAAATTCTCATGTCTCCTTAGAAAGGAGGTGATCCAGCCGCACCTTCCGATACGGCTACCTTGTTACGACTTCACCCCAATCATCGGCCCCACCTTAGACGGCTAGCTCTCGTTAGAGTTACCCCACCGGCTTTGGGTGTGACTGACTTTCGTGGTGTGACGGGCGGTGTGTACAAGGCCCGGGAACGTATTCACCGCAGTATGCTGACCTGCGATTACTAGCGATTCCGACTTCATGTAGGCGAGTTGCAGCCTACAATCCGAACTGAGAGATTGTTTCTGGGGTTTGCTCCATCTCGCGATTTCGCTTCCCTCTGTCAATCCCATTGTAGTACGTGTGTAGCCCAGGACATAAGGGGCATGATGACTTGACGTCATCCCCGCCTTCCTCCGCGTTATCCGCGGCAGTCTCATTTGAGTTCCCACCTTTACGTGCTGGCAACAAATGATAGGGGTTGCGCTCGTTGCGGGACTTAACCCAACATCTCACGACACGAGCTGACGACAGCCATGCACCACCTGTTTTCTTGTC